>NZ_JBSFTS010000012.1:0-169162 GCF_053591375.1 Streptomyces sp. NPDC003034
AGCTTCCGAGGGCCCTGAGGCGTCCGGTCCCTACGGATCTCGAAGTCCATCGCATCCCCTGAACTGGGATGTTGCAACGACTCCTAGAACCCAAGGTGGTCGTCCCGCCCCTTCGGCGTGGCGGTGGGTGCGGGGCCGTCGCGGGTCTGTCCCGCAATCCGCCCGGTCCGGGCTAGCCGCGGGCCTGGAGCAGGATCTCCAGTTGCTCTTCGCGGGCCTGGGCGGCCACGAAGAGGAGCTCGTCGCCCGGCTCCAGGGTCTCCTCGCCGTGCGGGGTGAGCACCCGGTTTCCCCGGATGATCGTGACCAGCGAGGTGTCCTCGGGCCAGGTGATCTCGCTGATCTGGGTGCCCGCGACCGCGGAGTCGGCCGGCAGGGTCAGCTCGACCAGGTTGGCGTCGCCGTGGCTGAAGCGGAGCAGTCGTACGAGGTCGCCGACGCTGACGGCCTCCTCGACCAGGGCCGACATCAGCCGCGGGGTGGAGACGGCGACGTCGACGCCCCAGGACTCGTTGAAGAGCCACTCGTTCTTCGGGTTGTTGACCCGGGCCACCACCCGGGGCACCCCGTACTCGGTCTTGGCGAGCAGCGAGACGACGAGGTTGACCTTGTCGTCACCCGTCGCCGCGATCACCACATTGCAGCGCTGGAGCGCAGCCTCGTCGAGCGAGGTGATCTCGCAGGCGTCCGCCAGCAGCCATTCGGCCTGCGGGACCCGCTCCACCGAGATGGCGGTCGGCGCCTTGTCGACCAGGAGCACCTCGTGGCCGTTCTCCAGCAGCTCGCCCGCGATGGAACGTCCCACCGCCCCTGCCCCCGCGATAGCGACCCTCATGCGTGTGCCTCCTCAGGCCCCTCGGCGAAGGCCGCCTCGACCTTGTCGATCTCGTCCGTGCGCATCATCACGTGGACGAGGTCGCCCTCCTGCAGGACCGTCGCCGACGTCGGCAGGACGGCCTCGCCCAGGCGGGTGAGGAAGGCCACGCGGACACCGGTCTCGTCCTGCAGCTTGCTGACCTTGTGCCCGATCCAGGCGGCGGAGGTGTGCACCTCCGCGAGCTGCACACCGCCGCTCGGGTCGCGCCACAGCGGCTCGGCGCCCGACGGCAGCAGTCGGCGCAGCATCTGGTCGGCGGTCCACCGTACGGTCGCGACGGTGGGGATGCCGAGGCGCTGGTAGACCTCGGCGCGCTTGGGGTCGTAGATGCGGGCGGCCACGTTCTCCACGCCGAACATCTCGCGGGCCACGCGGGCGGCGATGATGTTGGAATTGTCACCGCTGCTGACGGCGGCGAAGGCACCCGCGTCCTCGATTCCCGCCTCCCGCAGCGTGTCCTGGTCGAAGCCGACCCCGGTGACGCGGCGGCCGCCGAATCCGGCTCCGAGCCGACGGAACGCGGTGGGGTCCTGGTCGACGACCGCGACCGTATGACCCTGCTGTTCGAGGGTCTGCGCGAGGGCGGAACCCACTCTTCCGCAGCCCATGATGACGATGTGCACGGCCGTCCTTCCGGCTGCCAGCGGCTCGCTGGTTCCCAGCCTCATTGCATGCTCTGGCTTAACAGGGTCTCAGACCACCGCCCAAGCTACACACGGCCGGTCGGGAGTGTGACCTCCCGTAGCGGAATCGCGGATGAATTGCGATGGGACCGCGGTGAGCGGGGGTGGAAGTTCGTCAGGCCCAGTTCGAACGCTTACGATCCTGTGCGTGTCCAAACTGACCGACGTGCCCAAACGGATCCTGATCGGCCGGGCGCTGCGCAGCGACCGCCTCGGAGAAACCCTCCTGCCCAAGCGGATCGCCCTGCCCGTTTTCGCGTCCGACCCGCTTTCCTCGGTGGCATATGCCCCCGGCGAGGTCCTGCTGGTCCTGTCGATCGCGGGCGTGTCGGCGTACCAGTTCAGCCCTTGGATCGCCGCCGCGGTCGTCGTGCTCATGTTCACCGTGGTCGCCTCCTACCGGCAGAACGTCCACGCCTACCCGAGTGGCGGCGGTGACTACGAGGTCGCCAACACCAATCTCGGACCCAAGGCCGGACTGACCGTCGCGAGCGCCCTGCTCGTGGATTACGTACTGACGGTCGCCGTATCGATCTCCTCCGGCGTGGAAAACCTCGGATCAGCCGTCGATTTCGTCATCGAGCACAAGGTGCTCTCGGCGATCGTCATGATTCTGCTGCTCACGCTGATGAATCTGCGCGGCGTGAAGGAGTCCGGAAAGCTCTTCGCGATCCCGACCTATGTGTTCGTCGCCGCCGTCTTCATCATGATCGCCTGGGGTGCCTGGCGGGGCATCGTCATGGACGATCCCATGAAGGCGCCGACCGCCGATCTTGAGATCAAGCCCGAGCACCAGGGCCTGGCCGGCTTCGCACTGGTCTTCCTGCTGCTGAGGGCCTTCTCCTCGGGCTGCGCCGCCCTGACCGGCGTGGAGGCCATCAGCAACGGCGTCCCCGCCTTCCGCAAGCCCAAGAGCAAGAACGCCGCCACCACGCTCGCCTTCATGGGCGGCCTGGCCGTCACCATGTTCTGCGGGATCATCGGCCTGGCCATGGCCACGAACGTGCGGATGGCCGAGAACCCCGCGACCGACCTGCTGGTCAACGGCGTCCCCGTCGGCGCGGAGTACGTCCAGCACCCGGTGATCTCCCAGGTGGCCGAAGCCGTCTTCGGCGAAGGCAGCTTCCTGTTCATCCTGCTGGCGACCGCCACCGCACTCGTGCTGTTCCTCGCCGCCAACACCGCCTACAACGGCTTCCCGCTGCTCGGCTCGATCCTCGCCCAGGACCGCTACCTGCCCCGCCAGCTGCACACGCGCGGCGACCGGCTGGCCTTCTCCAACGGCATCGTGCTGCTCGCGGGCGCCGCCATACTGCTCGTCTGGGTCTACGACGCGGACTCGACCAAGCTGATCCAGCTGTACATCGTCGGGGTCTTCGTCTCCTTCACGCTGAGCCAGATCGGCATGGTCCGGCACTGGAACCGCCACCTGACCACGGAGCGCGAACCCGCCGCCCGCCGCCGGATGAAGCGCTCCCGGGCGATCAACACCTTCGGAGCCTTCTTCACCGGCATGGTGCTGGTCGTGGTCCTCGCCACCAAGTTCACGCACGGTGCCTGGGTCGCCCTGCTCGGCATGCTGATCTTCTACGGCACGATGAGCGCGATCCGCAAGCACTACGACCGCGTCTCCGAGGAGATCGCCGCGGCCGAGGGCCCGAGCGACGACAGCGTGCGCCCCTCCCGGGTCCACTCGATCGTCCTGGTCTCCAAGGTCCACAAGCCCACGCTGCGCGCCCTCGCCTTCGCCAAGCTCACCCGCTCGGACACCCTGGAGGCGCTCAGCATCAGCGTCGACCAGGCCGAGACCAAGGCGCTGCGCGAGGAATGGGAGCGGCGCGGGATCAACGTCCCGCTCAAGATCCTCGACTCGCCCTACCGGGAGATCACCCGCCCGGTGGTGGAGTACGTCAAGGGCCTGCGTACCGAGAACCCGCGCGACGCCGTCAGCGTGTACATCCCGGAGTACGTCGTCGGACGCTGGTGGGAACACCTGCTGCACAACCAGAGCGCCCTACGGCTCAAGGGCCGGCTGCTCTTCACGCCCGGTGTGATGGTCACCTCGGTGCCCTACCAGCTGGAGTCCTCGGAGCTCGCCAAGAGGCGGGCGAAGAAGCAGCAGGAGTGGAACGCCCCGGGCGCGGTGCGCCGGGGCCTGGTGGACAGGCCCCGGGCCGCGAAGGACCCCGCCGGGAAGGCTTGAGCAGGCCTGAGCAGGCCCGAGCCGGCCTGAGCGGGCCTCAGCAGGCTCAGGCGGGGTGGTGAACGGCCGGACGAGACCGACGTAAACTGGTGGGTCGGTCGTCCGGCCGTTCTTCATTTGAAGCATTTGATCCTTGGAGTCTCCCCACCATGACCGAGCAGAACGAGAAGCAGTCACTGGTCGGGGAGGAGTACGAGGTCGAGGTCGGCCCCGTCGCGCACGGCGGGCACTGCATCGCCCGGACCGCCGACGGCCGGGTCCTGTTCGTCCGCCACACCCTGCCCGGCGAGAAGGTCGTCGCCAAGGTCACCGAGGGCGACATGGACTCCCGGTACCTGCGCGCCGACGCGATCACCGTGCTGGAGGCCTCCAAGGACCGCATCGAGGCTCCCTGCCCGTACGCCGGCCCCGGCAAGTGCGGCGGCTGCGACTGGCAGCACGCCAAGCCCGGCGCCCAGCGCCGGCTCAAGGGCGAGGTCGTCACCGAGCAGCTGAAGCGGCTCGCCGGGCTCACCCCGGAGGAGGCCGGCTGGGACGGCACCGTCATGCCCGCCGAAGGTGACAAGCTGCCGGCCGGGCAGGTGCCGCAGTGGCGCACCCGGGTCCAGTTCGCGATCGACGAGGATGGTCTCGTCGGCCTGCGCAAGCACCGCTCACACGACATCGAGCCGATCGACCACTGCATGATCGCTGCCGAGGGCGTCTCCGAGCTCGGCATCGAGAAGCAGGACTGGCCGCAGATGGAGACCGTCGAGGCCATCGCCGCCTCCGGTTCCGGTGACCGCCAGGTCGTCCTGACCCCGCGCCCGGGCGGCCGCCTGCCGCTCGTGGAGCTCGACAAGCCCGTCTCCGTCCTGCGCGTCGAGGAGAAGGACGGCGGCGTCCACCGGGTCCACGGCCGCCCCTTCGTACGGGAGCGCGCGGACGGCCGTACGTACCGCGTCGGCATGGGCGGCTTCTGGCAGGTCCACCCGCAGGCCGCCGACACCCTGATCAAGGCGGTCATGCAGGGCCTGATGCCGCGCAAGGGCGAGATGGCCCTCGACCTCTACTGCGGCGTCGGCATCTTCGCGGGCGCACTGGCGGAGCGGCTCGGCGACTCGGGCGCGGTGCTCGGCATCGAGTCGACGAAGCGCGCGGTCGAGGACGCCCGGCACAACCTGGCGGACATGCCGCGCGTGCGCATCGAGCAGGGCAAGGTCGAGCAGATCCTGCCGAAGACCGGGATCACCGAGTGCGACCTCGTCGTCCTCGACCCGCCCCGCGCCGGCGCCGGCAAGCAGACGGTCCGCCACATCGCGGGCCTCTCCCCCCGCCGCATCGCGTACGTGGCCTGCGACCCGGCGGCCCTGGCCCGCGACCTGGGCTACTTCAAGGACCACGGCTACAAGCCCCGCACCCTGCGCGTCTTCGACCTCTTCCCGATGACCCATCATGTGGAGTGCGTCGCGATCCTGGAGCCGGTCGCGAAGGGCGCCTGACCTGTGGTTTAGGTCGGCGTGCGTGGTGTGCGCTGTGCGCGTTCAGGCGATATCTCGACGCTCGTGATGGACGTTTGACGCACGCCGCCAGCGATGCCTGACGAGCCGTCAGGCGCGGAGGGGTGCCTCTCGCATCAGGTTGGACCCTGCTGCGGGAGTTCGACCTTCTGGCCCACCTCGTGACCCACCACCGTTCACACGCGCGATGCCCTCATCTCGGGCATCCGGGGTTACGGCCCATCGGCGACGGCCGTACCGTCGATGTCCACGTAGCGCGACTGCGCCGCAAGCTCGGCCCCACCTACCGGGACCGCATCTCCACCGTGCGCCGCGTCGGCTACAAGCACGTGCCCGACCACCGGTAGGTCCCGGGGGCTGCTGCCTCGGCCGTGGCTTCGTGGAGCGGGACGTCGCTGATGGGCTCGCGGTCGTCCTACCCGGTCACGCGGGTCCGGATGCGGAGGGCGGCCCGCCCCGTCAGCCCGTAGTGCTCGCGCGAGGTCAGCCCCGCAGTCTTTCCAGCGCGGTGTCCAGGGGATCCTTCCCGCGCTGGTTGAACGGCAGTTGGCCGAGTGCGACCGCCATGCCGCAGGTGTTGGTGAGGGCGGAGAACACCAGGCCCGCTGCGATCCCGGCGGACAGCAGCTGGAACGCCGGATGGACGAAGAGGGCCAGGCCCAGGCCCAGCAGCACGATGCTGCCCGCGGTGAAGCGGACCTGGCGCTCCATGGCCCAGACCGCCCGCGGCCGGCCGTCGGGGTACTGAATCCCGTGACCCTCGGCAGTCCAGGCCGTGGTGCCGCCGATCAGACTCGCGGCGGGGATCCCGTGGGAGGCCAGGGTCCCGACGGCGTTGTCCGAGCGGGCGCCCGAGGCGCACACCAGGAGAAGCGGATTGCGCCCGGCAGCCTGCCGGAGCTCCGGCAGTGCACGCCCGATGCGGTCGAGCGGGACGTTGACGGCGTCCGGCAGATGGCCGGACGCGAACTCGGCGGGAGTACGGACATCGACGACGGTCAGCTCGTGGAGGCGGGGCTGCGCCTCGCTGACGCTCAGTGCGGCGACGGAATCACTCACGGGGGATCAGATCCTTGGCTGAGGGGGAGCAGGCAGACGTAGGCGACGTACCCGTCCAGGCGCGCCGCTAACGGTTGGAGGGGCGGCCCGGGCGGAGGAAGGCGACAGCCCTCAGGCGTTCGCGATGACCAGCAGGGTGCGGGCGGCGGACGGGCCCGTCAGACGGCAGCGGTGCGGGACTTCGCCCCGGTGGTGGGCGCTCTGGCCGGCGCGCAGGGTCAGCGGCTCCTCGCCCTCGACCTCAAGGACGATCTCGCCATCGAGGACGTAGAGGAAATCTTCGCCGGGGTGCTCGAACCAGCCGCGCTCGCCCTGCCCGGGCTCGAAGTGGTGCTCGTACGCCTCCATCAGCGAGCTGCGCCCGCCGGGGATGAGCACCTGGGCGATCTGCCCCGCCGCCTCGTTCACGCGGATCACCTGCGGGTCGCTCTCGTGACTGACCGCACCCGGTCGCGCGGGCGGTCGCAGGAAGGTGCCCGGGGTGACATCCAGCGCTTCCGCGATCCGGTAGATCGAGCTGAGGCTGGGAGTGGCGAGGCCGCGTTCGAGCTGGCTGAGGAAGGGCTGGGAGAGGCCTGAGCGGGTGGCGAGGACGGCCATGGAGACGCCGTGCTGTTTGCGGCAGCTCCGGATCACCCGTCCGACCTCGATGGCCTCAGGAGTGGGTTCGGGTCGAGACACGCAGGCGAAGGTACCTCATCACCGATCAAGGGCCGGAGGGCCGGCGAGGTTTCGCACTGCCGCAACACCGCCGTCATAAGCCTGGTCAATTATTGACCTCAGCTATCGACGACCGAGAACCGAACGAGGAGCTTCCCCGTGCACGCCATCCCCTCACCGCCCGGCCGGGCCCTCAGCCGGCTCGGCCCGGCCCTGGGCGCGGCGGGTGCCGTGCTCGCGCTGTGGTACCTGCTCGCCCGGTCCGGTGCGGTGGCCCCGGGTCTGCTGCCCACGCCCGGTGAGACCTCGGTCGCGCTCGCGGACAGCGCCCGCAGCGGCATCCTGGCCGCTGATCTCGGTGCCAGCCTGGCCCGTGCCGGGCACGGTTTCGCGCTGGGCGCCCTCGCCGGCAGCGCGCTGGGCTTCGCCACCGGTTATCTGCCGAGGCTGTCCGCCGCCGTCACCCCGGTGGTCTCCTTCCTGCGCCCGATCCCGGCCATCGCGCTGGTGCCGCTCGCGACGGCTTGGTTCGGCATCGGGGAGACCGCCAAGCGCCTTCTCATCGCTTACGCCGTGCTGCTCGCCGTCTGGCTGTACGTCCACGACGGGGTCAGCCGGGTGCCGGTGTCCCACCTGCGGGCGGCCCGCTCGCGAGATCGCCGCCGACCCTGCCGCCGCGCGAAAGGCCGTACTCGCCCAGTCCAAGGGCGCACTCCAGGCCGACTACGTGGACGCCTTCCAGCCCCGCTACGGCTACGGCGCGACCCTCTCGCCCGAGCTGCTGGCCCATTTGGAGCAGCAGGCCGCCTGGGCGAAGGCCGCCCAGAGCCTGCCGGGCTCCGCCGACAGCGCCGCGCTGCTGCGGCATCTGCACCCCGCGCCCCTGACGGCCGTCGACCCGGCCGCCGTCACCGTCCGCTGAGTCACACCCCACACAGGAGATCCTCATGACCGTCGACCAGAACACCCTGCGCCGCCGCGGCGTCGGCCTGATCGCCCATGACCCCGCCCGCAGTTACGGCGGCTACACGCTCTACGCGCCCATTACCAGCGGGGGCCAGATCTACCTCGTCGATATCGAGGGCCGAACCGTCCACACCTGGAACTCCCCGCACCCGCCCGGCCGCCAGGCGCAGCTGCTCCCGGGCGGGAACCTCTTCTACGCGGCCAAGGACACCACCAGCCCGACCCTCTTCCCCATCTGGGACGTCTACCACGGCGGCATCTTCCAGGAGCTGGCCCCGGACTCGACGGTCCTGCGCGAGCTCAGGAACCCCTTCCACCACCACGACGCCTCGATCCTGCGCAACGGCAACCTCATCGTCACCGTCGTGGAACCGCTGGACCCGGCCGACGCGGCCCGCATCAGGGGAGGCATCCCCGGCTCCGAAGCCCCGGGCGGAGTGATCTACGGGGACGTGGTGTACGAACTGACCTGGGAGGGGGAGAGGGTGTGGCGCTGGGCCGCCATCGAACACCTCGACCCCGAGGAGTTCCCGCTGAACCCGCACTTCGCCCGCGAGCACTGGCCCATGGCCAACACCGTCAACGAACGCGCCGACGGCTCGATCGTCGTCGGCTTCCGCAGCGCGTCCTCCACCGTGGCCGTCGACCGCGCCGACGGGTCCGTGCTCTGGCACATCGGCCCCGACGTCCTGGCGCAGCAGCACCATCCGCACGAGCTGGCGGGCGGCAACATCCTGGTCTTCGACAACGGCACCTACCGCGACACGACCTCCGTGCCGTACTCGCGGGTACTGGAGCTCGACCCGCGCACCGGCGAGGAGGTGTGGTCCTACCAGGACAACCCGCCGCAGAACTTCTACAGCCCGTACATGTCCAGCGCTCAGCGGCTTCCCAACGGCAACACCTTCATCGCCGAGGGTTCCTTCGGACGGCTCTTCGAGGTGACCTCCGGCGGGGACGTGGTCTGGGAGTTCGTGGTCCCGCAGTTCCGGTCCTTCGGCGAGGGCGTGGGCATGGAGTCCTCGGCCGGCGCCCAGAACGCCGTCTTCCGTGCCTACCGGTACTCCGCCGACCAGCTCCCCTGGCTGTGAACGGCAGTCCGGTCCCGTAATTCCCTGCCCCGCATGCCGCCGGCCGCACCCGCTGCGGGGTGCCGGCCGACGGCGTGTGCGCGTGGGGGATCAGGCGTCGCCCTCGTGGGCCGGCCCGGAGTCGTACTGGTGCTGCGGCGGTACGTGCCTGAGCCCGGGGGGTCAGTCGAAGAGGGCAACGACTCCGTTGACCCAGACCGCGAGGAACGCAAGGGCCCCGGCCAGGCAGCCGACGCCCGCCAGCACACCGCCGACCGTCCACGGCTCGGAGGGCGCCTCCTCGTAGGTCTCCTCCAGGCCGTCCTGGTAGGAGGCGGGGTCGTCCCAGTCGACGGGGCGCCCCAGTTCCCCGGCGCAGGCGGTCCGCACGGCGACCAGTTGCCCCTTCGCGAAGGAGGTGGCAGCCATCGCCTCGGGGCCGCGCCAGGCCAGGGCCTTCATCCGCCACGCCGGAGACCCGTACCGCGCCTCGAAGGCGGCGGTCTCGTCGGCGTCGCGGTCCTCTTCGAGGTACATCCAGCGTCCGGCCTCGGCGGCGTCGCCGTAGAGCCGGTAGACCCCGGCCAGTTGACGGCGGAGCGTCAGGTCGTGCGGGAAGGACGAGACGAGACCGCGCAAACGCTGGCGCGCGACGGGAACCCGGCCGGCGGCGAGGTCTTCATCGACTCGGGCAAGGGTCTCTCTCAGGGGCATGAACACATGATCGGGTACCGCACTGATCCATGTCGACCTGGTTGAAGACAGCCTGTTTGAGTACGCCGCTACTGTTTGCCTGTCGTCGTCCGGGGTGATCGATCCCGGTCCGCATGAGGGGTGGGGCAGTGGAGAAGACCTGGTTCGAAGCAGCGTTCGGCAGGAGACCGCATCCGATGCTGCGTCTGTTGGGGAACCTGGTGCTTTGCGTGGTCCAGGTCGTCTTCATCATCGCCGTGATCACGCAGTTCCGTAGTGCGTGGCGGTGGCTTGCCGTCCCGGTGGGGCTCTGGGCGATGGTGGGCGATGGCCGGGGCGTGGCCTTGGCGGTGCAGGACCTTCGGCGGCGCGGCGCCGTCCCGGCGCCGGAGTGAGTGGTAACGGCGGCCGACGGCGGAGTCGTAGGGGCGTACGCCCATGAGGCCGTGTCCGGCGGGGGTCTCCGCCGGGCGCTGCTTGCACCCGGCCAGGTCGAGGAGGTCGGACCCCGACGCACTGGTTCATCGGGGGCGGTGGCTCGTCCGGCCGGGTGGCGCGGTTACGCGGAGGCGCCCAGGGGCGCTGTGGCGCTGCGGAGGGCGAGGGATGCCGAGTAGCGGCGCAGCAGGAGGATGGCGGTGGTGGCCAGTCCGGTGAGCAGGCCGAGCCAGATGCCGAGGATGTCGAGGTCGAGCGCGTAGGCGAGGAGCCAGGAGGCGGGGAGTCCGATGGCCCAGTAGCCGATGAGGGTGATGCGGAAGCCGCTCTTGGTGTCGTCGAGGCCGCGCAGGAGTCCGACGCCTATGTTCTGGGCGCAGTCGAAGAACTGGAGGAAGGCGGTGACGATGAGGAGGTGGGTGGCGATGGTCAGGGCCTCTCCGGAGCCGGAGCCGGAGGCGGAGTCGAGGAAGGGGGCCAGGACCAGGTTGGGGAGTGCCAGGTAGAGGACGCCGACGACGGCCATGACGGCGGCGGCGCACGCGAGCGCGGTGTTCTTGATGCGGCGGGCGTCGTCGATCCGGCCCAGCGCCAGTTCGCGGCTGACGTTGATCGAGGCGGCGTGGGAGAGGCCGACGGCGACCTGGAAGACGATGTAGACGAGCTGGTTGACGGCCGTGTGCGCGGCGAGGGCCTCGGGGCCGAAGGAGCCTGCCATCAGCGCGGTGATGGAGAAGAAGCCGGCTTCCGAGCCGTAGGTGGCGGCGATGGGGATGCCGAGTGCGACAAGGCGCTTGACGGTGGCGGGGTCGGCCTTGGCGACGTTCAGGGTGAGCAGCGGCGCCAGCTCGCTGTCCTTCTTCGCGGAGAGGTACAGGGCGAGGAAGGAGAGGAGGTAGACGGTGGAGGTGGCGACGCCGATGCCGGTCAGGCCGAGGCGGGGCAGGCCCCAGGTGCCGTGGATGAGGACCCAGTTCAGGCCCGCGTTGACGGCCACGGACGCGACGGTGATCTGGAGCAGGGCCTGGGGGCGGCGCATTCCGACGGTGAACTGGCGGACGGCCTGGAACCACAGGCACGGCAGCAGGCCGGGGGCCAGCGCGATGAGCATGGTCTGCGTACGCTCGACGACCGCGGCGTCCTGGCCCAGCCAGGTCAGGGCCTGGCCTATGAGGATCATGAGGACGGCGCCCGCCATGCCGGCGAGCGTGGCGACGGCCAGGCTCGCGCGGACTATGCCCCGGACCTCCTCCTTCGCCTGGTCTCCTCCACTCGCCCCGCCCTTGCCGGCCTGCTCGGCCCTTGCCGCCGCGGCGGCTATCTGGTTGCCGACGGAGGTGACCAGGCCGACGCCCATGGTGCGCAGCTGGTTGAAGATGACGATGGCCAGGCCGCCGGCGGCGAGTTCCTCGGTCCCGAGGAAACCCATCATCACCGTGTCGGTGGTCGTCAGCGCGACCTGCGCGAGCTGGGTGAGGACGAGCGGCACGGCGAGGGTCGCCAGGGCGCGGCTGTCGCGGAGGAGGGTGGTCAGCATGGGGTTTACCGGTTCCTGCGGAGTTTGGTGAGGAGTTCGTCGATCTCGCGCTCCGCCTCGCCGTCGAGGAGTTCGCGTTCCTGCATCCACTCGTCGTTGAAGACGGTGTCCATGTACTTCTCCCCGCCGTCGTTGACGAGGGCGACCATAGTCGTGCCCGGGGGCAGCGAGGACAGGCGGGTCAGGGCTTCGTACACCACGCCGCCGGCGGAGCCGCCGATGAGCAGGCCGGTACGGGCGACGGCGCGGCAGGTCGCGAACGCCTCGACGTCGCCGACCTTGACGCCTTCGTCGATGAGGTCGAAGTCGACGAGCGCGCCGATCTCGGCGCCTTCGGGGGTGCCGGTGCCGGACTGGTAGTAGTCGTGGGCGGGGCCGCCGAAAGCGATCGAGCCCTTGGGCTCGACACCTATGACGGTGAAGCCGGACATCAGCTTGTGCAGCTCCCGGCTGGTGCCGCAGAGGGCGCCGCCGGTGCCGACGGCGCCGATGAGGACGTCGAGCCGGCCGTCGAGGGCTTCGTGCAGTTCGTGGGCCACGGGGAAGTAGCCGACTCCGTTGGCGGGGTTGTTGTGCTGCTCGGTGAAGATGGTGTTGTCCTGGCCGCGGGCCATGTCCTCGGCGAGCTCCTCGCGGGCGGCGGTGGCGAGCTCCTCGGTTCCGTCGTCGACGACGTAGACGAGTTCGGTGCCCAGGGCCTTCATGCCGCGGAGCTTGTCCACGCAGGCGTGGTTGTCCACGACGGCGGTGAAGGTGTAGCCGCGTTCGGCGGCGATGACGGAGAGTCCGAGCCCGGTGTTGCCGGAGGTCGATTCGATGATCCGGCCGCCGGGGCGCAGTTCGCCGGCCGCTTCGGCGGCGTCGACCATGGCGCGGGCCATGCGGATCTTCGCCGTACCGGTGGGGTTGAACATCTCCAGCTTGAGCAGCAGGCGGCTGCCGGTCTCGGTGGTGGCGAGTTCCAGCAGCGGGGTGTAGCCGATGAGGTCGGATACGCGGGAGACCACGGCGGGGCGCTGAAGTGCTCCGGGCATCGAAAGCTCCTGTGAGGGGGTCGGTCAGACCGGGTGGGTCTGGCTCAGGTGAAGTGACGGTCCAGGCGCCAGCGCGGGCGGGGACGGTCGGTGTGGTCGATGACGACCTTGGGGGGCAGGCCCAGGTCGTGGAAGGGCGACTCGTTGGAGTCCATCTGGTACCCGGCGGTGTTGGGGTAGACGAGCAGATCGCCGGTGCGGGGGCGGCGGTTGAAACCGATCTTGCGCCAGGTGAGCATGTCGGATTCCAGGCAGGTGGCCGCCCCGATGCTCGCCGGATACACGCCGGCGGGCGTGGTGGTGTCCTGGGAGACGGGCGTGTCCTGGGACACGAGGTGGGGATCGGGCAGGTATTCGCTGTTGAACCACTGCTCGGACAGGCTCAGGCTGGTGCCGTCGACGGTCAGGAGCTGATACCCGTCGCGGTCCTTGACGCCCTGGATCCGAAAGACGGTGGCTCCCGCCTGGTGGAGGAGGGCTCGGCCCGGTTCCAGGAGCAGTACGACGCCGGCGTCCTTCAGGAGTTCGGCCAGCGGCCGGCTGTGGCCTTCCGGCCGGGTCTCCAGCAGCGCGGCCAGCGCGTGGGCTCCCGCGTTCGGCGAGTGGTACGGGTAGAAGTCACCGGTCTGGAACGCCTTGCCCGCGTGGTAGTAGCGGCTGTGGTGCTCGGTGAGGAAGGTGTTCCAGCTGTCCGCGTCGGTGTAGCTGATGGGCAGGCCGCCGCCGATGCTGATCCGGCTGGCCTCAAGGCCCTGGACGCGTGCCTTGAGGCACAGGTCGACCAGGTGACCGGCGAGGTCGGCGCGCGGCTGGAGCGCGTAGCCGGACAGATGGAAGCTGAAGCCCTCCATCCGGACCACGTCGCCGGCCTGGACGCAGCGGTCCATGGCGGTGGCCAGTTCGGTCCCGGTCATCCCGAAGCGGCTGTGCGGCTGCGCCGGGGGAAGGCAGCGCAGCAGTACCCGGGCGGGACGCACCTGGCCGGTCAGGGCGATGGTGACGAGGGCGTCCAGTTCGTCCAGGGCGTCGACCGCGATCAGTGCGCCCTGCTGGACCGCCAGGCGGAGCAGGGCCGTGTCCTTGGCCGGTCCGGTGACGACGAGGTGTTCCCCGCGTACGCCGTGGCCGAGAGCCTCACGCAGTTCGCCGACGGAGGCGACGTCCACTCCGGCGCCGCCCGCCGCCGCCCGTTCGACGTATACGGCGGCCTTGTTGGCCTTCTTCGCGAAGTACACGAAGCCGTCCACACCGGCCGAGGTGAGGGCGTCCCGCATGGCCCGCAGGTTGGCGTCGAAGGCGTCGGGCAGCAGGAAGTGGAACGGGCCGCCGAAGGCGTAGGCGAGTTCGGGCAGGAGCCCGCTGGCCAGCACCGCGTCCGTCGCCGCGTCAGGCAGGGAAGGGAGGGCGGGCCAGTGGCCGGTGCCGGCGCTCACTGCCACAGCGGCACCTCGGTGCCCAGGCCCTGGGCGATGGCCAGCTGGGCGAAGCGGTGTCCCAGGGCGATGTCGGTGACGACGAGACCGCTGTTGTAGGCGAAGATCCGCTCGGAGTCGCTCTGGCGGCCAGCGGCGGCGCCGGCCAGCACCGGCGGGAACTCGGCGTCGACCGAGGGGAGTTTGCCGTCGGCGTCGGCCATGTCGGTGCCGGTGACGTTCATCTGCGCCTCGCTGGTGGCGATGACCCGGTCGGCCCGGTGCAGGGTCGAGGGCGCCAGCCCGTGTCCGACGAGGATCGACAGCGCGCCGGGCCTCAGCCAGTCGGCCTCGATCGCGGCCGGGGTGTGGGCGCCGGCGGTCGCGACGATGACGTCCGCGTCGGCGGCGGCCGCCCGCAGGTCGGTGACGATCTCCACGTCGCGGTCGGGGAAGTGGGCGCGCAGCTGCTCGCGGACTGCCTCGATGCCCTCGGGGTGGGTGCCGGACACCATCAGCCGGTCCAGGTCCGGCAGCGTGGTCAGCAGGAACGGGAGCGCGAGGCGGCCCTGGGTGCCGGTGCCGATGACGAGCGCGGACCGGGCGCCGGGGGCCGCGCACGCGCGGGCCAGCAGCGCGGAGACGGCCGGGGTGCGCAGGGAGCCGATGCGGGAGCAGTCCATCATCGCCACCGGCAGCCCGGTGACGTCGTCGTAGATCGTCAGCGCGGTGTAGTAGTGCTGCTCCTCGCGGCCCTTGTCCAGACCGTGCTTGTACGAGGTCTTGATCGCGACGACGTTGCGGGAGCCGTCGCGGCCCAGCATGGCGTAGGAGACGGAGTGTCCGTCCTGCGGCTTGACGGTCAGTTTCCGGGGGTTGTCGGACTGGCCGGCGTGGAGGGTGCGGTAGGCGCCCTCCACGGTGGCGACCACGTCGGCCAGGGATATGTCGATCCCGGCGAGGTCGGTGGTCGACAGGATGCGCAGGTGCTTGTCGTCGCCGGATATCGGGGTGCCGATGGCGGCGGCAGAGGTGTCCGTCATGGTCGTGATTCCTCCGGTACGGGGCGGGTGTTCAGCTCGCGTGCGCTTCGAGGGCGGCCTGGCCGTACCCGTGCTCGCCCGTTTCGGCAGCGGGGCGGGTACGGCGTCCGGGGACGCGGACCGAGGCGCGCTTGAGCCAGCGGTCGGTGCCGTCGTAGCGGGCCTGGAAGGGCACGCGGCCGTGGACCACCAGGTCGTTGTCCACGACGAGGACCTCGCCGGGGCTCAGGCTGACGGCGACGGAGACGCGGGCCAGTTCGTCCGACAGGCGGTCGTACGCGGCCCGGTACTCCTCGTCCGCATCGTCGAGCGGGGTGTACGCGGGGTCGAAGCGCAGGGTCAGCCCGTCCGCGGTGGCGAAGAGCGCCGGCACGGCGGGCGGGGCCTCGTCGGCGTAACCCTGGGCCGCCTCGTAGGCGTCATCGGGGAGGATCGGCAGCACCGGCCGGCTCAGCAGCTCGATGTCGGTGTCCGCGAGGCGGGCCTTGCGGATGCTCGCGGCGGTGGTGGCGATGTCGTCGTGGTTGCGCATGCAGCCGAGCATCAGCAGGTGGGCGCGGCCCGGGTGGAAGGCGTCCTCGGTGTGCGGGCTGAGGAGCACGGTGCTGGAGGCGCCCGTCTGCTCGGTCTCGTGTCCGGGGGACGGGACGATGTTGTGGACGAAGCGACCGTCCTGCTGGCCCTCCCAGGCGATGGGGTTGCCCATCACGGTGGCGAGCAGGAGCAGCGTGATGTCGTGGACCGCGCCGCTGTCACCCGCGGTGGCCCAGCTGGTGGGCGTCGGACCGATGTCCTGATCGTCGACGTCGAGGCCCCGCAGGACGAACAGACCGTCAGCGGTGTCGACGGGGCGGCACTGGTGGCGCAGGGTTTCGCTGAAGCCGTCGGCGACCTGCTGGACCCGGGCGAGGAGCTCGGGGCTCGTGGCGGACGTACCGAACGCGGCCAGTAATTTCTCCGCGGCCACGCGGAGTTCGCCCACGGTGTGGGCGTCGAGCTGGCGGACTGGCGCGGCTGCCGTGCTCATGGCGAAGTAATCCGTTTCGGTCGGATGACAGGGGAACCCGGTGCTCTGGCGCGGTTCGTCTCTCGATAGTCGGGCGAGACCTCGTAACTGGCGGAGCCCAACGGCTTGTTGGCGCCAGCCGTGAACCTGCGGAACCGGCGAACGATTCGAACGCTAGCAGGAGTTTTAGGTAAGGCAAACCTTACTGACCGGTCAGATGACGCTCCGATCCGGACATGTGTCCCATCGTGGTCAGCAGCTTGCGAACATGGTTGTCATTAGGATAGGCAACCCTAAGCACACTCCAGTTGCTCAGTGGATCGAGGAAGCACGTGAACATGAACAGGCGTCAAGTGCTGTGGGCCGGCGGAGCGATCGGCACGGCGGCTCTGCTCGCCGCCTGCTCCTCGGGCAACGGCGACACCACCACCAAGCCCGCCGCCGGCGACGACAAGCCCAAGAGCGGCGGCACGCTGCGCATCGGCGCCCTCGGCCGCCCCGGTGCCATCACCCGCGACCCGCACGGCTCCCAGGCGAACGAGAGCGACTACCTCGTCATCGCCCTGGTCTACGACACCCTGACGATCCCCGGCGCCAAGCCCAATACGGCGCCCCGCCTGGCGGCTTCGTGGGAGCCGTCGGCCGATCTGAGGACCTGGAAGTTCAAGATAGCCAAGGGTGCCGCCTTCCACGACGGCTCCCCGGTGACCGCTGACGACGTCGCCTGGTCGCTGAAGCGCCTGCGCAACACCCCCTCCGGCGCCTCGCGCCTGCCCGGCATCAAGCCGGAGAACATCACGGCTGAGGGCACCGACACCGTTGTTCTCGTCTCGGACTACGCCAACGCCGAACTGCCGCTCCTGACCCGCTTGACGACCTTCGTCATGAAGAAGGACACCGCCGACAACGCGCTGGAGAAGGCGCCCGGCACCGGCCCGTTCAAGCTGGACTGGTACCGCGGTGGCAACGCCCGCCTGGTGAAGAACGACCAGTGGTACGGCGGCGCCGTGCACCTCGACGCCATCGAGGTCACCATGTTCGAGACTCCCCAGGCGATGGCCAACGCCCTCCTCGCCGGGCAGATCGACGTCGCCTCCAACGCCGGCGCGGTCGCCGCCCGGACCGCCGAGGCACGCAAGGACATCCAGGTCCTGCGCCGCCCCGACGACATGGCCATGCCGATCGTCATGCGGACCGCCGCGGGGAGTCCCTTCGCCGACCCGCGCGTGCGCGAGGCCATGCGCCTGGTCGTCGACCGCGACGCCATGGTCAAGCAGGTCCTCTCCGGCTACGGCACCGTCGCCAACGACATCCTCGGCACCGGCGACCCGAACTTCGCCAAGGACATCCCGCAGCGCAAGCGGGACGTGGACAAGGCCAAGAGGCTGCTCGCCGAGGCGGGCTTCGACCTTTCGAAGACCTACGACCTGGTCACCACCGAGGACATCCCCGGACTCGCCGAATCCGCCACCCTGTTCGCGAACCAGGCCCGGGAAGCCGGCATCAAGGTCCAGGTCGTCAAGCAGGAGTCCGGCGCGTTCTGGGACAAGACCTGGAAGAGCGGCGACTTCTACACCACCTACTGGGGCACCAACGACTCCGTGGTCTTCTTCGCCTCCAAGACCATGGTCAGCGAGGCCGCCACGAACGAGGCGGGCTGGGCCGACCAGGAGTTCGACGCCGCCTACCTCAAGGTCATCGGCACGGCCGAGGAGACGGCGCGCGCCGCCGCCCTGAAGGAGCTCCAGCAGATCGAGTTCGACAAGTCCGGCTACCTGCTGTGGGGCATGGCCGACGGCATCGACCTGGCCGCGGCCAAGGTCCAGGGTCTGCCCCAGCTCGCCGGTTACGGCCGGGTCCAGCTGGAGAACGTGTGGCTGCGTTGAACCACCCCGCCAAGAACGACGCGGTGGCCGCCCCCGCCCGCTCCGGGGCGGTCACCGCGTCGCGTCGTACCGCCGCACTGGCCGCCCACGTGGCCGGTGCGGCGGCCCGGCGGGCACTGCTGCTGGTCGTGCTGCTGGCCGTGATGTTCGCCGCCGTGGAAGCACTGCCCGGCGACGCGGCCACCGCGGCCTCCGAGCGCGGCGAAAGCGCCGCCGACCTGGCGGCCCGCCGGCACCTGCTCGGTCTCGACCAGCCGCTGTGGGAACGGTTCTGGGACTGGATGACCGCCCTGCCCACCGGCGACCTGGGCACTTCGGCGCACGGCCGGCCCGTCACCGAGTTGCTGGCCGACCCCCTCCCCAACACCCTGCTGCTGGGCGCGAGTGCCTTCGTCCTCACCGTCGTCCTGTCGCTCGCCCTCGGCTGCTGGGCCGCTGCCCGCCCGGGCCGACTCACCGACCGGATCATCGGCCACACGGCGACCGCATCCTTCGCCGTGCCCGAGTTCGTCGTCTCCGTACTGCTCCTGCTGCTCCTGTCGCTCTGGACGGGATGGCTGCCCGCCGTCACCGTCACCGGCGCCGACGGAGCTCCCGCCACCTGGACCATGCTGATCATGCCGGTCATCGCCCTGGTCATCCCCCAGACCGGCTGGAACACCCGCATCGTGCGCGGCGCCCTCGCCGACCAGTCCGCCACCCCCCACGTCGAAGCCGCCTTCCTCGACGGGCTGCCGACACGCCACGTACTGCTGCGCCACGCCCTGCCCGGCGCGATCCCGGCCATCGCCACGGGCATCGCCACCTCCACCGGCATGCTCCTGGGCGGAGCCGTGGTCGTGGAGACCCTCTTCAACTACCCGGGGATCGGCACCGTCCTGGCCGGCGCCGTCGCCGCACGCGACACCCCCCTCATCGCCGGGGTCGTCATATGCGCCGGCGCAGTCGTCAGCCTCGTCCTGCTGGCCGCGGACCTGCTCCGCGCCCGCGTCCTGGGAGCCCGCGCATGAGCGCCGCCACCACCACCGTCACCAAAGGGCCGCCGTCCATACCCGGCCGGGCCAGGAACGTGCGCCGCACCGCACCCGCGGTGCTCCTCGTCCTCCTTGCCCTGTGCGGGCCCTTCCTCGCCCCGCACACCATCGGCACCCCCGTCACCGCCCCTTACGCACCGCCCGGCGAAGGCGCACTCCTCGGCGGAGACCAGCTCGGCCGAGACGTCCTGAGCCGGCTGCTGCACGGCGGCACCGCACTCATCGCCAGCGCCCTGCTCGTGGCCGCCGTCGTCACCCTGCTGGCCACCCTGCTGGGCTGCATCGCCGTACTGCGCCCGGCCCTCGGCCGCGTCCTCGAACGCACCGCGGACGTGTCCATCCTGCTCCCGTCCGTCCTCGGCATCATGCTCATCGCCCTGGCCTGGCCCGGGGGCGGCCGCGGGCCCGTCGTCATCGCCGCCATCGCCCTCGGCACCCCGTACGCGGTACGCATCGTCGCCAGCGCCGCGGCGCCCCTGGCCCACTCCGGCTACGTCGAAGCAGCCATCATCCGCGGCGAGCAACTCCCGTACATCGCCCTGCGCGAGCTGCTGCCCAACCTCAGAGCCACCGTTCTCGCCCTCTTCGGCCTGCGGTTCGTCGAGGGCATCTACGTGATCTCCATGGCCGGCTTCCTCCAGATCGGCCCGCAGCCACCCACGGCCGACTGGGCGCTGATGGTCCGTGAGAACGCGCCCGGCATCCTCCTCAACCCCTGGGCCGTCCTCGCCCCCAGCCTGGCCATCGCCCTGCTCGCCATCAGCGTCAACCTCGCCTCCAACTCGCTGGCCCCCCACTCCGTACGCAAGGCGGTGACCACCTCGTGAGCGACACGGCACGCCAGGCAGAAACCCGAGCCGTCCCCGACGTCTCGCCCCCCGAGACCGAGGCGGAAGCCTCGCCGGCCCTGGTCACGGTCACCGATCTCGAAATCGGGATCCCGGACGGCGCCGTCCTGCTGAAGCCGACCTCCGTACGCATCCGCGCCGGCCAGGTCACCGCCCTCACCGGCACCTCCGGCTCCGGCAAGACCACCCTGCTCCGCGCCCTCATCGGCCACCTCCCGCCCGGCGCCGCCGTCACCGCCGGCACGCTGGACGTCCTGGGCCACCACCCGCCCACGCTCGACCCCGTGCGGCTGCGTCAGCTGCGCCGCTCCCGCATCGCCTACGTCGGACAGGACCCCGGCTCAGCCCTCAACCCGCGGATGAAGATCCGCCGGCTCGTCGCCGAAATGGCCCCCGACCGCAGCGACGCCACCATCCTCGGCCTCCTGCGCGAATGCCGGCTCCCCGTCGACGACGGCCTCCCCGACCGACGGCCCACCGCCGTCTCCGGCGGCCAGCAACGGCGAGTCGCCCTCGCCCGCGCCCTGGCCCGGACCCCCGACATCCTGCTCCTGGACGAGCCCACCGCAGGACTCGACCCGGCCCTGCGCGACGAGATCGCCGAACTGCTGCGCGACCTCGCCGCCAGCCGGGGGCTGGCCATCGTCATGGCCACCCACGACCCCGAACTCGTCGGCTCCTGCGCCGACCACACGGTCCGCCTGACGCCGGTGCGCCCCCGGACCATCCCCGCACCCCGGGCCCCGGCACCTGCGTCCCGCGTACGTTCCGGCGTGGTCCCGGCGCGGGGCCAGGGTCGGGGCGAGGGTCGGGGCGAGGGGCTCACCGCTCAGGCCGTCAGCGTCACCTTCCGGCACCGCGGCCGGCGCCACCAGGCCCTCGACTCGGTCGACTTCACCGCACCCCCCGGATCCGCCACCGGCATCGTCGGCCCCTCCGGCTCCGGGAAGACCACCCTCCTGCGCGTGCTGGCCGGGCTGCACCCCGCCTACACCGGCCGCCTCGAACTCGACGGCCGCCCCCTGGCGTCCCTGGCGCGAAAGCGCACGCGGGAAGACCAGCGCCGCATCCAGCTCGTCCCGCAGAACCCACTGGCCGCACTCAACCCCACACGCACCGTCGGCGCCGCACTGGCCCGGCCCCTGCACCTGCACGGCGACCTCGCCAGGACCGCCATACCCGGCCGCGTCGCCGAACTCCTCCGGCAAGTAGATCTCCCGGCCGACTTCACCGACCGCTACCCCGCCGAGCTCTCGGGCGGCCAGCGCCAGCGCGTCTCCATAGCGCGCGCCCTCGCCGCCGGCCCCGAGGTCCTGCTGTGCGACGAGATCACCTCCGCCCTCGACCCCGACACGGCCACCGCCGTCATGGAACTGCTCACGCGCCTTCGGGCCGAGCACTCCCTGACCATCGCCATGGTCTCCCACGAACTCCACCTGATCGGCGCCTACACCGACACCGTGCACATCCTGGAGTCCGGCCGCCTGACCGGGCACGGCCCCACCACATCGCTCATGCCCGCCCCCTGACCCGGGCTGCGCCTCGGCACGCGCGCCACGCGGGCCGAGACGCCTGGCAGCGGGCCAGCGTGGAAGGGAACCGCAGGTAGGGCGCTCCCGGCAGGCCGCGAGTTCGGCAATGCACGCCCGCGACGTTGACGGCAACTTCCTCCACCCCGCCCGACCGTATTCGGCCAGTCGTGCGGCGATGCCCTCGCCCGTGCCGTACAGGAAGACGCCGGAGTCGCCCAGGGCGCGGGCACGCATCGAGGTTCGGGTGGCTGTGATGGACGCGCAGGCCCGCGCGGCGCAGCATGCCGGCGTAGTGCGGTCGGGCGAGGTGGACGTGGGCCGCCGGGTAGGCGAGCCGGTAGGCATTGCGCCTGGGGCGGTCGACGGCGGCGTGCACGACGGTGACGACCAGTAGCCCGACGGCATTTCGGTCAACCGGCTGGAAACGCTCTGTTCCGGGGAGTCCGAAAAGAGGAGAACCTGGCGGTGAGGGAAGAGGGCACGGGCAGAGCCGAGGGGAGCCGCCATGTCCGGACCGCTGTACGTTCCCGTCCTGCCGGCCAAGCCGCATGCCCTGGCCGCCTACCAGTGCCTGGACCCCGCCGTACAGTCGGCGGTCGTCCCACTTTGGAACCTGCCTCCGCGACCGGGCCTTCCCCGGACGTCCTCCGTGCCGAACCCCGGATGGACTGGCGCACCTGGCGCGAACTGTCGGACAGTGGCCGCGGCTACGTACGGTGGCTCGCCCATGGCGACTACGGGATCCAGCCCGTCCGGGCCCTCGCCCGCGAGGCGACCGCCCGCCGCGGCGGTCCGTCCTGGGGAACACTCCGCTACACCACCGAGGAGTCGTTCGTCCTTGCCAAGGTCCTCGCGCGCGGTGAGAACCGCGACACGGTCAACCGGGCCGCAGCCCGGCAGCTCACCGAGCTGCCGGGGTTCCGGGGTGCGGGGGCCGGTGCGGGGGAGGGGTGGCTGCGGGACCGCGCGCACGGGCGGGGGCCGTCGGGGACCGGCAACGCGATGGTCTGGCTCCGGGTGGGGAACGTCCAGCACATGTCGTACGTCGTCCGGAGCCTGCGCACCTGACGCGAGCCCACAGGCCCTCGACCCGTGGGGGAGCGGTCAGGTGAAAAGCGGATCCAGCATCGCCTCCCCGGCCGGTACCCGCCAGGCCGGCATCCGCACCGCTCTCACCACCGGCCCGGGCTTCGCGCCCCGGCCGCCGGACGGCAGCCCGATCAGCAGGTCACCGCGTGCGTGGGTGAGCCGCAGATGGCGGGCCGGATCCAGCCCGGGCCGGGGGCCCGTGTCGATGAGCACCGCCGTGTTCTCCCCGTCCACGGTGAACAGCAGGTCCACCGAGTGCCCGCCGACCACCGTCGCGCGCTCCAGGTCGGTGATGCCACGGGTACTGAGATACTCCTGGAGCCGGTCGGCGAGCTCCTCGCGGAATCCGGGCGCCGCCGGCGGACCGGAAACCGTGTCCTGCTCGGCGCAGGCCCCCGCGCGCAGCACCGTCGAGCGCTCCGCGAGCAGGGCCGGCAGTCCCGCCTGGCCCTGCCAGAAGCGATGGCTCCCCACCGTGATCAGCTGCGACTTCGCCCGGGTGACCGCGACGTTCCAGAGGTTGACCTGACTCGCCACCCAGTGCGTCGTCTTCGGCGGGGTATTGTCCGTGGCCACCGGACTCAGGACCATGACGTCACGCTGGCCGCCCTGGAAGGCGTGCACCGTACCGACCCGGACCCGGTCGTCACCGGACCACACCCGGGCCAGCGCCTCCTTCTGCGCGCGGAAGGGCGTCACCACCCCGACCGTGGCGTCCTCGGGCAGCCGTGCCAGCAGTTCGTCCACCGTCCGCCGCACCTGGTCCGCCTCGGCCTGGTTGCGCCAGGACCGGCCGCCGCTGCCGGCCGCGGACTCGCCGTACGGGACGTCCACCCAGCCCAGCACCGGAGCCGTATCGGCGGCGCCCGCCGGATCGACCGGCGGTACCTGCCTGCGGACGTCGGTGAGGACCTGCAACTGGCCCGCATAGCAGTAGCCGTTGACCACGTCCGCGATCTGCGGATGGCACCGGTAGTGCTCGTCGAGCAGCAGCGCCGCCTCACCGTGCTGCGCCGCCGCGTGGTACGAGGCGTACACGTGATAGGCCAGCCGGTGGTCCTCCAGCTGTGCGGCCGTCAGGCCCGCCCGCACCCGGGCTTGGCGCTCCTGTTCCGGGCTGATCCCGGGAATGTGCCCGAGCTGCATCGGGTCGCCGATGATGAGAGCCCGCTTGGCCCGGAACAGCAGCGGCAGTACCGACGGGATCGAGCACTGGCTCGCCTCGTCGATCACCACGAGGTCGAAGAGCTTCGGGGCGAGTTCGAGCTGGCGAACCGAGTGCGTACTGATGGCCCACGCCTTCACGTGTGCCATCAGGTTGCGCTGGCTCTTCTGGAAACCCGAGCGCCTGCGCAGTGCCTGGAGCCGCTGGTTCATCAGCGACCGGCCCCGCACCACGGCCTCGGCGGCCACGGCATGCGCCAGCTCCCCCGACACGGTGGCGAAGGCGGTGGCGCTCTCCAGTCGAGCCTGCTTCAACGCGTCCTCGTCCCAGGCCAGATGTGCCGGTACGAGCTCTCGCAGGGCCCGCTCCACCGCCACGGTCTCGGCGAGGTCGAGCAGCAGCTGGGGCGGGGCAGGGCGCGCCGCGGCCCAGGACGGCCACGAAGGCTCGGAGTCACCGTCGGCAGAGCCCACGAAGGCAGAGCCGACGAAGGCTGCGAGAGCCAGCCTGCGGCGCCACCCGCCGAAGGTCGGCCATCCAGCCCCGGCGGCCCTCCGGGCGCGTTCCTCCCAGCGGGCGAGCACAGCCGGATCCTCCCCTGCCCAGGCGCCCTCCAACAGCCGAAGGGGCAGGGCGAGCCCGTCCGCCCGCCGGGCCCGCTCACGGACCAGCTCCAGCAGGCGCTCCTCCTCGCTGATCCGTCCTGCCGCCTCCGCCCGGAGCGCCGCCGTACGCGCGTGGCGGTTGCGCAGCTCACCGGCCACGGTCGCGGCGCCCCGGGCGGGGGACGCGACCGGTCCGGCCAGCAGCTCGGCCAGCTTCTGGGCCTCCCGCTCCCGGGCGTCCTTGTTCCCCGTACGCATCAGCAGCCCGGGCGAGATCTCGTCGCACCGCTCGGCCACCACGTTGACGGCCTCGTTGTTCGTGGATGCCACCAATACGGACTGCCCGGCGGCGACGGCGGTCGTCACCACCGCCGTCACCACCTCGCTCTTGCCGGTACCGGGCGGGCCGGTCGCGACGGTGAGGCGGCGGGTCATCGCCGAGGAGATCACCCGCTCCTGGCTCTCGTTGCACGGGCCGGGGGAAACGACGGTCACGGCTTCCGCAGCACGATCCGGCCCGTCCTCGCCGTCTCCGCCGGTCAGGAGTGCCTCCAGCGCGGTCCCCGCGAGCTGGCCGGTGCGGCTGGACATCTGGAGCAGATTGTCGACCAGGCCCTCGGTCGCGACCCGTTCCATACCGGAAGGCGCGAGCAGTACGGCGGCGTTGTGGGCGCCGGGCCGCAGCGAGTCCATCACGGACCGCTCGCTGAGCGAGGACAGGTCCAGGGGCTCCAGCTCCGGAACGCCGAGCTCGGTCAGGAGCTCCCGTACCGCCTTGACCATCTGGGAGCCGTTGCCCTCCTGCCAGCTCGGCTGCCAGCGGGCCAGCAGCTCGGCGGCCTCGTCGTCGGAGAGCAGCTCGGTGACCACGCCGGTGTGCAGGGAAGGAACACCGCTCGGGCGCAGCAGGTCGCGGCCGCTCTCGTCCGGGGTGAGTTCCATCGGCTGGACCAGCAAGGGCGCGATCCGCACGGGCGCCCGCCGACGGCCGTCCGCGCGTTCGGGAAGGGTGATCGCGGGATATCCGTACCAGTACTCCTGGAGCCCGGTCCCGTCGGCCTGTGCGCCCGTGCTCTTCCGTTTGGGCAACTGCCCGGGAGCGGGGAAGGAGTGCCCGACCCCGGACTGGATCGCCTCCGGCCCCTGGCCCAGCAGGAAGTACGCCGACCCCCGGCCGCCGTCGCGATCGGGCAGCATGCCGGACGCCGCCTGGGCGCCGAGGCAGTGCGCGTAGTACCGCAGCAGCCGTTGCGGGTCGATGCCCTCCCCGGCGTCCTGGGCGACCAGTTGGCGTGCCTTCAGCAGGGCTGGTGAGACGCCGGACCGGGCGGCGGTCCCGGCCGCGTCGCGCGGCGCGTCGGGAAGCCGGACCGGACGGGCGACCGAGCGGGCGAAGGGCAGTGAACGGGTGGCCCGGATCGTGGACTTGGTCGGCCGCTGTTCCTCGGGGATGCCCTTGATCACCATTTGGGCGGTCAGGTACTCGAAGAGGTCGTCCGGGGTGATCCAGCCGCCTTCCTTGATCCGCCCGCTCCGCAGTCCTTCCACGATCTCACCGGTGAAGCGGGAGGTACCGAGGGAGGACCCCTGCGGTGCCATGGCGGACGCGGCCTGGAGGGCGTCGGAGGCGGTGATGAAGTACACGCCGGTCGGGTGCAGGAGCGTGCTGGGCGCCGGTCGGTCGCCGGAATCCGCACTGCCCTTGGAGGTCCACCCCTGGACGACGGACCCGCTGGAGCAGCAGTCCAGCAGCACCAGCTTGGACGCGGCCCGGCAGGACTGGAGCATCCGCTCCAGGAACTCGGCCGGGACCGCCGTGCCGGGCAGGTCGTCCGGGTCGGCGTCCCGGGTCAGGAAGTACAGCTGCCCGTCGGCCTCGCAGAGCTGGCCGTGCCCGCTGAAGTAGAGCAGCGCCGTCTCGCTGGGCTGCCGCTCCTCCAGGAACTGCTCGACGGCGTAGAGCATTTCCGCTCGGGTCGGCTCGGCGACCATCGCGCAGTGGTTGTACATGCCGATCTCGGTGCTCTCCAGCACCGCCTGCATGTAGTGCAGGTCGGCCCGGACGGGCGGCAGATCGTGGTAGCGGTCGCTGTCGTACGTGGATACGCCGATGAGCATGGCGTACCGGTCGTTGTCGCTCACTGCGTGTCCGGCCCCGCCTCGTCGCCTTCCTCGTCCCGGGCCTCGGCCGCACCGCCGGCGAGGAACCGGTCGATCAGCTCACTGTCGGCCCGGGCCTGCTTGCCGGAGACGCGGAGCGTCGCCCCGTCCGCCCGGGTGATGACGATGGTGCGCTGGGGTACGCGGGCCAGCCAGACCTGGACGCAGGCGGCGACGAGCGAGCCCCCACTGAGGACCAGCCCGATCAGGTCGGTGACGGAGCCGCCCTTGAGGGTCTCGCCCTGGGTCCGGGGGCGCGGGAGGTCGAGCGCGGCCTGCGGATCCGCCTCGGCGAGGGCGGCGAGCAGCTCGCGCGCTTCGCGTCGGGCGCGCAGCGGATCCTCGTCGAGGATGGCGATGCGGTGGCCGGCGGCGGCCGGGCCGGTGGTGGTACTCACGTTCTTGATCCCCCTACGTCTTTCCCCGTGCGGCGGACACACGGACGCGCGAGCCTACCGAAGAGGCCTGCCAACGAACCCGCTACTTTCCGGAAAGTGCCTGGTCATTGGCCTGAAATACCCAGGTCTGCCGTGTGGTCTCGCGGCGTATCCCGAAGGGCGGCTGCGCGCGGACGGGGGGACTGCGGAGCGGGGCATGCTTGGTCGGGCGAACGGGTCGAGCACGGCCTCGGTCGTGCCGCGAGAGCGGCACGAGGGGCCGGCCGTCGGTCAGGTCAGCCCCGGTTCGTCCCGCGCTCGTCGCGGTCAGGAAGAGGGCGGCCGCCGAGGCCGGAACGACCAGGAGGCGGGTCTTCAGGCCTGCGACGCGGGCTCCAGGTGCTCGTGCTCGCAGGCGTCATCGATGCCGTAGGTGTCCCAGGCCGGGAACGGGTCGCCCGGCGGCAGGGTCTCTCGTCGGCCAATTACCAAGTCGCGAGGGATGCCGACTGGGGATGGGTGCCTATGTGGCGCCAGGTTGGCGTCAGTCGGTGACCTCGTGGCTTGTGGTGGCGCCAGAGTGGTGCCATGATGGCGTTACGGGCCTCAGCCCGCGGCGCTCGGGGCTGGATCCCGGCCGCCTGGCCGCGCGTCAGTGCGGTGCGTCTGGGGGCCGGTCCGCCTTGGGGTGGGCCGTCGAGCGGTGCGCGAAGGCGCTGTCGCGCGCCACCACTCATCCGTCATCACTACCGCGCGGCCACCCGCGCGGCAGCACTGGAGGAAACCACCATGCAGGACAATCTGACAGGCATTCAGAACGCCTTACCGGCTGTGCCCACCGAGCGTCGGGCGGACTGCCCCTTCGATCCGCCCGCGCGGCTGGCTCCGTTGCGCGAGGAGCGCCCGCTGACCAGGCTGGCCTTTCCCGACGGGCACGTGGGCTGGCTGGCCACCGGCTACTCCGTGGTGCGGGCGATACTCGGCGACCCCCGCTTCAGCTCCCGCTACGAACTGATGCACTACCCCTTCCCCGGCGGCCCCGAGGAAGGACTGCCGCCCGCCCCGGTCGGCGACATGACCGGGATGGACGCTCCCGGGCACACCCGCTACCGGCGCATGCTGATGGGCAAGTTCACCGTGCGCCGGATGCGCCAGCTCACCGAGCGCACCGAGCAGATCACCGCCGAGCACCTGGACGCGATGGAACGCCAGGGCCCCGGCGTGGACCTCGTGCAGGCCTTCGCCCAGCCGATCCCCGCCCTGATGATCTGCCAGCTCCTGGGCGTGCCCTACGCCGAACGCGATTCCTTCCAGCGGCACGCGGTCACGCTCATGACCACGGACGCGACGCCCGAGGAGCAGTACGCCGCGATGGGCGGGCTGCAGGGGTACATGGAGCGGCTGGTACGGGCCAAGCGCGCCGCGCCGTCCGACGACCTGCTCGGCGACCTGGTCCGGGACACCGACCTCACGGATGAGGAACTCACCGGCCTCGGCGGCTTCCTGCTCGCCGCCGGCCTCGACACCACCGCCAACATGCTGGCCCACGGCACGTTCGCCCTGCTGGCCCACCCGGCACAGGCCGACATCCTGCGGGCCGAACCGGACCTCGCCGGCCAGGCCGTGGAGGAACTCATGCGCTACCTGACCGTCGCGCACACCAACATGCGGTCGGCGCTGGAGGACGTCGAGATCGACGGCCAGGTCGTCCGGGCGGGGGAGAGCGTCGTGCTGTCCATGGACGCCGCCAACCGCGACCCGGCGAGGTTCCCGGACCCCGACGTCCTCGACCTGCGCCGCAAGGCCACCGGCCACCTCGGCTTCGGCCACGGCATCCACCAGTGCCTGGGCCAGCAGCTCGCCCGTGTCGAAATGACCGTCGCCCTCCCGGCCCTGTTCACCCGGTTCCCGACGCTGCGGCTGGCGGTGGCGCCCGAGGAAGTGCCCCTGCGGACCGCCATGAACATCTACGGTGTGCACCGGCTCCCCGTCACCTGGGAAAAGGACTAGCCTCGTGGACCTGGAGCTCAGCGTCGACCGCGAGCGCTGCCTCGGCGCCGGAATGTGTGCGCTGACCGCCCCCGAGGTGTTCGATCAGGACGCCGAGAGCGGCCTCGTCCTCCTGCTGGACGCCCGCCCGCAGCACCGGCAGCACGCGGCAGCCCGGATGGCCGCCGGGATCTGTCCCGCCTCGGCCATCACCCTCGCCGAGCGGGGAGCAGGAGCCGGTTCCGCGTAACGGAGCCCCTCGTCGATCCCTCGCCGGTCCTCCTCGCGTGGCGCCGACGAGGGCGGGTACGGGCGGGCCATGCTCGGGACCGCAGGACCGCCGGCCCGCGCGACAGGCCCGGCGACCGGCGTCACCGCGACCGGCCCGCGGCCACAAGGCGACGCGGCCACGAGGCGAGGAGGAGGAGAGGCGCATGGCCCGAACCGGGGAAGGGGACGGCGCCGCGGCCCGGCTGGAGCGGACCGCGGCCGAGGTGTTCGGCTGGGAAAACTTCAGGCCCGGGCAGCGGGCGGCGATGGAAGCGGTACTGGCCGGGCGGGACACGCTCGTGGTGATGCCGACCGGGGCCGGCAAGTCCGCCGTCTACCAGGTGGCCGCCCTCTGCCTCGCCGGGCCGACCGTGGTGGTCTCGCCGCTCCTGGCCCTGCAACGCGACCAGATCGCCGGTCTGCTGCGGCACGGTGCGCCGGGCGGGGTCGCCGTCAACTCCGATCAGGCCGCGGAGCAGACGAACGCCGCCTGGGAGGCGGTCCGCAGCGGTGAAGCCGAGTACCTGTTCCTCTCGCCCGAGCAGCTCGCCAACGACGAGGTGGTCGAGCGCCTGGCCGCGGCGCGGCCCGCGCTGTTCGTCGTGGACGAGGCGCAGTGCGTGTCGACGTGGGGGCACGACTTCCGTCCGGCGTACCTGCGGCTCTCCCAGGCCCTCCAGAGGGTGGGGCGCCCCACGGTCCTCGCCCTCACGGCGACGGCGGCGCCACCGGTACGCGAGGAGATCGTCGAGCGGCTGGGCATGCGAGATCCGGCGGTCGTCGTCGCCGGGTTCGACCGGCCGAACATCTCGCTGGAGGTCCGCCGCTTCACGGAAGAGCAGGAAAGGCGCCGTGCGGTCGTGGAGAGGGCGGCCGCTGAGCCCAAGCCGGGCATCGTCTACGCGGCGACCCGCAAGGACACCGAGCAGTACGCGGCGGAACTCGCCGGCCTGGGCCTGGTGGCCGCCCCCTATCACGCGGGCCTGCGCGCCGGGGAGCGCTCGCGGGTGCACGACGACTTCCTCTCCTCGCGGTTGGACGTGGTCGTCGCGACCTCGGCCTTCGGCATGGGCATCGACAAGGAGGACGTCCGCTTCGTCCTGCACGCGGCGCTGCCCGGCTCGATCGATGCCTACTACCAGGAGATCGGCCGGGCCGGGCGGGACGGTGAACCGGCCGTGGCCGTACTCCACTACCGGCCCCAGGACACCGGCATGCAGAACTTCTTCGCCGCCCGGGGACCCGGCCAGGACACGCTCGCCGAGGTGGCGGTCCAGCTGCACGAGCATGAGGAGCCCCTCGCGCTGGACGACCTCCGCGAGGAGACCGGCCTGTCGCGTCACCGCGCCACCGCCGCGGCCAACCTCCTGGAGCAGGCCGGGGCGGCGACCACGGACGAGGAGGGCGCGATCGCCGCCGCGCCGGACATGACGCCCGAGGAGGCCGCCGAGCGCGCCTCCGAGGCCGCGGCGGCCCGGCGCCGGCTCGAACGGTCCCGCGTCGAGATGATGCGGGCGTACGCCGAGACCACCGGCTGCCGGCGCCGGCTCCTCCTCGGATACTTCGGCGAGGCGTACGAGGCCCCTTGCGGGAGCTGCGACGTCTGCCAGTCGGCCGGATCCGATGCCCCTGCCGCGGATCCGACGGCAGGGGCGTCGGGGACGGACGCCGGGCCCAGCGAGCACCCGGCGGCGGCCGAATTCCCTGCCGGGACGCGCGTACGCCACCGTGAGTGGGGGGACGGCATGGTGCTCAGCGAGGAGGGCGACAGGATCACCGTGCTGTTCGACTCGATGGGCTACCGCACGCTCTCCCTGGCCGCGGTGAGCGAGCAGGACCTCCTGGCCCGCCTCCCCGACGGCCGGGGGTGATCCGGACACGGCCGGGGAAGCTACTGCCCGGGCCCGGGTCTGCGCCCCGGCGCATGCCCAGGCCCCTGTGCGGGACCAGGCTCAGGTGCCGGATGGCCGTCAGTCTGGTGTTCGCGCGGATCACCCGTACGCGAAGGCCCAGCGGTGAGGTTTGCGCCAAAGACGGGAGTAGACAGGTGAGGGAGCGTGAGGACCGGCATGAGCGGGTACCGGCGCCCCGTCCGCCCGCCTGCAAACAAAAGGACTGTCCATGGCGACGTCGACCGAGCCCGTGGCTCCCGTTCCCACGCCCGGGCGCTCGTTGGGCCGAGTAGCGGTCACCTGGCTGACTACGACCGACCACAAGAAGATCGGTCATCTGTATCTCATCACCTCCTTCGTGTTCTTCATGCTCGGCGGGGTACTGGCGCTGGCGATCCGGGCGGAGCTGGCCCGTCCCGGACTTCAGATGCTCTCCAACGAGCAGTACAACCAGGCGTTCACGCTGCACGGCACGGTGATGCTGCTGCTGTTCGCGACGCCCACCTTCGCCGGTTTCGCCAACGCGATCATGCCGTTGCAGATCGGCGCGCCGGATGTGGCCTTCCCCCGGCTCAACATGCTGTCGTACTGGCTGTTCCTCTTCGGCGGCCTGATCGTGGTCGCCGGTCTGTTCACGACCCAGGGCACCGCCGACTTCGGCTGGACGGCCTACACCCCGCTCAGCAGTGTGGAGCGCAGTCCGAGCGTCGGCTCGGACATGTGGATCATGGGGCTGGCGCTGGGTGGTTTCGGCACCATCCTGGGATCGGTCAACTTCGTCACCACGATCATCTGCATGCGCTCGCCCGGTATGACGATGTTCCGGATGCCGATCTTCACCTGGAACATCCTGCTCACCTCGGTGCTGGTCCTCTTCGCGTTCCCGGTGCTCGCGGCGGCGCTGCTGGTGCTGGAGTCGGACCGGCGCTTCGGCTCGCAGGTCTTCTCGCCCTCCAACGGCGGGTCGATGCTGTGGCAGCACCTGTTCTGGTTCTTCGGGCATCCCGAGGTCTACATCATCGCGCTGCCGTTCTTCGGGATCATCACGGAGATCATCCCGGTGTTCTCGCGCAAGCCGATCTTCGGATACCTCGGCCTGGTCGGCGCCACGCTGGCCATCGCGGGTCTTTCGCTGACGGTGTGGGCGCACCACATGTTCGCCACGCAGGCCGTGCTGCTGCCGTTCTTCTCCTTCATGACCTTCCTGATCGCGGTGCCGACGGGGGTGAAGTTCTTCAACTGGATCGGCACCATGTGGAAGGGGTCGCTGTCCTTCGAGACACCGATGCTGTGGTCGATCGGCTTCCTGGTCACCTTCCTCTTCGGCGGGCTGACCGGCATCATCCTGGCCTCCCCGCCGATGGACTTCCACGTCACCGACTCGTACTTCGTGGTGGCCCACTTCCACTACGTCGTCTTCGGGACGGTCGTCTTCGCCATGTTCGCCGGGTTCTACTTCTGGTGGCCGAAGATGACCGGGACCCTGCTGGACGAACGGCTGGGGAAGATCCATTTCTGGACGCTGTTCATCGGCTTCCACCTGACCTTCCTCGTCCAGCACTGGCTGGGCGCGGAGGGCATGCCGCGCCGCTACGCCGACTACCTGCACGCGGACGGTTTCACCCTGCTGAACACCCTTTCCTCGATCGGGGCGTTCCTGCTGGGGGCCTCGACGCTGCCGTTCTTCTACAACGTGTGGAAGACCGCGAAGTTCGCCCCGCGGGTGGAGGTGGACGACCCGTGGGGCTTCGGCCGCTCCCTGGAGTGGGCGACCTCCTGCCCGCCGCCGCGGCACAATTTCGTCACCCTGCCCCGGGTGCGCTCGGAGTCACCGGCCTTCGACCTGCACTACCCCGAGATCGCGGCCCTCGACTGGGGCAAGGAACACAAGCGCGACGTGTTCGACGATCCGGCTGCCGCAACGCACCAGGGTCCGGACGCCGGCCAGGGTCCGGCAATCCGCTAGGCCGACACGACCATGGACCGGGAAGACACCGCCGCCGGGCTGGCCCGCCTGGAGGGCTATCTCATGAGCCAGGCCGCCCGGCACGAGGCACGAACGGCGGGCGAGGACTTCGCCCGCCACCTGTCCTGGCTCGGGCCCCAGGAGCAGGACGAGATCGCCCGACGCTTCGCCGACGAGCACCTCGCCCTGCGACGGCAGATACTGCGTGCTGTCGTCGAACGCGCCCACGAGCTGCGCGGGGAGTACAGCCAGCGGTACGCCCAGCTGCGCCGCCGCACCGTGGCCTCGGCTCTCACCGCGATCGCCCTGGCGGCCGCGGCGTCGGCATGGATCAACCTGCCCCGCTGACACCCGGAGCGGGCTGTCGGCGGGGGCGGTGACGCCCGCCGTGTGCCGGGTCCTGCCGGTCAGGACCCGGGCGGCGGGCGCCCGTACGGCCGGGCCCCCTACGCCCCGTACGGCCGGGCCCTCTACAGCTCGTCGTAGCCGCCCAGATTGTCTTCCTCGCCCAGCATGTCCTCTTCCCGGCGCCGCAGGGCTTCCTTGTCCTTGCCGGGAGAGGAGCGGCCGGGTTCGCGGGGATGCACCGGATCCTGCCCCGCGGGTACCTCCAGCTCCGGCCGCATCTCGTCGGAGCCGTTAGCGGAGCGTGGTCCCTTGTCCTGGATGCCGCCCATGAGGTGCTCCTCGCGCTCAGAGGTTTCGCCTACCACACTGACACGCACGGCCGCGTTCGGCAGCATGTACGTCCTACCGCTCAGGCGCGCCGTTCGCGGAGCCGGGGTTCCAGGTGGTTGTCGAACAGGGTGAGGGCCGATGCGATGGCCATGTGCATGTCGAGGTACTGGTAGGTGCCGAGGCGGCCGCCGAAGTAGACGTCCGGTTCCTGCGCGGCCCGCTTCCGGTAGCGTTCGAGGACGAGCCGGTCCCCCGGTGTGTTGACGGGGTAGTAGGGCTCGTCCCGGCGCCCGGCGGCCCGCGAGTACTCCCGCATGATCACCGTGCGGTCCGGCGGGTAGTCCCGTTCGGGGTGGAAATGGCGGAACTCGTGGATCCGGGTCCACGGCACGTCCATGTCCGCGTAGTTGATCACGGGCGCGCCCTGGAAGTCACCGACCGGCAGGACCTCCTGTTCGAAATCGAGCGTGCGCCAGCCGAGCTCGCCCTCGCAGTAGTCGAAATAGCGGTCGATCGGGCCCGTGTAGACCACCGGCGTGCCATCGGCCAGGGAGGAGCGAAGGTCGAAGTAGTCCGTGTTCAGGCGCACATTGATCAGCGGATGGTCCGACATGCGCCGCAGCCAGGTGGTGTAACCGTCGGTGGGCAGCCCTTCGTAGGTGTCGTTGAAGTAGCGGTCGTCGAACGTGTACCGGACCGGCAGCCGCGTGATGATCTCTGCTGCCAGCTCGGTGGGGTCGGTCTGCCACTGCTTGTGCGTGTAGCCGCGTACGAAGGCCTCGTACAGCGGGCGGCCGATGAGGGAGATCGCTTTTTGCTCCAGGTTGGCAGCCGCCGCCCCGCCTCCCTCCCGTGCCTGCTCCGCCACGAGATCGCGCGCTTCGGACGGGCTCATGTGCCGGCCGAAGAAGGCACAGATGGTGCCGAGGTTGATGGGCATGGGGAACACCTGGCCGCCCACGACCGTGTGCACCCGGTGCTGGTAGGAGGTGAAGGAGGTGAACCGGTTGGCGTACTCCCACACGCGGGTGTTGGAGGTGTGGAACAGGTGCGCGCCGTAGGCGTGGACCTCGATACCGGTGGTCGGCTCCAGCTCGGAGTACGCGTTGCCACCCAGATGTCCGCGCCGTTCCAGCACGAGTACGCGCGCGCCGAGGCGCCCGGCGGCCTGCTCGGCCACGGTGAGGCCGTAGAAGCCGGAGCCGACCACGACCAGGTCGAAGGAGTCGAAGGACATGAGCGGCCTTTCCGTCAGTCGGGGTTCAGTCGGGGTTCAGTCGGGGTCGGGTGCCCGGCCGGTCCGGTCAGGTGCGCAAGGCGCGGTCGGTCGGACACGGCGCCGGCACGCCGCACGCGGGGCACCGGCCGTCCGCGTCGGGGGTGTGGAGGAGCAGCGCTGCCGAAATCCTGGCGAGCAGCGGCGCGCGCAGGAACGGCGTGGCCGAGCAGACGGCGGCCTCGGCCAGGAGGGGCACGGCCGTTCCGGCGAGCCGGGCCGCGCCGAGGGCCGCGTCGCGCAGTCCGGCCCCGGCGGCCGCGACGCCGTTGTGGTGAGCCTGCTCGAAGTCATGGGCCAGGCACATCGAGGGCGCGCCCGGGTCCGTCATCCGCCGGCCTTGGGGGCGGCCGTGCGGTCGACGGGTGCGATCTTCTCTAGAAGGGCTGCCATGGAGGAGGCGATCACGTCCCATTCGTGGCGGTGCTGGACCTGGCGCAGATTGCGGTCCCGGTCCGCCGGGGAGTGCTGGAGCACCTGGCGGCAGGCGTCGGCGAACTCCCCGGCCGTGTCGGCGAAGTGCACGAAATCGCCGTAGTCGGCCACCACGTCGGGAACGCGGGTGGACACCACGGGCAGACCCGCGACGAGGTATTCGAGTGTCTTCGTCGGGCTGATGGAGCGGGTGGCCTCGTTCAGGGCGAAGGGCATCAACGCCACGTCCAGGCCGGCCATTTCCGCGGGCAGGTCCTCGTACGGAGTCAGACCGGCGTACTGGAGGTTGTCCGCCCGTGGAACGGCGTCCTCCCCGATCTTGGTCACGGGGCCGATCATCCGGAGCGTCCAGTCCGGCAGCTCTCGGCTGAGTGCTGCCAGGAGCGAGAGGTCCAGCCGCTCGTCGAGGACGCCGACGTAACCGGCCACCGGGCGGTCGTGCGGCCGCCGCAGGGCCCGCGCCCGGGTGAAGTGCGCGGTGTCGACGCCGCTCGGAAAGCAGTGGATGTCCTCGGTGCGGCGATCGGCGACCGAGCGGTGCAGGGAACGTCCGCCCGTGAAGACGATGTCGGCGGTGCCCAGCAGCTCGTCCTGCTGGCGCCGCATGTGCGGCGACGCGCCGAGGAAGGAGCTCAGGTCGTCCATCACGTCGTAGACCAACCGGCCGGGGCACAAGGTCCGGGCCACGTCCAGGGCCATGGGGGTGTACAGCCAGACGTCCGGAGCCGTGGGGCGGCCTTCCCCGGCGAGCATCTCGGCCAGGAGACGGCCGTAGTCGCTCGCGGCGGGATCGTTGAAGCACAGGAACTCGGGGCGCCCCTCCGCCCTGGGCACGACCAGCCAGACCCGCACGACATCGCCGTGGTCCTCGCGCCGCAGCTGCGGCGACCGCACGTCTCCGGAGACCGGCTCTTCGACGAACCACGTCTTCGCCCCGCGGTCCGCGCGGGCCCAGGCCAGCCGGGAGACGAGCTGTTGGGGGCGCTGCCACACCCACACCCAGCGCAGGTGTGACAGCACGACGAGGTCGGAATCCGCGGACGCGTCCTTCACTACGCTCTCCTTCGTCTCGATCGACACGTGCACGGGTGGCACGCGGTCCTGGGGGGCCGGTTCACACCACGGCCAGTGCGCCATGGCGGGCAGGTACCCGGCCAGTTGCTCGTCGCAGGGAGCCTGGAACCGGTAGGCGGGCAGCTCGTCCACCGGTGCTCCGGCCGCGGCGGCCCGCCACACGCGGGTGAAGGCCGACTGCTGACGGGCCCCGCCGCGGTCATGGCCGACCACGCCGACGGGGTCGCTGCGGCCGGCGGGGCGGGCCAGCAGCGAGTCCCAGTCACACGAGTCGACTTGGGGGAACCAGCAGTAGCCGTGCAGGGGGACCCCGCGCGAGAGCGCCAGCTCGTACTGTTCGAGCGTGTACCGCAGCCACGACGCCCTGTCGGAGGGCAGACCGCGGATATTGGTCTCGGTCAGCATCATGGGCAGGCCGTACCGCTCGCCGTACTGCCGGGCCACCTCCGCCAGCCCGACCGGTCGCGGCGAGGGGGCACGTGCACCGACGTGGTCGTAGAACCACTCCGAGTGGCAGTAGTAGTCCAGCCCGAGGACGTCCACGCGGACGGCCGGGAGGTCCAGCAGGGGCTCCCCTCCGGCCGCCAGCAGCTGGGACAGGAACGGCCGCCCCCGATCCAGGTCATGGCCGAGCATCAGGTCCAGGACCACATGGCGGCGGTCGTTGGCCATCAGGGCATGAGCCCGGCCGGGCCCCGTCCCACTGTGGTGCTCGCCCGTGTCCACCCATACGTGCCGCGCCTCGGGCAGCGCGCGAGCCCAGTGCCGGGCCACCTCCGCGACGGCCGGCAGCACCGAGCGCAGAAGTCTGGCGAACCCTTCGACGCCGCGGTCGTACGGCGGCCACAGCGCCTCGTGTCCGGCCAGGAACAGGGTGGCGAACGGCTCGTTGAACAGGGTGTACGCCGGCAGCCACGGGTAGCGGTCCGCGACGGCCACCGCGTAGGCGACGTAGGCGTCCGAGAAGCGCCGGTCCCGGAAGCCGTCCGTCAGCCAGTCGGGGTAGCTGGTGTGGTGGACGAGGTCCACGATCGGCACCGCTCCGCGCTCGCGCAGGTGCGCCAGCGCCCGGTCGGTCTCGTGCCAGTCGAACCTGCCGGGCAGGGGGTTGATCCGCTGCCAGCGCAGCGGGTACCGCAGATGGCGTACGCCGGCGGACAGCACATCGTCGATGTCGCGCCGCGAGTGGGCGGCATGGCCGGTGGTGTCCAGCTCATCCACGTGCCACAGGGGCAGGTAGGTGCTTTCGAAGCCGGCCAGGAAACTACGGCCCGCCTGCGGCAGAGGCCGGATGTCGTGCTGACGATGCCCGTGCACGGCGCCTCCCACAGCGGCGGAATCTTCGGACGGCAGGGAAGGCAGCGATGTGTGCTCAACCCTGGACAGAACGTAACGGCATCGGTTGCTCTCCGCTCCTCAGCCTTCGGCTGCTCGGCCCAGTGGCGGATGCCGGGGCGGCAAGGGCCGCACCCTGGGCGCCATGGCTCCGACAGACCAACACATCTGCCACTGAAAGCCCCATATGCGTACGATCTGCCTGTGCTGTCGCGATGCCCCGCATGCATGGTGGGTGCTGCGGTGCGTGCGGGGGCGACGTGATGCTGTCCGACGACCCGGAGGTCCCCGGCTGTGAGTCCTGACGCCCGCACCACCGTTGTCCTGATCACTTACAACCGCCGCGATCAGCTGCTGCACACGCTCGACCGGCTGGCCGCGCTCCCCGAGGAACCGCCGGTGATCGTCGTGGACAACGCGTCGACCGACGGGACGCCGCGAGCCGTGGCCGAGCGTCATCCGCGAGCCACCGTGCTGGAGGCCGGCCGCAACCTCGGAGCGCCGGGCCGCACGTTGGGCGTACGCCGTGCCACCACGCCGTACGTGGCGTTCAGCGACGACGACTCCTGGTGGGAGCCGGGCTCCCTCGGCCGTGCGGCGGACCTGATGGACCGGTACGAGCGGCTCGGGCTGATCGCGGCGGACGTCCACGTGGGTCCCGGGCGGGAGCCGGACCCGCTGAACGGCATGCTCGCCACCTCCCCGCTCGGCCACGCCGACGATCTGCCGGGGCCCCAGGTGCTCGGGTTCCTGGCGTGCGCCGCCGTGGCGCGGCGGGAGGCGTTCCTGGCGGCCGGCGGATACCACCCGATCCTGTTCCTGGGCGGGGAGGAGACGCTGCTGGCCTACGACCTGGCCGCGCGCGGCTGGGGCGTCTGCCACTGCCCCGAGGTGGTGGCCGTGCACTGCCCGACGGGCGGGGTCCGGCCGGGGCGGCCCGCCGTCCAGCGCCGCAACGCCGCGCTGACGGCGTGGCTGCGCCGGCCGCTGCCGGTCGCGCTGCGGCACAGCCGCGAGCTCGCCGCGGACGCCCGGCGGGACCCGGAGGCCCGTACGGCACTGCGCCAGATGCTCATGCGGCTCCCGGCCGCCCTGCGGGAGCGCCGGCCGCTCCCGGCCGCCGTGGAGGCCGCCGCCCGCCGCCTCGACTCGGAAGGAGCACTGGTGTGAGCGACCCCCGCGCCGACCCCCGCGCCGACCCCCATGCCGGTTCCCCCGCCGACCCCCGCACCACCGTCGTCGTCATCACCCACAACCGCCGCGAGGAGCTGCTGCGCACCCTGGAGAAGCTGGCGCGGCTCCCGGAGCGCCCGCCGGTGATCGTCACCGACAACGCCTCCACAGACGGCACCGCCGAGGCCGTCGCCCGCCTCCACCCCCAGGTCACGCTGCTGACGCCGGGCCGGAACCTCGGCGCCGTGGGCCGCAATCTCGCCGTACGCCAGGTCCGTACGCCGTACATCGCCTTCTGCGACGACGACTCCTGGTGGGAGCCCGGCTCCCTGGCCCGCGCCGCCGATCTGCTCGACCGGCACGAGCGGCTCGCCTCCGTCACGGGGTGCATCCTCGTCGAACCGGGCGGCCGGGAGGATCCCATCGTGGCCGAGCTGCGCGAGTCGCCGATCGAAGGGCCCGCCTGGCTGCCGGGACCCGCGCTCGGCTCGTTCCTGGCGGCGGCGACCGTACTGCGGACCGACGCCTTCCGGGAGGCCGGCGGCTTCAGCGAGCGGCTGTGGCTGGGCGGCGAGGAGGAACTGCTCGCGACGGACATGGCGGCGCGCGGGTGGTGGCTGGTGTACGCCTGCGACGTGACCGTCCACCACGCGCCGTCCGTGCTCCGGGACGCCACTCTGCGGCGCGTCCACGGGCTGCGCAACACCCTCTGGTTCTGCTGGCTGCGCCGGCCGGCGGGTGTCGCGCTGCGCAGGACGCTCTTCCTGGCCCGTACGGTGCCCCGCGACGCGGCGTCGCTGCGGGCCTTCGGCCTGGCCCTGGCGGGACTGCCGTGGGTACTGCGGGAACGGCGGGTGGTGCCGCCCGAGGTGGAGGAGCGGCTGAGCGCGCTGACGGAGGCCCAGCGGCGCTCCACGGCCCGCCGCTACGTCGGCTGAGAGCAGCGGCGGCGGCCACCGCGGGCGCCGGCGAGGAGCGCCCGCGCAGGTGAAGACGGGCCGCGCAGGGGGAGACGCCCGCCGTCTCGCACGACGTACGCGGCGCCGGTGCAGACTGGAGTCAAGGACGTGCCGCGCGCCCGCACGCCATGGCCCGGCCGGCCGGCCGGTCGAGCAGGGCGGGAGCGGCCGGGGCGGCGCGTCACGGTCCTCCTTGAAGCACGCCGGGGATGGAGAGAACATGACCACCGCAGCGGCCCGCCGTCCTACCGGTTCCGGCCCGGCCCAGGCGCAGGTGCGGGCCCAGACCGCGCCCGAGGTCATCACGCCGGTCTTCCGAATCCGCCGCTTCGATCCGGAGATCTCGGACGAGGCGACATGGCAGGACTTCCGGATCGAGATCGACCCGAAGGAGCGCGTGCTCGACGCCCTCCACAAGATCAAGTGGCACCTTGACGGCACGCTGACCTTCCGCCGCTCGTGCGCCCACGGCATCTGCGGCTCCGACGCGATGCGGATCAACGGCAAGAACAGGCTCGCCTGCAAGACCCTGATCAAGGACATCAACCCGGACGAGCCCATCACGATCGAGCCCCTCAAGGCCCTGACGGTCCTCAAGGACCTCATCGTCGACATGGAGCCCTTCTTCCAGGCCTACCGGGACGTGATGCCCTTCCTGATCACCACGGGCAACGAGCCGACGCGCGAGCGTCTGCAGTCGGCCGAGGACCGCGAGCGCTTCGACGACACCACCAAGTGCATCCTGTGCGCCGCGTGCACGTCGTCCTGCCCGGTGTTCTGGAACGACGGCCAGTACTTCGGGCCGGCGGCGATCGTCAACGCGCACCGCTTCATCTTCGACTCGCGCGACGAGGCCGGCGAGCAGCGGCTGGAGATCCTCAACGGCCAGGACGGCGTCTGGCGCTGCCGCACCATCTTCAACTGCACCGACGCGTGCCCGCGTGGCATCCAGATCACCAAGGCGATCCAGGAAGTCAAGCGGGCGCTCATCACCCGGCGCATCTGACGGACCGTCTGATCCCTGCTGTATCAGGGATTCTTACGGCTCGTCGGACGGTCGTGCGACGCCCCGTACCGTCGGCGCGCCGTCCCGCCCCGGATCGCCATCGGGCCGGGGCGGGGCCGGAACACGCGCAAACGCGTCCTCCTCCTCTCACTGCTTTTCGATGTGGGCGCGCGTTGGGTTTTCGGCCTTCTTCAACGGCGCGTCGGGGCGCGATGGGCACCTTCCTGGCGTACCGGCCCAGTAATGTTTTGTCGGCATAAAGATCTGCACGTCCTGTCCGCGTCGAGTCGCCGACCGACCAGTGACACGGCCGCCGCCGGCTCCGGCCTGCGGACAGGACTCTCGGGAAGGCGCTACGTGAGTCCCAACGGCTGTGACAGCTCCCCGCGGCATCCGAAGCGGCGAAGGCTTCTGCGGGTACTGACCGCGGGCCTGGTCCTGGCGACCGCTTCCGGTTGCACCTACACATGGGAGAACTACCCCCGTCTCGGCATGCCGACCCCGGTCACCGAAGAGGCGCCGCGGATCCTCTCCCTGTGGCAGGGCTCGTGGGCGGCCGCGCTCGTCGTCGGCGTGCTGGTGTGGGGGCTGATGCTCTGGGCCGTCATCTTCCACCGGCGCACCAAGTCCAAGGTCCAAGTCCCCCCGCAGACGCGGTACAACATGCCCATCGAGGCGCTGTACACCGTCGTCCCGCTGCTCATCGTCTCGGTCCTCTTCTACTTCACCGCCCGTGACGAGGCCGAGCTCCTCGAACTGTCCGAAAAGCCCGCCCATACCATCGGCGTGGTGGGCTTCCAGTGGAGCTGGGCTTTCAACTACATCGAGAACGTGGACGGCAGGGCCGACACGGGCGACGCGAGGGCGGACCGGAAGCTGCAAGTCGTTCCGGACCGGTACAGCAGGGCCTTCCCCGCCGGCGCCGAGGGCGTCTACGACGCCGGCGTCCCTGGCAGCCGCAATCCGCAGAACGGGAACCCCGGCCCGACGCTGTGGCTGCCGAGGGGCGAGAAGGTCCGGTTCGTCCTCACGTCCATCGACGTCATCCACTCCTTCTGGGTCCTGCCGTTCCTGATGAAGCAGGATGTCTTCCCCGGCCACAACGTCAACGTCTTCGAGGTGACCCCCACCCGCGAGGGCACCTTCAGGGGCAAGTGCGCCGAGCTCTGCGGCGTCGACCACTCCCGGATGCTCTTCAACGTCAAGGTCGTTTCCCCGGAGCGCTACCAGCAGCACCTGAGGGAACTGGCCGACAAGGGCCAGCGCGGCTACCTCCCCTCGGGCATCTCGGTGAGTGACCCGGCCAGGAACTCCGAGCCGCGCAAACTCTGAGGACCGCGTGCACGAGCACGACCCGCCGCGACGCTGCCGGCGCCCGCCGGTGCGGGTACCCCGCGGGCTGTTCCCCGTACCGGCGGCCGTCGCCCTGGTGCCCACGGCCCGCCACTTCGGACGCGGGCCCGCGACGACGGTGGACTGAACGGCGCTCAGCGCACGCGCCGTTCCTCCAGCGGCGCCCGCCGGAGCCTCTCGTCGCCGGTGCGGGGCAGGTGCGGGGTGTGGTTGACCAGCCGGGCCGAGTTCCCGACGACCGCGATGCTGCTGGTGTTGTGCAGGAGGGCGGCGAGGACCGGATTCATGGTGCCGCCCGCGCCGGCGGCCAGGCCGAGCAGGTTGACGCCGATGGCGAGGCCGTAGTTCTGCCGCACGACGCGCAGGGTGTGGCGGCTGAGTTCCACGACGGCGGCGACCTGGCGCAGGTCGTTGCCGGCGAGGGCGATGTCGGCGGTTTCCAGGGCCACGTGCGAGGAGTGCTCGCCCATGGTGATGCCCACGTCGGCCAGCGCGAGGGCGGGCGCGTCGTTGGTGCCGTCACCGACCATCGCGACCGTGTGGCCCTGGGCCTGGAGGTCGCGGATGAGCTGGAGTTTGGCCTCCGGCAGGGCGTGCGCGTGGACTTCGGTGATGCCCAGGGCGTCCGCGACGACCTGAGCGGTTTCCGGCGCGTCGCCGGTGAGCAGGATCAGGCGGGCCACTCCGAGGGCGCGCAGCTGCTGGATGACGGTCTCGGCCCCGGCTCGTACGGCGTCGGACACCCCCAGCATGCCGATCAGGTCCTCGTCGTGGGCCAGGCAGATGACCGTCTCGCCGCCGCCCCGCAGGCGTTCCGTCCAGCGCTCCGCGTTGTCGGTCAGATCGACGCCGTTCTGGCGGAGCAGGGCGGGGCTGCCGACGAGCAGGCGGGTGCCGTCCAGTTCGGCGCGCATGCCCATGCCGAGGACGACCTCGCAGGCTTGGTGGATCGGGACCTGGAGGTGCTGCTCCTCGCTGCGCGCCACGATGGCCTGGGCCAGCGGGTGGCGGGCGTGCAGCTCACCGGACGCGGCGAGGCTCAGGACCTCGTCGGCGGTGAAGCGGTCGCTGAGGGTGACGACGCTGGTGACCAGCGGCTTGCCGAAGGTCAGGGTGCCCGTCTTGTCGAAGACGACCGCGGTGACCCGGCCGACGCCTTCCAGGTGGGTGCCGCCCTTGATGAGGGTGCCGCGCCGCGCCCCGTTGCCGATGGCGGCGCTGATGGCGGTCGGCGTGGCCAGGCCCGCCGCGCAGGGGCAGGCGATCAGCAGCATCGTCATCGCGCGCCGAGCGTCCCGGGTGACCCCGTACGTCAGCACGGCCAGGGCGAAGGAGACGGGGACGAAACGCTGGGTGAAGCGGGTGGCGACCGTCTGGATCGGCGCCCGGTCCCCCTGCGCTTCCTCGACCCGGCTGATGATCCTGCCCACCGTGGTGTCCCGGCCGACCGAATCCGCGCGGACCGTGAGCGAGCCGGAGGTGACGATGGTGCCCGCGTACACGTACGAGCCGTCGCGCGCGTAGACGGGCAGCGCCTCGCCGGTGACGGCCGCCTGGTCCACCAGCGCGTCGCCGGAGGTCACGTGTCCGTCCACCGGGATGCGGTGGTGCTCGTACACGGCGACCACGTCACCGGGCTCCACCTCCTCCAGCGCCACTTCCACCTCGACGCCTTCGCGCACGAGCCAGACGCGCTCGTCGCCGATGGTGAGCAGTTCCTCGATGGCGCGGCGGGTGCGGCGCAGCGTCAGGGTCTGGAGGAACTCACCGATGTTCAGGAGCCACAGCACGGTGAGCGCGACGACGTTCTCCCGGAGCACCAGTGAGATGACGGTGGCCGCCGTGACCAGGGTGTCCGTACCGGGAGTGCTGCGGCCGCGCAAGGAGCGCAGCGCGCCCCGGAAGAAGGGCAGGCCGGTGAAGACGGTGACCACGCCGAGGAACCCGGAGGGGCCGACGGTCAGGCGCGGCCTGCCCAGCAGGCGGCGCAGCGCCACGCAGGCCAGGACGGCTCCGCCGACGACCAGGCGGGCGACCTCGCCGGTGGAGGAATCGGGCATGGAGCGCGTGGCTTTGGCCGGAGCGGCCGCGGGCGGGGCCTCTTCGAGGGCGGCGACGAGCTCCTCGACGTCCAACCGGTCCGGCGCCATCCAGATCACCACGCTGCCGGTGCGCGGGAAGATCCGCAGGGCGCGGAAGCCGCTGATGCCGGTCAGCCGGTCGTCGACGAGTCCGGCGCAACCGGGGCGTGCCCGCAGCCAGGGCACGGTCAGCCGAGCGCGTCCCGAGGCCACCGAGCACACGGCGACGGTCGGCATGATCAGTGCTCGTGTCCGTGATCGTGCTCCACGGTGACCGCGGAGGGCGGCGGTACCTCCTCGCCGAGCGAGGTGCGGGCCTCCGCGAGGATGTCTCCGGCCTTGAGCCGGGCTTCCTCCGTGGCCGTGGCCACCCATCGGCTCGCGACGATGCCGCTCGCGAGACCACCGACGAGCGCCTTGCGTACGGCGGGCTTGGCGGCCGGGAGGCTTCTGATGATCAGGCCGCCCACCACACCGGATACCGCGTAATGGGTCAGCTTGCCGACAGTGGCACCGGCGATGGTCAGCGGGTGCATGAGCAGCTCCTTCCGTCCGCACCGGACAGGGGCGGCGGGCCTCCCTTCCAGTGTGAACCCGGGCTGCCGGGGGAGCGAACGATGCCGGGCCGCGCCGATGCGCACCCCGGCGCGGGGCGGACGGCGTCCTTCCCGGCGGGGTTCGGGTGGGGTTTGGGTGGGGGGCGCCCGGGCAGCCGCTGGGCGGGGAGGGCAGGAAAGCACCAGCGAAGAGTTGAGGAGAGCACCATGGCGAGCATCAGCCCGATCGACGTCCAGAAGGCACTCAAGGGCGCGGACTATCCCGCGAGCCGCGAGGACCTCGTCTCCCTCGCCAAGAACAACGGGGCGGACGAGCAGATCGTGGAGAAGCTGTCCCGCTCGGGCAGCAAGAAGTTCGACGGTCCCAACGAGGTGCAGAAGGCCGTCTTCGGGGACGAATGACCTCGGTGGACCCCTCGGTTGACTCGGTGGGCTGCTCCCGTAGGCCCGCGTGACCGCCCCCGTACCGCCTGCGCAGGGTCCGGCCGGCACGTACGCGACCGGCCCGTACGGGACGTACGCGTGCCGGTCGTCGGTCTGCGGCCCGGCCGGTCCCCGACCGTGCCGGGCGGCGCCGGGCCTCAGCGCTCCACGGGCAGGCCGGTCGGCTCTTTGACCCGCTTCATGATGATCTGTGAGTTGACCTCCGTGACCCCGGAGAGCGCGGTCAGCTTCTCGATCCACAGGCGCTCGTACGCACGCAGGTCCGCGACGGCGATCCGCAGCAGGCAGCCGGGGCTGCCGAACAGCCGGTAGGCCTCGACCACGTCGGGGATGTCCTGCAGGGCGGCCTCGAAGGCCTCCACCGCCTCCCGGTCGCGGCGTACCTCGACCGAGACCAGTACCTCGAAACCCCGGCCCACCGCCTCGGGGGAGATCACGGCGCGGTAGCCCTGGATCACCCCGTCCTGTTCCAGCTGGCGCACCCGGCGCATGCAGGGGGAGGGGGTCAGGCCCACGCGCTGGGCCAGCTCCTGGTTGCTGAGGCGGCCGTCGGCCTGGAGCTCGCGCAAGATTTCACGATCAATGGCGTCCATGGCGCAATTATCACGCATGGCCTAGCGACCGATGGGGTCGAAGAAGCAATCCCATTGCGCCCAGATCTCTCTATCATTGCTGCTTTCAGCACACGTGTACGAGGCGTGTACGAGGAGAGGGCGGGCCACGGCCATGGGACGGATCGTCGTCATCAGCACCGGCGGGACCATAGCCAGCCGCTGGCAGGGCTCCGGCTTCGCCGCGGACGCCGACGGGCGTGAGGTCATGGCCACCGCGCCGCTGCCCGAGGGCATCACCGTCGAGCTGGTGGACCTGTTCAGCGTGAACAGCCCCCGTCTGACCACCGCCCACCAGCTGACCTTGCTGCGCACCGTGCACGAGGTGCTCGCCGACCCGGGCGTGGACGGCATCGTCGTCACCCACGGGACCGACACCCTCGAAGAGTCGGCCTTCCTCGTCGACCTGCACCACCACGACTCCCGCTCCGTCGTGTTCACCGGCTCCCAGCTGCCGATGGGCAGCGCGGACGGGGACGGTCCGGGGAACCTGTACGACGCGCTGCTCACCGCCGCGACCACGCGCGGGCTCGGCGTGCTGATCGCCTTCGCCGGCCGGGTGCACGCCGCCCGGGGCACCGTGAAGACCCAGGCCGTGGCTCTGGACGCCTTCGCCGACCCCTCGGAGGAGCTGCTCGGGAAGGTCGGCTTCGGCAAGATCACCGTACTGCGCGAGCCGCGGCGGCCCGTGCCGCTGGCGCTGCCGGCCATGCCGCAGGTCCCGCCGCGCGTGGACATGGTGATGCACCACGCGGACGGCGACCCCGTCCTGCTGAACGCCGCGGTCGACGCCGGGGCGCGGGGCATCGTCCTCATCGGCACGGGCGCGGGCAACGCGACCCCGGAGATCGTGGCCGCCGTCGAGGCCGCCGTCGCGCGCGGGGTGCTCGTCGCCCTGACCACGCGGGTCATGGCCGGGCCGGTCACCGAGATCTACACGCACGGCGGCGCCGTGGACCTGGTCGCCGCGGGCGCCGTCCCGACCGGCACCCTGCGGGCCGGCCAGGCCCGCATCGCCGTGCTCGCGGCCCTGCTGGCCTCCGGCGAGGGCACGGAGCGGACCCGCGTCCTGCGCGAAGCGGTGGGCGCGGCCGGGCCCGTGCTGGTCGAGGCGTAGGCCCGTCCGGGGCACGTCGGCGGACCGGGTCGGCCCCGGCGCCGTCGCGGGAGCGGGAGGACCCGGCGGCGGAGCCCCCCTGTAGCCGCGCCGGGCCGTTGCGGGGTCAGGAGCCGAAGGCCGACAGGATGCGGTCCGCCGCCGATGTGGGCGTCACCGCGCCCGCCCGCACCGCGGACTCCAGCTCCGGCGCGAGCTCCCGTACCGCCGGATCCGAGCGCAGGCGTTCCAGCAGCTCGTCGCGGACCATCGACCACGTCCACTCCACCTGCTGCGCCGCCCGCTTCGCCGCCAGCCGGCCGCCCGCCTCCAGCAGGGTCCGGTGCTGCTCCAGCCGGTTCCACACCTCGTCCAGCCCGGCCGACTCGCGTGCGCTGCACGTCAGCACGGGCGGAGTCCACGCCGCGTCGGCGGGCTGCATCAGCCGCAGCGCGCCCGACAGTTCGCGGGCGGCGGCCTTCGCGTCGCGCTCGTGCGGGCCGTCCGCCTTGTTCACCGCCAGGACGTCGGCCAGCTCCAGGACGCCCTTCTTGATGCCCTGCAACTGATCGCCGGTACGGGCCAGGGAGAGCAGGAGGAAGGAGTCGACCATCCCCGCCACCGTGGTCTCCGACTGGCCGACGCCGACCGTCTCGACCAGGACCACGTCGTAGCCCGCAGCCTCCATCACGATCATCGACTCACGGGTGGCCTTGGCGACCCCGCCCAGCGTCCCCGCCGAAGGCGAGGGGCGGACGAAGGCCGCCGGGTCGACGGCGAGCCGCTCCATCCGCGTCTTGTCGCCGAGGATGGACCCGCCGGTGCGGGTGGAGGACGGATCCACCGCCAGGACGGCGACCCGGTGGCCCAGGCCCGTCAGCATCGTGCCGAACGCGTCGATGAAGGTGGACTTCCCGACGCCCGGCACCCCGCTGACGCCGATCCGGCGCGCGTGGCCCGCATGCGGCAGCAGCTCCGTCAACAGCCGTTGGGCCAGGGCCCGGTGGTCCGCCCGGGTGGACTCGACCAGGGTGATCGCGCGGGCGACGTGCGCCCGCTTCCCGTCGAGTACGCCCTTCACGTACACATCGACATCGATCTTCGGCGGCATGTCCCCCGGCCCGCCCTACAGCTCGTGACCCAGGTCCGCGGCCAGCCGCGTCACCAGGTCGTGGGCCGCCTCCGGGATGACCGTGCCGGGCGGGAAGACGGCCGTCGCGCCCATCTCCAGCAGCGTCGGGACATCGGTGGGCGGGATCACCCCGCCCACCACGATCATGATGTCCTCGCGGCCCTCCTCCGCGAGCTGCTCCCGCAGCGCCGGTACGAGGGTCAGGTGGCCGGCCGCCAGCGACGAGACGCCCACCACGTGCACGTCCGCCTCGACGGCCTGCCGGGCCACCTCCGCGGGCGTCTGGAACAGCGGGCCGACGTCCACGTCGAAGCCCAGGTCGGCGAAGGCGGTGGCGATGACCTTCTGCCCGCGGTCGTGCCCGTCCTGGCCCATCTTGGCGACCAGGATGCGCGGACGGCGGCCCTCCGCCTCCTCGAACCGGTCGACGAGCGCGCGCGTGCGCTCCACGGACGGGGACTCGCCTGCTTCGGTGCGGTACACACCCGAGATCGTACGGATCTGGCTCGCGTGCCGCCCGTACACCTTCTCCAGTGCGTCCGAGATCTCACCGACCGTGGCCATGGCCCGCGCCGCGTCCACCGCCAGGGCGAGCAGATTGCCCTCCATGCCCTGCCCGGCGCCGCGCTCGGCGGCGTTCGTCAGCGCCCGCAGCGCGTCCTGCGTGAGCGCCTCGTCGCGCTCCTCGCGCAGCCGCCGCAGCTTGGCGATCTGCTGCGCACGCACGGAGGAGTTGTCGACCTTGAGCACGTCGATCTGCTCGTCGGTCTCCACGCGGTACTTGTTGACGCCGATCACCGGCTGCCGCCCCGAGTCGATCCGCGCCTGGGTACGGGCCGCGGCCTCCTCCACGCGCAGCTTCGGGATGCCCGCGTCGATGGCCTGCGCCATACCGCCGGCCGCCTCGACCTCCTGGATGTGCTGCCAGGCCCGCCGCGCGAGGTCGTACGTCAGCTTCTCCACGTACGCGCTGCCGCCCCACGGGTCGATCGACCGGCAGGTCCCCGACTCCTGTTGCAGCAGCAGCTGGGTGTTGCGGGCGATCCGCGCCGAGAAGTCCGTCGGCAGCGCCAGGGCTTCGTCGAGGGCGTTGGTGTGGAGGGACTGGGTGTGGCCCTGGGTCGCCGCCATCGCCTCGATGCAGGTCCGCGTGACGTTGTTGAAGACGTCCTGGGCCGTCAGCGACCAGCCCGAGGTCTGCGAATGGGTGCGCAGCGACAGCGACTTGGCGTTCTTCGGGTCGAACTGTTTGACCAGGCGCGCCCACAGCAGGCGGGCGGCACGCAGCTTCGCGACCTCCATGAAGAAGTTCATGCCGATCGCCCAGAAGAACGACAGCCGCGGTGCGAAGGCGTCCACGTCCAGCCCGACGGCCTGCCCGGCCCGCAGGTACTCCACGCCGTCCGCGAGGGTGTACGCCAGCTCCAGGTCGGCCGTCGCCCCGGCCTCCTGGATGTGGTAGCCCGAGATCGAGATCGAGTTGTACCGCGGCATCTTCTGCGAGGTGAAGGAGAAGATGTCGGAGATGATCCGCATCGAGGGCTTCGGCGGATAGATGTAGGTGTTGCGGACCATGAACTCTTTGAGGATGTCGTTCTGGATGGTCCCGGCGAGCTTGTCGGGGGAGACGCCCTGCTCCTCGGCCGCCACGATGTACAGCGCGAGGATGGGCAGGACCGCGCCGTTCATCGTCATCGACACCGACATCTTGTCCAACGGGATCCCGTCGAAGAGCTGCCGCATGTCGTAGATCGAGTCGATCGCCACGCCCGCCATGCCGACGTCGCCGGTGACGCGCGGGTGGTCGCTGTCGTAGCCGCGGTGCGTGGGCAGGTCGAAGGCGACCGACAGCCCCTTCTGGCCGGAGGCAAGATTGCGCCGGTAGAAGGCGTTCGACTCCTCCGCCGTCGAGAAGCCCGCGTACTGGCGGATCGTCCACGGCTGGTTGACGTACATCGTCGGGTACGGGCCGCGCAGGTACGGGGCCACGCCCGGGTACGTCGCCAGGAAGTCCAGGCCCTCCAGATCCCGCCCGGTGTACAGCGGCTGCACGCCGATGCCCTCGGGGGTCTCCCACAGCAGGTCGCCCGGCGCAGTCCCGGTGGACTCCTTCACCGCGGCGCGCCACTGGTCCTCGGAGCCGGCCGGGGCGCCCGCGGCGCCCAGCGGCAGTTCGGAGAAATCGGGGATTCCGGTGCCGCTCAAGACGCGACTCCCATCCGGTCGAGTACGGAGGACAGCACGGCGACCGCGTCGCAGCCGGCGAAGACGTACGCGTCCACGGCCGCTTCGGCGGTGCCGGGCCGGCCAGCGAGGAACACGGTCGTGGCGCCCGCCGCGCGCAGGGCCTCGGCGACGGCCTCGGCCTGCTCCTCGTACAGTGCGTCGCTGGAGCACAGCACGGCCATGCCGTCGGCGCCGCTCGCGGCGTAGGCCGCGGCCGCCGTCGCCGGGTCCACGCGGACGGGATCGTGGACCGGTTCGATGCCGCCCGCCTGGAACAGGTTCGAGGCGAAGGTCGCGCGGGCGGTGTGCGCGGCCGCCGGGCCCAGCGCGGCGAGGAAGATCCTCGGCCGGGCTCCGGTCGCCGCCAGGTGCGCGTCACTGCGGGCGCGCAGGGCCTCGTAGGCCTCGTCACGCCGTACGCGGGGCAGTCCGCCGGTTGCCGGGGCGGGCGCCGGTTCGCGTACGACCGGCTTCTCCGACAGCAGCGGGAACTCACTGACCCCGGTGATCGGTTCGCGTCGCCGGGCCAGCTTCGCGGACCGCTCGGCCCAGGTGGCGGCGAGCCGGTCGGCGACCAGCCCGGAACGCAGGGCGGCGGCCTGGCCGCCCGCCTTCTCGATGGTCCGGAAGAACTCCCAGGCGGCGTGCGCCAGGTCGTCCGTCAGCCGCTCGACGTAGTACGAGCCGCCGGCCGGGTCGATCACACGGGCGAGGTGCGACTCCTCCAGCAGGATGGTGGAGGTGTTGCGGGCGATCCGGCGCGCGAAGGCGTCCGGCAGCCCCAGCTCGTGGTCGAAGGGCAGCACGGTGACGGAGTCCGCGCCGCCCACGCCCGCGGCCATGCAGGCCACGGTGGTGCGCAGCATGTTCACCCACGGGTCGCGACGGGTCATCATCACCGGCGAGGTCACCACGTGCTGCCGCTGGGCGCCCGCCTCCGTGGCCCCGCAGGCCTCGGCGACACGGGACCACAGGCGGCGGGCGGCGCGCAGCTTGCAGATGGTCAGGAACTGGTCGGCGGTCGCCGCGTAGCGGAACTCCAGCTGGCCCAGCGCCGCTTCGGTGCTCAGCCCGGCGGCGGTGAGGGCGCGCAGGTACGCGACCCCGGTGGCCAGCGACAGGCCCAGCTCCTCGGCGGCCGACCCGCCGGCCTCGTGGTAGACCAGCGCGTCCACCGCCAGCGCGCGCACCCCCGGCCAGGCATCGGCGCTCTCGCGGGCGAGTGCGGCGGCCGCGTCGAGCTCCAGCGCCTCGCCCGTACGGGCCTCGTGGCCCAGCGGGTCGGCGCCGAGACAGGCGCGGGCGGCCTCAGGGGCCACACCGCGCTCGGCGTACAGGCGCAGCAGGGCGCGGCCGGCGTCGGCGTATTCGGCGCCCGTGTCCAGGCAGACCGGCGCGAGGTCGAGGTACACCCCGTCCAGGGCCCGGGCCAGCCCATCGACGGGGATCCCGCCGGAGCCGAGGGTGAGCCAGACCGAGGTCACCCCGTTCTCCAGGTCGGCGAGCACGCCCTCGTTGACCCGTACGGGATCGGCGCCCGGGTGCCGCTGGCGCACGTCCCAGCCGTTCGCGGCGCTCCCTTGCGCCCTGCCTCCCCGGACGAAGGGAGCGAACCCCGGGAAGCCGGTGTCGGCGGCCGTCTCGGGCGCGGTGTACAGCGGACGGGTGGTGAGCCCGTCCTGAAGCGTGGTGGACAACGCGTCTTCCGCTGCCTCGCCGGATGCTTCCTTGCCCGACTTGCGCAGCACGCCCTCTACCAGGCGCTGCCACTGCTCATGCGTCGCGTCAGGGAACTCGGCGGCCAAGGAGAGCCCGTCATCAGGCAGGACCGTCATGGCTCGAATGCTAGGGCGGTGCCTGGGGAACGACCATAACCACCGGATGTGATCTCGCCCTCTCATGTGAGACGGGAGGGGTCACGAAAGAGCGGGGCACTCTCGTGGCGGACGGGGTCACTCTTCCGAGGGGCTCAGGCCGGCAGGGTGTTGCGGTGCGAGCGGCGCCGGGCCGCGCTGAAGAGCGCCTGGATCTGCGCCCCGGATTGCTCGACGTCGTCCAGCGGCGAGGGGAACGGCAGGCGTACGTCACGGTGGCCGCGCCGCTCCTCCAGCCGCAGGGTGATCCCGTACCGGTCCATGGCGACCGGGAGCGCGCGCAGGACGGCGGCCGCGGGCTGCGGATCGACCAGGCGCAGCAGCAGGGTGACGAGGTCGGGGTGGTCGTCGAGGAGATGGGTGAGCATGCCCGCCTCGTACGGGGCGAGCGGATCGGGGCGGGCCGCGTCCAGTTCTTCGAGGCCGAGGGACGAGAGGCCGTCGCCGGTCTCCAGGAAGGCCTGCCCGAACTCCACGCAGGTGGTGTCGGCCGAGTCCTCGCTCCCGTCCGCCCCGTCCACGTACGGGCTGAGCAGGCGGCCGAGGACGGTGACGCGGGCGCGCACCCGGTCGCGTACGGGCGTGGGCGCGACATCGGTGAACTCCAGCCGGATCGCGGGCCGGTCGTCGGACGGGGCCTGGTTCCCGGCGGCGGGCGCGGCGGGATGCAAGTGCAGGCGGTTCAGGACGTCCGTGCCGTCGAGGTGGCGGACCTCGGTGCGCACTCCGTCGGCGATCACGGTCATCGAGTGGGCGGCGGCGAGGATGGACCGGACCCGCTCGGCGTCGGTGGGGCGGTCGGCGGGTACGTCGGGGGCACCGGACATGCGCATGCGGATCTCTTCTCCATCATCCGGGGTATTCAGGTTGTCACTTAGGTAAGCCTAACCTAACCCATTCGTCTCTGGGGGAGCACGGGTGGCCCCGTGTCGGTGTTGGGCTGAACGGGTGAAACGCGAGAGGATGGGTGGATGTACATGAAGCGAGCGGCCGAGGCGGCCCGGTGAGCAGGTACGACGTCACCGACGAACAGTGGGAGGGGCTCGCGCAGGTGGTACCCCTGCGCAGTCGCAATGAATGGCCCTCCCGGGTGGACCACCGCACCATCCCCAAGGCGCCCGGAGCGTCCGCGGCGGAACAGCGGCGCTTCGTGGTGATACGGGTTCAGATCTTCGCGGACGCGCGGGAGGTGGCCGAATACCTGATCGCGCAGATCCCGGTGCTGCTCGACCTCACCGGCGCGGACAGCGAAGTGGCCAAGCGCATCCTGGACTTCAGCAGTGGCGTGGTCTTCGGGCTGGGCAGCGGGATGCACCGCGTCGACCGGAACGTCTTCCTGCTCGCGCCCGTCGGCACCGAGGTCGAGGGCATCGCGGCGGCGGCCGTCCCCCGATCGTAGGAAGGTCGCGGCGGCGGAACGGTTCGGCGGGCCTGTGCGGGGCCCGGCGGCCCGTACCGTCCGGCGGATGGACGCCTCCCAGGACACGACGGGCCGCCCCGCTGCCGCCGCTCCCGCCGCCGCACTCCCCGCCCTGCCCGCACTCCACGCAGTCTCCGCCGCCGCCGTCGCGTTAGCCGATGCCGCCGTCGTACCCGCCCAGGTCAGGCCCGTCGGCGCTGAGCCACCCGCGGCCCAGCCGCTCGTCGCCCAGCCGCTCGTCGCCCAGCCGCTCGCTGCCCAGCCGCTCGTCGCCGGGCCCGCCGGGGCCGCGCACCCCCGGCCCGCGATCACCGAACTGCTGCTCTCCGCCTTCGGCCCGCACCGCGCCGCGGCCTTCCCGCTCGGGCCCGTCACCCTCTTCGCCGGGCCGAGCGGCAGCGGCAAGTCCCAAGCCCTGGCCGCCTACGCGGCCCTGGCGGCCCTGGCCTCCGGCGCCACCCTCGACGAGGCCTTCCCGGACCCGGGCTCCCGCATCCCGGACCTGGCGGTCCCCGACGCCCAGCGCCGGCGCGGATTCCGGATCGGCTGCACGGTCGACGGCCCCGCCGGGCCGGTCCGGCTCGACCTCGCCGTGCAGGCCGAACCCGCGCTGCGGATCGTCGGCGAACGGCTCTCGCACGGCGGGCAGATCCTGCTCAGCACCGCCCTGCGCGACCCCGGCCGGCGCTCCGTGCAGGCGGCCTGGCTGACCGGCGGCGCCGTCGGCGTCACCAAGGCCCCGCTGCCCGACGACCGGCTCGGTACCGCCCTGCTCCCCCTCCGCGTGGCGGGCGCCACGGCCGGCCAGCGGAAGGTCCTGGCCGCCGCCGAGCAGATGGTGGTCGCCCTGCGGGCGGTGTTCCCCTGCGACCCCCGCCCCGGGCGGATGCGGGCGCCCGTCCCGCCGGGGGAGGGTCGGCTGCTGGGCGACTGCGCCAACCTGGCGGACGTACTGCGCCGGACCCGCCACGAATGCGGCACCCGCCACGCGCTGCTGACCCAGGCGGCCCGTACCGGCTGCGCGGGCCCAGTCGCGGCGCTGGACGTACGGGGTCGCGCGGACGGCTGCGTCACCGCGCTGCTGGACCGGGGACCCGCGCGGCCCGCCACCGAACTCGGGCGGCTCGGCGCGGGTGAACTCCGCTTTCTCGCCCTGGCCCTGGTACTGCTGACCGGGCCCGGCGTCCTGGCCATGGACCCGGCCGCCGAACTGCTCTCCGCGCAGCAGGCGCTGACCGTGCTCGCCGACGGCTTCGACCGCGGCCTGGACCGGCGCCAGATCGCCGAACTGCTGCGCCTGGCCCTGCTGTCCTGCGGTCGCGGACACGTCCGGCTGGTGGCGGCGGTCGGAGAGGAATGCGGGGCCGCCGCCCGTGGGCTCCCCGGCGTCACGGTGGTAGACCTGTCGGCATGAGCGGCAGGAGCGGCATGAACAGCACGAATGACCCGCACGATCGGAACGGCACGCACGACCCGCACGATCCGAAGGGCCCGGGCGAAGCGAGCGGCGTCGCGGGCCCAGCGCGTACGGGCGAGCCGCACGGCGAGGGGCGTCCCGACGAGCGGCTGGACCGGTTGCAGCGCCGCCTCGCCGACTTCGCCGCGGCCCGCGGGTGGGAGCCGTACCACACGCCCAAGAACCTGGCGCGGTGGCGCTGAGCGTGGAGGCGGCCGAACTCGTGGAGATCTTCCAGTGGCTGACGCCGGAACAGTCCGCCAGGGTGATGGAGGATCCGGGGACCGCGCACCGGGTGGCCGATGAGGTGGCCGACGTGCTGGCGTACCTGCTGCAATTCTGCGAGGTCCTCGGGGTGGATGTGCTGGACGCGCTCGCTGCGAAGATCGAGAGGAATGAGCTCCGCTTCCCGGTGCCGGGTGGTTCGACTCCGAATCGTCACTCTTCGGAGTGATAGCGTCGTCCGCAACCCTGTTGTGTCCATAGATTTCCGCATACCCCTGGCTTTACCGGCCCGTTGCCCTCACTCTGGGTAGTGGAGAACGGCGGGATGTCGTGCGGACGGGGGACGGCATATGGATGCGGTAAGGCTCATCGCGGCCGGCCGGCACGCGCTGGCACAGAGCGGGGAGGCGTGGGAGATCGTGGGCGAGGCCTGGCAGGTCCAGGCGCTCGCCCAGGGCATAGGGAGCTGGCTGGCGGTCACCGGGCCGCCGGAGCTGAGAGCGGAGGCACGGGGACTGGGGGAAGCGGGGGGCAGAGGCTGCGGGGTGCTCGACCGGGCGGCCCTGCACGGAGAGGGCATCACGCCCGACCAGCCGCCGCGGGCGGCGCAGTTGACCGGGGTGGCAGATGTCAGACAGGCGCTCCTCGGGCTCCAGGCGCTGCTGGGTGAGGTGGGGATAGCGCTCGTCGGGGTCGCCTGCGGGACGGACGAGGAAGGCCTGTACTGGCAGTGCATAGAGTCCATCGACGCGGCTGACGAGTCGAGCGACCGGGTACGGGCGATCCTGCGCCGTCTGACGGTCCGGGAGCGGGGATCCGCCTCGGGAGTCGCCTGAGCGGGTGTGCGCAGGCGGGGTCCCGTCGCGCGCGACGGGACCCGCACGGTCAGAGCGACCGGGAGGAGGGGCGCTCGCTCTCCAGCGCGCCGCTGCCCGACGTCACGGACGGGCCGGGGGCGGCCGGGGCGCCGAGGGCGCCGGCGGTACCGGCGGTACCAGGCGCGGAGGGCGTGCGGTCCGCGGAGGACTGGAGGTCGGCGTCGAGCTGGGAGAGGTCGGCGTTCAGCGCCGCCATCAGTTCTTCCATCTGCTGTAGCAGGCCCTTCGGTGCGCCGCCCGGGGCGGGCGCCGCGGACTGCGGGCGGGCACGGTCGTGTGCTGCCTGTCCGTCCTGTCCGGGATGTTCTGGCACGGACTCGTGGGACATGGCGGCCTCCTCGGCCCTGGCCCTTCCCGTGCGGAAGGGTGCGGTGGACGCACCGGCGTCAGGCCGCCGGCGCGCGGGCCGGGCGGTCCGGCTCCGTCCGAGCCAACGATCCCCGTCCGTGCCGGTCACTGGCGGGCCCGCGGGTGGGCCGCCCGGCTGACACAGATTCACCCTGCCGGGGAAGGAAGGGCAGGATGGGTCCATGGACCTCCGCATCTTCACCGAGCCCCAGCAGGGCGCGAGCTACGACACCCTCCTGACCGTCGCCAAGGCCACCGAGGACCTGGGCTTCGACGCCTTCTTCCGCTCCGACCACTACCTGCCCATGGGCTCCGCCGACGGCCTGCCCGGACCCACCGACGCCTGGATCACTCTCGCGGGCCTGGCCCGCGAGACCCGGCGGATCCGGCTGGGCACGCTCATGACGGCCGGTACCTTCCGGCTGCCCGGCGTGCTCGCCATCCAGGTGGCGCAGGTCGACCAGATGTCCGGCGGCCGCGTGGAACTGGGCCTGGGAGCAGGCTGGTTCGAGGAGGAGCACAAGGCCTGCGGAATCCCCTTCCCGGCCGACCGGATGTCCCGGCTGGAGGAGCAGCTGGCCATCGTCACCGGCCTGTGGGCCACCCCGACCGGTGACACCTTCGACTACGCGGGCAGCCACTACCGGATCGAGAAGTCCCCCGCGCTGCCCAAGCCCGCGCAGGCCAAGCTGCCCGTCCTGATCGGCGGCCACGGCGCGAAGCGCACGCCGCGGCTCGCCGCACGGTACGCGGACGAGTTCAACATGCCCTTCGCATCCGTCGCGGACAGCGAGCGCCAGTTCGGCCGCGTCCGGGAGGCCGCCGAGGCGGCCGGGCGAAAGCCCGCCGATCTCGTCTACTCCAACGCCCTCGTGGTCTGCGTCGGCAAGGACGATGCCGAGGTCGCCCGCCGGGCCGCCGCCATCGGCCGCGAGGTGGACGAGCTCAAGGCCAACGGACTGGCAGGCTCCCCGGACGAGGTCGTGGAGAAGCTCGGCGCCTACGCCGCCGTCGGCTCCTCCCGCGCTTACCTCCAGCTCCTCGACCTCGACGACCTCGACCACCTGGAGCTGATCTCCTCCCAGGTCCTCTCGCAGATCGGCTGAGGGAGGCCCGGTGCCACGCGCCGCGGGCCCGCTCGCCGAAGCCCTGAGCGGCAGGACCGTGCTCCTGGACGGCGGGCTGAGCAACCAGCTCGCCGCCCAGGGCAGCGACCTGTCCGGCGCCCTCTGGTCGGCCCGCGTGCTCGCCGAGGAGCCCGCCCAGATCGAGGCCGCCCACACGGCGTACGCGCGGGCGGGCGCCGAGGTCCTGATCACCGCCGGCTACCAGGTCGGTTACGAGGCCTTCGCCGCCCACGGCTACGACCGCGCCGCGACCACCGCCCTGCTGCACCGCAGCGTCGCCCTCGCCGCCCGCGCGGCCGAGGCCGCCGACCACGAGGTGTGGGTGGCCGCCTCGGTGGGCCCGTACGGCGCGGTGCTCGCGGACGGCTCGGAGTACCGCGGCCGGTACGGCCTGACCGTGCGGGAGCTCGCGGCCTTCCACCGCCCCCGCATCGAGGCACTGCTGGCCGCCGGCCCCGACGTGCTGGCCCTGGAGACCGTCCCCGACCCCGACGAGACCGAGGCCCTGCTCACCGTCCTCGCGGAGACGGGCGCCGCCGCCTGGCTGAGCTACACCGTCGCCGGGGGACGCACCCGCTCCGGCGGGCCCCTCCGCGAGGCCTTCCGCCTCGCGGCCGAAGCCCCGGGGATCGTCGCGCTCGGCGTCAACTGCTGCGACCCGGCGGAGGTGCTGCCCGCCCTCCGAGCGGCGGCCACCGTCACCCGTAAGCCGCTGCTGGCCTACCCCAACGACGGCTCCCGCTGGGACGCCGCCAGCCGGACCTGGCACGCGCCCGAAACGCCCGTACCGTGGCCCACCACCGCGTGGCAGCGCGCCGGCGCCCGCCTCATCGGCGGCTGCTGCCGCATCGGCCCCGACCGGATCGCGGCCCTCGCGGCCGCCCGGCCCCCGGCCTGACCGCCTGACCGCCGGATCCGCCGGACCCGCCGGCCCCGGCCGCACCGGTAGGGGCACGCGCCGTAAAGCGGCGGCCCCAGGAGGGCCGCGAATTAGGTCGTATGGGGGAACTTTCCCGGAGAACTCCGGGAAAGCCACCGGCGGGATCGTTCATCCAGGGCAGCGGAATGTCCGCGACCCAGGAAGGACGGAACGTCACCTATGAAGATGACCGCGCGCGGAAGCATTGCGGCCCTCATGACCTGTCTGGCAGCGGCCGGCGCGGCCACCCCGGCCGTGGCCGACTCGGTACCGGTCGGTGTCCCGCTGGAAGCGGTGGAGACCACGCTGGGGGTGCCCGCCCCCCGGGTGGCCACCGGCGTGCCGGTACCGCTCGTCGGCGCGCCCGACGCGCCCCGCCACCACAGGGGAGACCTGCTCCCCACTCCACTGCTGCCGACCGTCCCGCTCGCCGCCGACCTCGGCAAGACCCTCGTCACCTCACCGGTGCCGAACCTGCTGGGCGCGCCCGAGACGGACGGCGCGGGCTCCGTGGACGCCCCGGCCACCACCCTGCGCGGCCGGACCCCGGGTCTGATCCTCGGCGCCCCGCTGACGATGCCGGACGGCGGGAACTTCGGGCTGCCGGACGTCGTCGCCCCCGAGCTGGGCCTGCTCGCCCCCGAGCTCACCGGCGCCCCGTCGGCGCTTCTCGGCCTGCGCTGAGCCCGCTGGGCCGACGCCGCTTCAAAAAGCCACCCGGTCTGCGAACGTGTACGGCATGGGATTCCATGTCGATTCCGAGACCGGGCGGCTGCGCCGCGTCATCCTCCACCGGCCCGACCTGGAGCTGAAGCGGCTCACGCCGAGCAACAGGGACGCGCTGCTCTTCGACGACGTGCTGTGGGTGCGCCGGGCCCGCCAGGAGCACGACGGCTTCGCGGACGTGCTGCGCGACCGGGGCGTCGCGGTGCACCTCTTCGGCGACCTGCTCGCCGAGGCCCTCGCCATCCCGGAGGCCAGGCACCTCGTACTGGACCGGGTGTTCGACGAGAACGAGTACGGGCCGCTCGCCACCGACCACCTGCGGTCGGTGTTCGACGGGCTGACCTCGGCCGAGCTGGCCGAGGCGCTGGTCGGCGGGATGACCAAACGGGAGTTCCTGGAGCGGCACGCGGAGCCGGTGTCGGTGCGTTTCCACGTCCTGGAGCTGGACGATTTCCTGCTCGGGCCCTTGCCCAACCACCTCTTCACCCGTGACACCTCCGCCTGGATCTACGACGGGGTGGCCATCAACGCGATGCGCTGGCCGGCCCGGCAGCGCGAGACCGTCCACTTCGAGGCGATCTACAAGCACCACCCGCTCTTCACCTCCTCCGGCGCCTTCCACTACTGGTCGCAGGGACAGGCGGACTACCCCTCGACGATCGAGGGCGGGGACGTCCTGGTCATCGGCAACGGCGCCGTGCTGATCGGGATGAGCGAGCGGACCACGCCGCAGGCCGTGGAGATGCTGGCGCGGGGCCTGTTCGCCGCCGGATCGGCGACCAGCATCGTGGCTCTGGACATGCCGAAACGGCGGGCCTTCATGCACCTGGACACGGTGATGACCATGGTCGACGCGGACACCTTCACCCAGTACGCGGGGCTCGGCATGCTCCGCTCCTACACGATCGAGCCTGGCCTCGGCCCGGACGAACTGAAGGTGACGGACCACGCCCCGGACCACATGCACCGGGCCATAGCCGCCGCGCTCGGACTGGACTCCATCCGGGTCCTGACGGCGACCCAGGACGTCCACTCGGCGCAGCGCGAACAGTGGGACGACGGATGCAACGTCCTGGCCGTCGAGCCGGGGGTGGTGGTGGCGTACGAGCGGAACGTGACGACCAACACCCACCTGCGCAAGGAGGGTATCGAGGTCATCGAGATCCCGGGCAGTGAACTGGGGCGGGGCCGCGGCGGGCCGCGGTGCATGAGCTGTCCCGTCGAGCGGGACGCCGGCTGAGACCCTCCCTTTCTGTATATGAATGCAGGAGATCGTATATACTTCCAACATCCCCTGTCACCGTGACGCTGGAGCGATCCCATGGCCACCAACCTCGTCGGCCGCAGTTTCCTCAAGGAACTCGATTTCACCGCCGCCGAGTTCCGCGGCCTGATCGAGCTGGCCGCCGAGCTCAAGGCCACCAAGAAGGCCGGGACCGAACGGCAGCTCCTCCAGGGCAAGAACATCGCGCTGATCTTCGAGAAGACCTCCACCCGCACCCGTTGCGCCTTCGAGGTCGCCGCCGCCGACCAGGGCGCGCGCACCACCTACCTCGACCCCTCCGGCTCGCAGATGGGCCACAAGGAGTCGGTCAAGGACACCGCCCGCGTGCTGGGCCGGATGTTCGACGGGATCGAGTACCGGGGTGACAGCCAGGCCGCCGTCGAGGAACTGGCCGCCCACTCCGGCGTGCCCGTCTTCAACGGGCTCACCGACGACTGGCACCCGACCCAGATGCTGGCCGACGTCCTCACCATGACCGAGCACAGCACCAAGCCGCTGGACCGGATCTCCTTCGCCTACCTCGGCGACGCCCGCTTCAACATGGGCAACTCCTACCTGGTGACGGGCGCCCTGCTGGGCATGGACGTACGGATCGTCGCGCCCGAGGCCTACTGGCCGGCCGAGGCCGTGGTAGCCCGAGCGCGCGAACTCGCGCTCACCAGCGGAGCCCGGATCACCCTGACCGAGGACGTCGCCGAGGGTGTGGCCCAAGCCGACTTCATCGCCACCGACGTGTGGGTCTCCATGGGGGAGCCCAAGGAGGTCTGGGACGAGCGGATCGAGGCCCTGGCCCCGTACGCCGTGACGATGAACGTGCTGCGGGCGACCGGCAAGCCGGACGTGAAGTTCCTGCACTGCCTGCCCGCCTTCCACGACCTCGGCACCAAGGTGGGCCGGGAGATCCACGAGCGGCACGGGCTGGAATCCCTGGAGGTGACGGACGAGGTGTTCGAGTCGGCGCACTCCGTGGTCTTCGACGAGGCCGAGAACCGGCTGCACACCATCAAGGCCGTCCTGGTCGCCACGCTCGCCAAGCCGTGGCAGGGCCACGCGTAAGCCGTGGCCCGCGCGGAAGCGCGGTCAGCGGACGCCCGCATAGTCATACGCCGACCCGGGCGCGGTCCGCGGTGGCTTCCGGTGGCGCGGGCATGCGGGGAGCGTGTCGCGTTTCTCTGACGGAAGTCACCGTCCGGTGATACCGTCGGACGGGTGAGCCCCTTCACCGGTTCCACATCAGCGACCGAACGGTGGCACCACCTGCGGGTGACCCGGCAGGACGGCGTGGCCACCGTCACCTTCGACCGCCCCGAGAAGCTGAACGCGCTCACCTTCGGCGCCTACGCCGACCTGCGCGATCTGCTGGCCGAACTGTCCCGGGAGCGGTCCGTACGCGCCCTCGTGCTCGGCGGCGAGGGGCGCGGCTTCTGCTCCGGCGGAGACGTGGACGAGATCATCGGCGCCACCCTCGCCATGGACACCGCCCAGCTCCTCGACTTCAACCGGATGACCGGCCAGGTGGTGCGGGCCATCCGCGAATGCCCCTTCCCGGTGATCGCGGCCGTCCACGGCATGGCCGCCGGAGCCGGAGCCGTCCTCGCCCTCGCCGCCGACTTCCGCATCGCCGACCCCAGCGCCCGCTTCGCCTTCCTCTTCACCCGTGTGGGCCTCTCCGGCGGGGACATGGGCGCCGCCTACCTGCTGCCGCGCGTCGTGGGCCTCGGCCACGCCACCCGGCTGCTGATGCTGGGAGAGCCCGTACGGGCGCCCGAGGCCGAGCGCATCGGCCTGCTCAGCGAGGTCACCGAGGAGGGCAAGGCCCACGTACGGGCAGCCGAGCTCGCGGCGCACCTGGCCGCCGGGCCCGCCCTCGCCTACGCGCAGACCAAGGCGCTGCTCACCGCCGAACTCGACATGCCGCTGGCCGCCGCGGTGGAACTCGACGCGGCCACCCAGGCCCTGTTGATGAACGGCCAGGACTACGCGGAGTTCCACGCGGCCTTCACCGGCAAACGGCCGCCGCGGTGGAAGGGCAGGTAACGCCATGACGGTCGCCGGGACGGTCACCGGCGCACTGCGGATCACCGGCGCACTGCGGGTCGCCGTCGTCGGCGGCGGGCCGGGAGGGCTGTACGCCGCCGCGCTGCTGGCCCGCCAGGGCCACACCGTGGAGCTCTGGGAGCGGGGCGCGCCCGAGGACACCTTCGGCTTCGGGGTGGTGCTCTCCGACGAGACCCTCGGCGGCATCCAGCAGGCGGACGCCGTCGTCTACGCCGCGCTGAGCGCGGAGTTCGTGCGCTGGGACGACGTGGACATCGTGCACCGGGGACGCCTGCTGACCTCGGGCGGCCACGGCTTCGCGGCCATCGGGCGGCGCAGGATGCTGGAGATCCTGCACGAACGCTGCGCCGGGCTCGGCGTCGGGCTGCGCCTGCGCGCCCAAGCCCCCGACGTGCGGACACTCGCCACCTCCCACGACCTCGTCATCGCGGCGGACGGCGTGCACAGCGCCATCCGGCAGGGCGGGGCCGAGCACTTCCGGCCGACCGTGACCGGGGGGCGGTGCCGGTACATCTGGCTGGCCGCCGACTTCCCCTTCGACGCCTTCCGCTTCGAGATCGCGGAGACCGGGCACGGGGTGATGCAGCTGCACGCCTACCCGTACTCCCCGGACGCCTCCACGGTCATCGTGGAGATGCGGGAGGAGGTGTGGCGGGCGGCGGGCTTCGACCTGTGCGACGAGACGGAGTCGGCGGCCCGCTGCGCCAAGATCTTCAGCGAGGCCCTGCGCGGCCGGCCGCTGCGGGGCAACCGATCGGTGTGGACACGCTTTTGCACGGTCGTGAACGAACGGTGGTCGCACGGGAACGTGACCCTGCTCGGAGACGCGGCGCACACCGCGCACTTCTCCATCGGATCCGGTACCAAACTGGCGGTGGAGGACGCGCTCGCGCTCGCCGAAGCCCTGCGCACGGAGGCCGGCGTACCGGCCGCGCTCGCGGCGTACGAGGCGCGGCGGCGCCCGGCGGTGGCGAGCACCCAGCGGGCGGCCGCCGCCAGCATGCGCTGGTTCGAGGAGATCGCCGGATACGTCGGCCAGCCCTCCCGCCAGTTCGCCTTCAACCTGCTCACGCGCAGCCGGCGGGTCACGCACGACAACCTGAGGCTGCGCGACGAGCGGTTCACACAGGCGGTGGAACGGGACTTCGGCTGCCCCGACGAGGGCCCGTCACGCATGAGGACCCCGCCGATGTTCACGCCGTTCACCCTGCGGGGGCTGACCTTGCGCAACCGGGTGGTCGTCTCGCCGATGGACATGTACTCGGCCGAGGACGGCGTGCCCGGCGACTTCCACCTCGTACACCTGGGCTCCCGGGCCCTGGGCGGCGCCGGGCTGGTGATGACCGAGATGGTCTGCGTCAGCGCCGAGGGCCGGATCACCCCCGGCTGCACCGGCCTGTACACGCCGGAGCAGGCGACGGCCTGGACCCGGATCGTCGACTTCGTGCACACCTCCGCGCCCGGCACCGCGCTCGGCGTCCAGCTCGGGCACTCGGGGCGCAAAGGTTCCACGCGCGTGATGTGGGAGGGGATGGACGAGCCGCTGCATGAGGGGAACTGGCCGGTGGTGGCCGCCTCGGAGCTGCCGTACCGGCCGGGCGTCTCGGCCGTCCCGCGCGCCCTGACCCCGGCGGACCTCGACGCCGTCCGGTCCGAGTTCGCGGCCGCCGCCGCCCGCGCCGCCGACTGCGGCTTCGACCTGCTGGAACTGCACTGCGCCCACGGCTATCTGCTGTCCGGGTTCCTCTCCCCCCTGACCAACCACCGTACGGACGCCTACGGCGGCCCGCTGGAGAACCGCCTGCGCTTCCCGCTGGAGGTCTTCGACGCCGTGCGCGCCGTCTGGCCCGAGGACCGGCCGATGACCGTCCGCCTGTCGGCCACCGACTGGGCGCCGGGCGGCACCACGCCCCAGGAGTCGGTGGAGATCGCCGCCGCCTTCGCCTCCCACGGCGCGGACGCCATCGACGTGTCGACCGGGCAGGTGGTCGCGGAGGAGACCCCGGAGTACGGACGCTCGTACCAGACCCCCTACGCCGACCGGATCCGCGGCGCGGTGGGCGTACCCGTCATCGCGGTCGGCGCCATCTCCTCCTGGGACGACGTGAACTCCCTGCTCCTGGCCGGCCGCGCGGACCTGTGCGCCATCGGCCGGCCTCATCTGTACGACCCGCACTGGACCCTGCACGCGGCGGCCGACCAGTCCTACGAAGGCCCGGCCGCGCCCTGGCCCGCCCCCTACCGCGCCGGCAGCCGCAAACCGCCGACGGGCCGCGGCTGACACCCGCCGGGGCACCGGCAGCGGCCGGTCAGGCGGCGATCACCTCGGCGCGGTCCTCGACCGGGGCGTAGCCCAGGCGCAGGTAGATCCCGTTGCTGGTGGGATTCGCCAGGTCGGTGAAGAGGACGACCTCCGAGGCCCCGGCCGCGTACGCCGCCGCGCTCGCCGCGTGCGTGACCCCGGCGGCGTAGCCGCAGCCGCGCTGCCCCGGCGGGGTGTAGACCGGGCCGACCCGGGCGGTCGCGCCGATCGGGCGCGAGAAGGAGGCCAGCGAGACGGGGCTCCCGGCGTGCTCCCACAGCAGCAGCCCGCCGTAGGAGAGCCGGTCGCGCAGGGCGGCCGGGGAGGCGGCGCCGGGCTGGCCGCACTCCCGGTTGAAGGCCTCGATCCACGTCAGCAGCAGGGGCAGATCGCGCTCGGTGGCGTGCCGGACCCGCCCGGCCGGGACGGGGTCCGGGGCGACGAGGCGGGCGAGCCGGTACAGGCGGTTCTCCTCGGTCAGCCGGGACGGCCGGGGCCACGCGGCGGCCAGCGCGTCCGCGTCGGACCGGCGGGCGTTGAAGCCGCTGATCCCGGCCAGCAGCGGTTCGGTGGCGAGCGCGTCGGCCAGTGCCCGCACCGCCTCCACGGGCAGCGCCCCGAGGAGCAGCGGATGGGGAGGGGTGCACAGCAGGCCCCCGGCGACGGCGCCGTCGGTCCCCGTCCACCAGCCGAAGAAGGGGTCGGCGCGGCCGTAGGCGTGCGGACCGCGCCGCTCCAGCGTGTCGGCCGTGGTCAGCAGGACGGTGTTGGAGACGGGCCGCGCGGCCACCGCCGGGCCCGCCGCGGCCAGATACGCCGCCAGGTCGGATGTGAAGGTCCAGGTCATGGCCCATCCTCGCGTCGGCCGGCGCCCCCGCGCATCCGGTTTACGCGGTCGGGGCGCCGCCTGCCCCGCCGCCCGCGCAGTGCCGGCCGGCGGCTCACAGCCCGGCGAACCGGGCGCCCACATCCCGCAGCCGGGCGTGGAGTTCCGCGAAGACCGCCGCCGCCCGGTCGCCCGGCCAGTCCGCCGGGAGCAGCTCGCGCGGCAGGCCCGGGTCGGCGTACGGGAGGCGGCGCCAGGTGTCCAGGGCGAGGAGGTAGCCGCGATAGGCCTCCTGCGGCGTCGGCGCCGGGCCTGACTGGAGGGCGCGCAGGACGGGTTCGTGCAGGTCGAGGAATTCCTCGTGCTGCTTGGCCAGCGCCGCCAGGTCCCACCAGCGGGCCAGCGCCTCGGCGGTCGGGGCGAAACCGAGGTGGGCGCCGCGGAACAGCTCCACGTACGCGGTCAGGTGCAGGCGCTCCAGCGTGTGCGCGGTCTCCTCGTACAGCCGGGCCGGGGCGATCCACACCCCCGGCGCGACCGCGCCGAAACCGAGCCGGGCCAGGCGGGAGCGCAGCAGGTGCCGCTTGTGCCGCTCCTGTTCCGGGACGGAGAACACCGCCACCAGCCACGCGCCGGCGGGGGCGCGGGCCCCGTAGATCCGCCGGTCGCCGTCCTCCAGCAGCTGCCGTGCCTCCTCGGAGAGCTCGTACGCCGCCGCGCCGCCCGCGGCCCGCGCGGGCAGCAGGAAGCCGCGCTGCTTCAGCCGGGACACCGAAGAGCGGACGGCGGGGGCGTCCACACCGGCCGCGCCCAGCAGGCGGATCAGCGCGGACACCGGGACGGGACCCTCGAAGGCCCGTCCGTAGGCGCCGTAGAAGGTGACGATCAGGGATCGCGGAGTGTGCTGCTCGACCACGGGTTCACTGTAGGACCTGTCCGGCCGGTCCGGCCGGGCTCGCGTGCCCTGGTGCCCCGCTCACTGATCCGGCCTCACCGGCCGGACAGGACCTCCATCGCGCAGCCGGAAGCGTTGCAGTTTGCCCGTCGCGGTGCGGGGCAGCGAGGGCAGGAAGACGAAGGCGCGGGGGCACTTGTGCGGGGCCAGCTCGGCCCGCATGAAGGCCCGCAGGCCTTCCTCCGTCAGCGTCACCCCCGGACGGGCGACGGTGTACGCCACCACGATCTGCCCGCGCCGCTCGTCCGGGCGGCCCACCACCGCCGCCTCCGCCACGTCCGGATGGCGCAGCAGGGCCTCCTCGACCTCCGGACCGGCGATGTTGTACCCCGCCGAGACGATCATGTCGTCGGCGCGGGCGACGTAGCGGAAGTAGCCCTCGCGGTCGCGTACGTAGGTGTCACCGGTCAGGTTCCAGCCGCCCCGTACGTACTCCGCCTGCCGCGGATCGGCCAGATAGCGGCATCCCACCGGGCCGCGCACGGCCAGCAGCCCCGGCTGGTCGTCGGCCACCGGCCGGCCCGACCGGTCCACCACGCGGGCCTGCCAGCCGGGGACCACCCGGCCGGTCGTACCGGGCCGGATGTCCTCGTCGGCGGCGGAGATGAAGATGTGCAGCAGCTCGGTGGCCCCGATGCCGTTGATGATCCGCAGACCGGTGCGCTCGTACCAGGCCCGCCAGGTCGCGGCCGGCAGGTTCTCGCCCGCCGAGACGCAGCGGCGCAGCGCGGAGAGGTCGTAGGCGCCCACGTCGTACGGCCCCAGGTCGTCCAGCATCACCCGGTAGGCGGTGGGCGCGGTGAACAGGACGGTCACCCGGTGCTCGGCGAGGGCGGGCAGCAGCCGGCGCGGTCCCGCCTCCTCCAGCAGCAGCGCGCACGCCCCCGCCCGCAGCGGGAAGACGACCAGCCCGCCCAGCCCGAAGGTGAAACCGAGCGGCGGGCTGCCCGCGAAGACGTCGTCGGGGCGGGGCCGCAGGACGTGGCGCGAGAAGGTGTCGGCGACGGCCAGGAGGTCGCGGTGGAAGTGCATGCAGCCTTTGGGTCGCCCGGTGGTCCCGGAGGTGAAGGCGATGAGCGCGACATCGTCGGCCGAGGTCGCGACGGCGGTGTAGGCGGCCGCGGGCCGGGTCTCGGCGAGCCGCAGCAGATCGTCCGGGGCCTCACCCCCGTACGCGGTGATCCGCAGCCCCGGCACCTCGGCCTTCACGAGGTCGTCCAGCACGCTCACATGGCACAGGGCGTGCCCCACCCGGGCCATCGAGCAGACCGTGGCCAGCTCCTGCGCCCGCTGCTGGGCCAGTACGGTGACGGCAACCGCGCCCGCCTTCATGACCGCGAGCCAGCAGGCCGCGAGCCAGGGGCCGGTGGGGCCGCGCAGGAGCACCCGGTTGCCGGGGACGACGCCGAGATCGGCGGTGAGCACATAAGCGAGGCGGTCTACGCGGTCGCGCAGCTCGCCGTACGTCCACACCTCCCCGCCGCCGCGGAAGGCGGGGCGGTCGGGTCCGAAGCGGGCGATGGTGGCGTCGAGCAGCTCGGCCCCGCAGTTCAGGCGGTCCGGATAGGCCAGTCCGGGCAACTCGAAGAGGAGCTCCGGCCAGGCCTCGGCGGGCGGCAGATGGTCGCGGGCGAAGGTGTCGACATGAGCGGAAGGCTTGAGGTCCAAGGCGTCGCCCCCTGGCGGCAGTCCGGCGGGGGTGCTCCCAGCGGAAGCTGGGGGCGGGTGGATCCGGCCGGGCGCTCACTCCCGGTGCCACTGGGAGGTGCCCCCGTACGAGCGTATCGTGACGGTGACGGCAGTCAACAGGACGCGATAGATGCGGGGACATCGGATGACCGGATTCGCGCTCGGGGCGGACCAGGAGGAATGGTGCGGGCAGTTGCGCGCACTGTCGGAGCAGCGGCTGAGGCCGCTCGCCGAGAAGGGGGAGCCGGGCCGGGTCAACCGGCCGCTCCTGGCCGAACTGGGGGAGCTGGGCCTGCTGGAGCGGGTGTTCACCTCGGGCGCGCTGGAACTGTGCCTGCTGCGCGAATCCCTCGCCTACGGATGCACGGAGGCCGAGACGGCGCTGGCCCTGCAAGGGCTGGGGGCGTACCCGGTGCTGAGGGCGGGGAGCGCGGCGCAGCGGGAACGCTGGCTGCCGCGGGTGCGCGCGGGGCGGGCCGTGGCCGCCTTCGCGCTGAGCGAGCCGGGAGCGGGCTCGGACGCGGCGGCGCTGGCACTGGCGGCCGACCCGGACCCCGACCGGGATTCCGGTGGCGGCTGGCGGCTCAGTGGGGAGAAGCGCTGGATCTCCAACGCCCCGAAGGCCGATTTCTACACCGTCTTCGCCCGGACGGGTGAGGGGCCGGGCGCCAAAGGGGTATCGGCCTTCCTGGTCCCCGCGGACCGCCCCGGACTGACGGGCGAGCCACTGGACATGCTCTCCCCGCACCCCATCGGCGCACTCGCCTTCGACGGCGTCCCCGTAGGCCCCCAGGACCTGTTGGGCGAGCCCGGACGCGGCTTCAGCGTCGCGATGGACACCCTGAACCTCTTCCGGCCGAGCGTCGGCGCCTTCGCGGTGGGCATGGCCCGGGCCGCGCTGGACGCGACCGTGGCCCACACGGCGGGCCGGACCGCCTTCGGCGGCGTGCTGGGCGACCTCCAGGCCGTGGCCCACCGGGTGGCGGAGATGGCCACCCGCACCGAGGCCGCGCGGCTGCTGGTGTACGCGGCCGCCGGGGCCTACGACCGGGGCTCCCCGGACGTCCCCCGGCGGGCGGCCATGGCGAAGCTCCTCGCCACCGAGACGGCCCAGTACGTGGTGGACCACGCGGTCCAACTGCACGGCGCCGTCGCCCTCCAGCGGGGTCACCTGCTGGAACACCTCTACCGGGAGGTGCGGGCACCCAGGATCTACGAGGGGGCGAGCGAGGTGCAGCGCACGATCATCGCGAAGGAGCTGTACCGGGAGGTGGCCGCGCGATGAGCCTCGACCGGATCAACCCGGCGGAGCTGTCACCGGCGACCGGCTTCTCGCACGCGGTCACCGCCACCGGCTCCAGACTGGTGTTCCTGGCCGGCCAGACCGCGCTGGACGCCGCCGGGAAGGTGGTGGGGGAGAGCCTTCCGGAGCAGTTCGAGCAGGCACTGACCAACCTGCTGGCGGCCCTTGCGGCGGCGGGCGGTGCTCCCGGGGACCTGGCCCGGGTCACCGTGTACGCGGTGGACGTGGCGTCGTACCGGACGCATGCCGCGGAACTGGGGCGGGTGTGGCGGCGGTTGGCGGGGCGGGACTATCCGGCGATGGCCGTCATCGGGGTGGTCCGCCTGTGGGACGACCGGGCGCTGGTCGAACTGGACGGGGTCGCGGTGCTGGCGTAGGGGTGGCGGGCAGGCCGCTGCGCGGAGCTGCCCGCCCCGCCCCTTCCCGAACTGGGGCTCCGCCCCAGACCCCGCGCCTCAAACGCCGGCGGGGTTGGGGGTTCGCCTCAAGCGCCGGCGGGGCTGGGGGCTGGCCGACGGGTCAAGCGTCGGTGGAGTCCAGGAGCCGGGACATCCAGGACTCGATGGCCGGCACCGTGCGGGGGAGTGCGCTCGACATCAGGCGGGCGCCGTTCGCCGTGATGACCAGGTCGTCCTCGATGCGGACGCCGATCCCCCGCAGTTCCGCCGGCAAGGTCTCGTCGTCCGGCTGGAGGTACAGGCCCGGTTCGACCGTCAGGACCTGGCCCTCCTCCAGGACCCCGTCGAGATACGTCTCCGCCCGGGCCTTCGCGCAGTCGTGGAGGTCCAGCCCGAGCATGTGCCCGCTGCTGCACAGGGTGTAGCGCCGGTGCAGGTCGCCCTCCGCGTGCTTGAGGACGCCCCATTCGGCCAGACCCTCGGCGATCACCCGCATGGCGGCCCGGTGGAAGTCCAGGAAGCTCGCGCCCGGGCGCAGCGCCGCGATGCCGGCCTCCTGCGCGGCGAGGACCAGTTCGTAGACCTGGCGCTGGACGGGGGAGAAGCGGCCGGACAGCGGGAGGGTGCGGGTGATGTCCGCCGTGTAGAGGGTGTCCGTCTCCACGCCGGCGTCCAGGAGCAGGAGTTCGTCGCCGTTCAGCCGGCCGTCGTCGCGGATCCAGTGCAGGACGCACGCGTGGGCGCCGGACGCGGCGATCGTCTCGTATCCGGTGCCGTTGCCCTCCGCCCGTGCGCGCGTCCCGAAGACCCCCTCGATCCACCGCTCGCCGCGCGGGTGCGCCAGGGCCCGCGGGAGTGACCGTACGACGTCCTCGAAGCCCGCCGTCGTGTGGTCCACCGCCAGCTGGAGCTGTCCGACCTCCCAGACGTCCTTCACGAGGCGCAACTCCGACAGGGAGGCGGCCAGTTCGGCGTCGGACGCGGCGTCGCGGCCGGTGGGCGTGCCCAGCCGGTCCAGGTGCGCGCAGCGGAGGCCGGTGAGGCGCTCCGCCTCCGCCAGGTCCGGCCTGCGGCCCACCCAGAACTCCCCGTGGCGGCGGTCCCGGTAGAACTCCTCGTTGCCGTCCGCGCGGGGAGAGCGCGGGCGCAGGTACAGCACCGCCTCGTGGGCGTGCGGGCCCGAGGGCTCCATGACGAGTACGTGACCCACCTGGTCCTCGCCGGTCAGGCCCGTCAGCCAGACGTACGCGCTGTGCGGGCGGAAGCGGTGGTCGCAGTCGTTGGAGCGGACCTTGAGCTCCCCCGCGGGGATGATCAGCCGCTCGCCCGGGAAGCGCGCCGAGAGCCGGGCGCGGCGGGCGGGGGTCATCGCGTAGGCCGGCGTGCGGGTGGAGTCGGGCAGGGGCGAGGCCGCCCAGTTCTCCGCCATGAAACGGGACAACTCCGGGGACACCGGCAAATCATGGCTGCCGGTGTGCAGCCGGGAGGGGGTGTCGGTCACGAGAACTCCCTGAAGGAGGGACGAACTGATGGGTGCACAGGTCTTGTCAGTGCAATTTCACATTACTATGTTACAGCTCACACCGGGGCGCATTGATGCCCGACAGACGCCGCGTGACGCAGAGCAGTTCATCAGCGGTCATGCGCAACACCGTTCACGCGCAGGGCAGTTCACGTGATCGCCGCACGCACCATCTCCCCCACCTCCCTTCATGATCAGGAGTCCTTGGTGTCCCAGCACAGAGCTGTGCGTACGTCCCTCCTCTCCGCCGCCGTCGCCGTCACCCTCCTCGCCACCGCTGGACAGGCCGTCACGCAGGCCGCGGACGCGGGCCCGCTCGCCGCCGCGGCGGCCGGTCCCACGGCCGGCACCTTCAGGTCCGGGGCCCCGGGCCCGAATCCGTTCGACGCGGTCGACCGCCTCGCCGCCCCCAGGGACAACACCCCGGCCCCCGCCCCGGCGCCCGGCGGGAAGGCATCCTCGGGGGAGGTCTCCGGACCGGCCACGCCCGCCGCGGCCCCGGCCGAGAGCAGCGAGAAGAGCCGCCGGGCGGCCCAGGCCGCGCCCACCGCGCGCAGTGTCGCGGGCGGCGTCCCCTGCACCCTCGACGGGATCACGAACCTCACCCCGGAGCAGTTCGCCGACTTCCTCGCCGACGAGGCCGTACTCGCCGACGGCTGCCTGCGCGGCCTCATCTGGACCTGGGACGCACGCCTGACCCCCGTCATGTCCGACGCCCACGTGCAGGCCGTCTCGCGCCGGATAACCGGCCTGGCCGCCACCCACGACGGCCGCAACTCCTCCCACCTGGAGGAGATGTTCACCTATCTGCACGCGGTCGCCTACCACGACCATTCGCGCTCGGAGATCGACGTCACCGACGCCCCGACCGTCAACGCCATGCGCCAGGCCGTCGACGCCTTCGCCGCCGCGGCCCGCACCTTCGACGTCACCCGCAGCAATGCCAACACCCTGCGCGAGGCCCTCTACGCCGCCAGCGCCCCGGGTCTGCGCCAGCACCAACTGGGGCTCATCAAGAAGGTCCTGGCCACCATGGACCCGGCCCAACCGGCGACCCACCTCGACCCGGCCTGGGCGGGCGCCGCCCTGGCCGCCCTCTCCGTGAACTACCTGGGCGTCTACCCGGGCAACCAGGACGCCGCCTTCCACGCGGCGGTGGCCGCCGACGCCTCCTACCGGTCCGCCTTCAAGGCCTTCGCCGGCTACACCCACCTCAAGGGCACCGCCAACTCCTGGGTGGCGCGCGACGCGCTCGGCGAGTACGGCCGCTTCGGTCAGGTGGCGGGCCTGCGCGACCCGGTCGTCGCGGACCTCGGCGCCCTGCTGGAGCCCGTCAAGTCCGCCTTCGGCACCGGCAGCCAGCAGTGGGCCAAGCTCGTCTCGTGGCTCAACTACTACGAGGCCTGCAAGCCGTACGGGGTGTGCAAGGAGGACATCGAGAAGCAGATCTTCCCCCACACCTACACCTACGACAACGGCGCCATCAAGGTCCGCACGGGCCTCGACCGGGCCACGGTCGACCAGCTCTACTACGCGAGCAAGCAGGTCAAAGCGCAGTTCCACCGCGTGCTCGGCACCGACCAGCCGCTCGCAGGCGACCCCAACTCCACGCTCAACATCGTGCTCTACGGCTCCCGCGCCGACTACGAGAACTACCACCCGATCCTGACCGGTTACGACACGAACAACGGCGGCATCTACATCGAGCGGGGCGCCACCTTCTACACCTACCAGCGCCGCGTGCCCCAGGACTCCTCCCTCACCCTTGAGGAGCTCTTCCGCCACGAGTACACGCACTACCTCAACGGCCGCTACGCCGTGCCCGGCTTCTTCGGCGAAGGCCCCTGGTACGAGGGCGACCGTACGACGGCGATGGACGAGGGCACGGCCGAGTTCTTCGACGGCGCCACCCGCGACAACGGCATCGCCGTCCGCAAGTCCCTGGTCAGGAGCATCATCAACGACACGGCCGGCGGCGGCCCGCGCATGAGCGTGGAGCAGGTGCTGAACGCCACCTACGAGGGGGACGGCTTCCGCTTCTACAGCTACGCGGGCACCTTCTTCGAGTTCCTGTGGACCGAGAAGCCCTCGGCGCTGCGCGAGATGTACAGCCACCTGCGGGCCGGCGACGTGGCGGCGTACGACGCCTGGCGCCACCGGATGGGCGCGGACACCTACCTCCAGCGCGCTTACGACCGCTTCCTGGACGCGCAGATCGCCAAGGTGGACGAGCTCTTCGTACCGAACACCACCTACACGCCCAACGACCGGCTGCGGGACACGGCGCTCGCGTCGGTGAAGTCCTCCTTCGCGGCGGCCACCTACAACACCCCCGACTGCGTGGAGAACGGCGACCCCGGCAAGCGGCGCTTCACCTGTACCGGCAGGATCACCGCGAACCTGAAGAACTGGCGCAGCGACGACCAGAACTTCAAGGACATGTCGGAGACGGTCGACTACTTCATCCTCGACCGGGCGGGGGCTGCCTCCAACAACCTCGCCGACATGAACTGCTCCTTCGGGCCGCTGGAGATCTGGGCCAACAAGGCGTCCGCCACCTCCGGTTACAGCTGCGAGGGCCCCCTGCGCAGCTGATCCGTCCCCGGCCGGTCCCGTACCCCGGTCCCGTCGGCTGCGCTCGTCCGGTCCCGTCCCCGCCCCGTCCGGTCCCGGCCCCCTCCGGGAGGACGGGACCGGTCTGGGCAGCCCCTGAAGAATGTGACATCTTACTGCCGTGCTCAAGAGACACTCCCTGGACGCCGTCATCATCGGCGCCGGTGTCGTCGGAGCGGCGTGCGCGTACTACGCGGCCCGCGCCGGACTCTCCGTGGCCGTGGTCGACCGCGGACCCGTCGCGGGCGGCACGACCGGCGCCGGAGAAGGCAACCTGCTCGTCTCCGACAAAGAGGCGGGTCCGGAGCTCGACCTCGCCCTGCTGTCGGCGCGGCTGTGGCGCGAACTGTCCGCCGTGCTGCCGCAGGAGATCGAGTACGAGGCCAAGGGCGGGCTCGTCGTCGCCCCGGACGAGGCCGCGATCGAGGCGCTGCGGCGCTTCGCCGAAGGCCAGCGCACCGCCGGGGTCGACGCCGTCGAGGTGGGCGGCGGCGGCCTGCGCGAGCTGGAACCCCATCTGGCGCCCGGCCTGGCGGGAGGCTTCCACTACCCGCAGGACGCCCAGGTCCAGCCGGCGCAGGCGGCGGCCCGGCTGCTGGCCGCGTCGGGCGCCCGGGTGTACCTCGGCGAGGAGGTCACGGGCTTCGTACGCTCCGGCGAGACGGTACGGGGCGTCCGCACCCGGCAGCGCGAACTCCTCGCCCCGGCGGTGGTGAACGCGGCCGGCACCTGGGGCGGCCGCATCGCGGACCTCGCCGGGGTCACCCTGCCCGTCCTCCCGCGCCGCGGCTTCGTCCTGGTGACCGAGCCGCTGCCCCGGCTGGTGCGGCACAAGGTCTACGCCGCCGACTACATCGCGGACGTCGCCAGCGGCTCGGCGGCGCTGCAGTCCTCGGCGGTGGTCGAGGGCACCCCCTCGGGCCCGGTCCTCATCGGGGCCACCCGCGAACGGGTCGGCTTCGACCGGAGCCTCTCCACGCAGGCCCTGCGCCGCCTCGCCGCCCAGGCGGCCGCCCTCTTCCCCGTCCTCGCCGACGTCCGGGTGCTGCGCACCTACCACGGCTTTCGCCCCTACCTGCCCGACCACCTCCCCGCGATCGGCCCGGACCCCCGCCGGCCCGGACTGCTGCACGCCTGCGGCCACGAGGGCGCGGGCATCGGCCTGGCCCCGGCCACGGGCCTGCTCATCGCCGCCGTCCTCACCGGAGCCGACCCGGCGCTGGACCTCAAGCCGCTGCGGCCGGACCGCTTTTCTGCGGAGCCCGCCGCCGCACACGAGGAGCGCGGGGACGGGCCCTGTGAAGGGCCGGGTGCAGAGCGCGGTAGACATCCGGATGGCGGGCCCCGTGCCCGCCCCGCCGACACCCCCGAGGAGACTCGTTGACCACGCCCCGCTCTCTGGTCGGCGGCGCCCCGGCAGCCGCCTTCCCGATCGCGTTCGACGGCAGGGAACTGCCCGCGCAGACGGGCCAGAGCATCGCCGCCGTCCTGTGGAGCGCCGGGATCCTCGCCTGGCGGACCACCCGCGAAGGCGGCTCCCCGCGCGGGGCCTTCTGCGGGATCGGCAGCTGCTACGACTGCCTCGTCACCGTCAACGGCCGCCCCAACCAGCGCGCCTGCCTGCTCCCGGCCCAACCGGGCGACGCCGTCACCACCCAGGAGGGAACCGGCCATGGTGGCCTCGCAGTCTGACCCCGCCCCGGCGCCCGAATCTGCCCCGCCGTCTGACTCCGCCCCGGCGCCTGACCCCGCCCCGCCGTCTGACTCCGCCCCGGCGTCCGGGCCCGGCAGTCGCCCCGGCCCCACCGGCCCCACCGACCTCGCCGTCGTCGGCGCCGGCCCCGCCGGTCTCGCCGCAGCCGTCACCGCGGCCGGGCTCGGCCTGCGGGTCACCGTGCTCGACGCGGGCGAACGCCCCGGCGGACAGTACTACCGCCACCCCGCGCCCGGCCTCGGCGCCGCCCGGCCCGAGGCACTGCACCACGACTGGGCCGCCTTCGCCTCCCGCGAAGCCGCCCTGCGCGCCCACGCGTCGGCGGGCCGGATCACCTACCTGCCGGGCCACCACGTCTGGACGGTGGTCCCGCACGGCGCGGCGGCCCGGTGGATCCTGCACGCCGTCGCCGGTCACGGACACCAGGAGCGCGCCGTGAGCGTCGCGGCCCGGGCCGTGCTGCTCGCCACCGGCGCCTACGAGCGGCAACTGCCCTTCCCCGGCTGGACCCTGCCCGGCGTGGTCGGGGCGGGCGGGGCGCAGGCCATGCTCAAGAGCGGGCTCGTGCTGCCGGGCAGGCGGGTGGTCGTCGCCGGGAGCGGCCCGCTGCTGCTGGCCGTGGCCGGTTCCCTCGCCGCCGCCGGAGCCACCGTGCCCGCCGTGGTGGAGGGGGCCGCGTACACCGCGTACGCCGGCCGGCTCCCCGCCCTGCTGCGCAACCCCGGCAAACTCACCGAGGCCGCCCGGTACGGGGGCGCCCTGCTGCGCCACCACGTCCGGCTGCTCACCCGGCACGCCGTCACCGAGGCCCACGGAACCGACCGGGTCGAGGCCGTCACCGTAGCCCGCCTCGACCGCCACTGGCGGCCGTTGCCGGGCACGGCCCGCCGGATCCCCTGTGACGCGCTCGCCGTCGGGCACGGGCTCGTACCCCAGCTGGAGCTGGCGACCGGCCTCGGTTGCGCCACCCGCCGCGGTCCCGACGGCACGATCGCCCTGGAGCTGGACGCCGGGCAGCGCACCTCCGTCCCCGGGATCTGGTCCGCCGGGGAGACCGGCGGCATCGGCGGCGCCGGACTGGCCCTCGTCGAAGGGGAGATCGCCGCTCACGCGCTGGCCGGCCGGCCCGTCCCCGCCGGGCTCGCCCGCCGCCGTGCGCGGTTGCGCGCCTTCGCCGCGGCGATGGCCGCAGCGCACCGACCGGGCTCCGGCTGGACCGGCTGGCTGCGGGACGACACCCTCGTCTGCCGCTGTGAGGAGGTCGAGGCCGGCCGGGTCCGCGAGGCCGCGCGGGAGCTCGGCGCGCGGGACGCCCGCACCGTCAAACTCCAGACCCGGGCCGGGATGGGCTGGTGCCAGGGCCGGATGTGCGGCCCGGCCGTCGCCGCGCTCGCGGGGCAGGAGCCGTCACCCGACCGCCGGCCGCTTTCCTGCCCGGTCCCGCTGCGGCACCTCGCCGAACTGCCGCCCGGCGAAGGCTGATCGGGTGGTGGCCGGCCCCTTGTGGTCGTCGCACCCCTCTGTAAAATGTCACACACCACATTAGGGAGCCCTCATGACCCACGCGCCCGACCCCGCGCCCCGCACCCGCCCCTGGCACGGCATCATGGTCGCCACCGCACTGCCCCTGCGCGAGGACCTCAGCGTCGACTACGACGCCTACGCCGAACACGTCGCCTGGCTCATCGAGAACGGCTGCGACGGGGTGGTCCCCAACGGCTCCCTCGGCGAGTACCAGACCCTCACCGACGAGGAGCGGGCCCGCGTCGTCCGTACCGCCGTCGAGGCCGCCGGCGACGGCGACCGCGTCATGCCCGGCGTCGCCGCCTACGGCAGCGCCGAGGCCCGCCGCTGGGCCGACCAGGCCGCCGAAGCCGGCGCCGGCTCCGTCCTGCTCCTGCCCCCCAACGCCTACCGCGCCGACGAGACGGCCGTACGCGCCCACTACGCCGAAGTGGCCCGCGCCGGCCTGCCCGTCGTCGCGTACAACAACCCCGTCGACACCAAGGTCGACCTCACCCCCGCCCTGCTCGCGCGCCTGCACGCCGACGCCGCCATCGTCGCGGTCAAGGAATTCAGCGGCGACGTGCGCCGCGCCTACGAGATGGCCGAACTCGCCCCCGGCCTCGACCTGCTCATCGGCGCCGACGACGTCCTCCTCGAACTGGCCACCGCCGGCGCGGTCGGCTGGATCGCCGGCTACCCCAACGCACTGCCCCGGTCCTGCGCCACGCTCTACCGGGCGGCCCGCGCCGGGGACCTCGCCACCGCCCTGCCGCTGTACAAGTCCCTGCACCCGCTGCTGCGCTGGGACTCCAAGACGGAGTTCGTCCAGGCCATCAAACTCTCCATGGACGTGGCCGGCCGCCCCGGCGGCGCCACCCGCCCGCCGCGCTTCCCGCTGACCGGGGAGACCGAGGCCGCCGTCCGGTCCGCCACCGAGAAGGCCCTCGCCGAGGGCCTCAACTGACCCGCTGGGGGACCCATGCGCACGCGCCACATCTACCACGCCGTGGACTCGCACACCGAGGGCATGCCCACCCGGGTGATCACCGGGGGAGTCGGGGTGGTCCCCGGCGCCACCATGGCCGAGAAGCGGCTGCACTTCATCGAGCACTCCGACCACGTCCGGACCCTGCTGATGTACGAGCCGCGCGGCCACTCGGCGATGAGCGGCGCCATCCTGCAACCGCCCACCCGGCCCGACGCGGACTTCGGCGTCCTCTACATCGAGGTGTCGGGCCTGCTGCCGATGTGCGGGCACGGCACCATCGGGGTCGCCACGGTCCTGGTCGAGACCGGCATGGTGTCCGTCGTCGAGCCGGTCACCACCGTCCGGCTGGACACCCCGGCCGGGCTGGTCTGCGTCGACGTCCGGGTCGAGGACGGCGCGGCCACCGCCGTCACCCTCACCAACGTCCCCTCCTTCTGCGCCGGCCTCGACCTCAAGGCCGACGTCCCCGGCCTCGGCACGGTCACCTACGACCTCGCCTACGGCGGCAACTTCTACGCCTTCGTGGAACTCGACGCCCTCGGCCTCCCCTTCGACCGGGCCCGCAAGGACGACCTCCTCGCCGCCGGTCTCGCCGTCATGGACGCCGTCAACGCCGGCGGCGACCGGCCCGTCCACCCGGAGGAGCCCTCCATCGCCGGGGTCAAGCACGTCTACCTCGCCGCCCCCGGCTCCGACGCCCGCCGCTCGCGCCACGCCATGGCCATCCACCCCGGCTGGTTCGACCGCTCGCCCTGCGGTACGGGGACCAGCGCCCGCATGGCCCAGCTGCACGCCCGCGGCCTCCTGGACATCGGCGCGGACTTCGCCAACGAGTCCTTCATCGGCACCGAGTTCACCGGCCGGCTCATCGCGCGGACCACCGTCGGCGGGCTGCCGGCCGTCGTCCCCACCGTCACCGGGCGGGCCTGGATCACCGGCACCGCCCAGTACTTCCTCGACCCGGCCGACCCCTTCCCCGGAGGGTTCCTCCTGTGACCCCCGCGCAAGGGAGCGCGCCGTGACGGGAACGCGGATCCCCCAGTTCGACGCGGCCACCATGGCCGCTCTCCTCACCCCCGCCGCCGCGGCCGACGCGCTCGACGCCGCGCTGCGCGCCGGGCTGGATCCCGAAAGCTGCCCGCAGCGCACGGCGTACGGGGTGCCGGGCGGCGAGTTGCTGCTGATGCCGGCCGCCTTCGGCTCGTACGCCGGGGTGAAGATCGCAGGGGTCGCGCCCGCCAACCCGGCCCGCGGCCTGCCCCGGATCACCGGGTCGTACCTGCTGCTGGACGGTCCCACCCTCAGCCCGCTGGCCCTGCTCGACGGCGCCGCCCTGACCACCCTGCGCACCCCGGCGGTCTCCGCCCTCGCGCTGCGCCACCTCACCGGGGCGGGGCGTCCGCTGCGGATGGTGCTCTTCGGCTCGGGGCCGCAGGCGTACGGTCATCTGGAAGCGGCCTCCTGGGTACGGGAGTTGGCGCAGGTGGTGGTCGTCGGGCGCGACCCGAAGGGCGCGGAGCGGCTCGCCGCCCATGCCCGCACCCTGCGGCTGTCCGCCCGTACGGGCACCCCCGAGGACGTGGCCGGCGCCGACCTGGTCATCTGCTGCACCACGGCCCGCGAACCCCTCTTCGACGGACGGCTCGTCGGCCGCGGCGCCACGGTGGTCGCCGTCGGATCCCACGAGCCGGACGCGCGGGAGACCGACACCGCTCTCGTGCACCGGGCGGCCGTGTACGTGGAGTCGCGGGCGGCGGCGCTGCGCGAGGCGGGGGACCTGCTGGTGCCGCGGGAGGAGGGGGTGATCGGGCCCGGTCATATCACCGGCACCCTCTCCGACCTGGTGGCGGGGCGGATGCCGGCCGGTGGAGAGGGGCGTCGTCCACAGCTCTTCAAGAGTGTGGGCATGGCCTGGGAGGATCTCGCCGTGGCGGTCGCACTGTTCCGGGCCGCCGGAGCGAGCAGCACGACGTGACCGCTGGAGCGAGTAGCACGACCTGACCGCTGAAGTGAGCAGCGCAACGTGACATTGTACGCTGCTCCTCTAGCGTCGTGGCGTGACGGGTGTCGGAGGAAACGCAATGGGTGACCTGAAGCAACACAGTCTCATCAAGGCCCAGGAACGGCTCCGCGACCAGGTCGGCCACGCCCTGCGGGCAGCTCTGATAGCCGGCGAACTGCGCCCCGGCAGCGTGTATTCGGCCCCCGGTCTCGCGGCCGAGCTCGGCGTCTCGGCCACGCCCGTCCGCGAGGCGATGCTCGACCTCGCCCGCGAGGGACTGGTCGAGCCGGTCCGCAACAAGGGGTTCCGGATCACCGAGGTCAGTGAGCGCGACCTGGACCAGTACACCGAGCTGCGCACGATGATCGAGGTGCCGACCATCGGCCGGATCACGAAGATCGCCACGGCGGAGCAGCTGGAGGCCCTGCGCCCCATCGCGCAGGAGATCGTCACCAGCGCCCGCGAGCACAATCTCATCGCGTACCTGGAGGCGGACCGCCGCTTCCACCTCGCACTGCTCGGCCTGGCCGGCAACGACCGGCTGGTCGAGACGGTCGGCGACCTGCGCAAGCGGTCCCGGCTGTACGGGTTGACCGGCCTGGACGAGGCCGGCAAGCTCGTGTCGTCGGCCGAGGAGCACATCGAGCTGCTCGACGTGATGCTCAGCGGGGACGCGGAGGCGGCGCAGGCGTGCATGCTCCGCCATCTCGGCCATGTCCGCTCGCTGTGGGCGCAGGGCCGGGACGAGCCCGTAGGGCGCCCGCCGAGCCGCCTGGGCGGCCCCGCGCGCGGCTGAGATGCGCCTCCCTTTCCCGCGAGGGGCTCTCGGACAACGGCGTCCGAGGGCCCCTCGTCTGCTGGGACGGGGTCAGGCCAATTTGGTCAGGCCAGTTCCCTGCGGAAGAACTCCAGTTCCATGGCCATCACCTTCTCGCGGGTCCCGCCCGGGGCCATGTGGGTGACACCGGGCAGCGCCAGCAGCTGGTGCGGGCGGCCCGCGTCCGTCAGCGCCCGGGAGAGGCGCAGGGTGTGCGAGGGGTGGACGTTGTCGTCGGCGAGGCCGTGCACGAGCAGCAGGGGCCGGGTCAGCCCCGGGGCGTCGGCGATCAGGGAATCGCGCTCGTACACCTCCGGGTTCTCCTGGGGCAGGCCGAGGTAGCGCTCGGTGTACGCCGTGTCGTAGTGCCGGAAGTCCGTCGGCCCCGCCCCGGCGGCCGCCGCGTGGAAGACGTCGGGGCGCCGCAGCACCGCCATCGCCGCGAGGTAGCCCCCGTAGGACCAGCCGCGGATCCCGACGCGGCCGAGGTCGAGGTCGGGGTGGCGCTCGCCGAGCGCCCGGAGCGCGGCGACCTGGTCCTCCAGGGTGACGTCCGAGAAGCCGCGGTACATGGCGTGCGTGAAGGCGGGCGAGACGTACGGGGTGCCGCGGTTGTCGATGGTCACCACGGCGAAACCCTGGTCGGCCCACCACTGCCGGGCCTGCCAGCGGCGGGGCTCCGCGCTGACGTCCTGGTAGCAGGGACCGCCGTAACCGTCGAGCAGTACGGGCAGCCGCCGGCCCGGCGTGTGGCCGCGGGGCAGCACCAGCGCGGTGGGGACCCCGTGCTCGGTGACCCGCGCCAGGGCCGGGGTGACCCGGTAGGGCAGCGGCTCGGAGAGGTCGGCGGGGCTGAACTCGCGGCCGTCGGCGGTGCGTACGGTGCGCCGGATCCCGTCGGCGTCGGCCGAGGTGAGGAGCAGGGTCCCGGCGGAGGCGCTGACGGTGTGCACCCCGGGCCCGTCGGCGAGTGCGGTCAGCTCCCCGGTGCTGGGGTCGAGCAGCAGCACCTGCTGTTCGGCGGGGTCGCGCAGCCCGGCCTCGATCAGCAGCCGGCCCTCGTGGACGCCGGCCACGCGGCGGACCTGGACCCCGTCCCCGGTGATCAGTTCGCCGTCCACCGCGAGGGCGCGGGCGGCCCCGCCGGGGGTGTCGGCGGCGGTCAGCATCCGCCCGTCCGGGAGGCGGGCCGGGGTGCCCGGGACAAGCGGGTCGACCCATTGGGGGTGCGTGGTGCGGGACAGTTCCCGGGTACGGCCGGTGGCCGGGTCGGCGCTGAGCAGCAGGACGCGTTGCTGGAGCCGGTCCTGGACGGTCAGCAGGATCTCCCCGGCCGCCGTGTCACCGGGGGCCCAGCCCGCGTCGGAGACGTACGGATAGGTCTCGGCGTCCCAGTCGAGCCGTACGGGGCCCGCGTCCGGGCCGAACACCCACAGCTGGACCTCGGCGTTGGGGCCGCCGGCCTGCGGGTACGCGAAGTCCTCGGCCGGGACCTCGGGGTGGGCGGGGTCGGCGAACCAGCGCCGCTGAAGGGCGGATTCGTCGACGCGGGCGGCCAGCAGGGTGACTCCGTCCGGGGACCACCAGTGGCCCCGGGCGCGGCCCAGTTCCTCGGCGGCGGCGAACTCGGCGACGCCCCAGCGGGCTCCGTCGGCGGGGGTGATCCGGCCGCCCGGGGTGACGTACAGGGCGTCGGCGGTGACGTAGGCGGTGCGGGAGCCGTCGGCGTTGGGGCGGGGGTCCAGGGCGGGCCCGGCGGCCGGGATCTCCCGGGGCCGGCCCGCCCGCGGTGCTGATCCGCCGCAGGAGACCTCGGCCTCGGCGTCGGCCTCGGCTTCGGCTTCGACCTCGACCTCGTAGAGCCGCCCGTAGAGCGGGAAGACGGCGTGGCGGCCATCGCCGGAGAGGGCGTAGGAGCCGATTCCGGAGGCGACGAGCCGGATGCGCTCGCGCAGGCGTCGCTCGGAGGCCGGGAGGGCGCCCGGTTCCGGGCACAGTTCACGCGGATCGGCGAGCAGGGTCTCGGCGCCGGTGGCGGTGTCCATGACCCAGAGGCCGGCGAAGGCGTCGGTGGGGCCGGTGGAGCGGAGGAACCAGAGCAGCCGGCCCTCGTCGCCGAAGGCGAAGGCGTGCGGGGCGCCGTGGGTGAAGCGGGCCGTGGCGGCGGAGAGGCTGAGGAAGTCATCCATGATCGAATCCTGACATGTGATATGTCACATGCGCTAGACCATTCGAGTGGTGACCCCCGGGGGCCGGGCTTAGCGTCGAAAGGTGGATCGGAACACGCGGCCAGGCGGAGACGGGACCGGCGGCAAGGCCCGGGGCGAGGGCATCGGCGGTGCGAACGGCAACGGCGGCGGGAACGGCAACGGCAAGGTCCGGGGCAGCGGCAGCGGGAACGGGAACGGGAACGCCGGTGCGAACGGGAGAGGCAACGGCAAGGTCAGGGGGAGCGGCAACGGGCTCGCCCTGTCCGTCATCGCCTGCTGTCAGCTCATGGTCGTCCTCGACATCACCATCGTGAACATCGCCCTGCCGAGCATCCAGAACGCCCTGGACTTCTCCACCGAGGACCTCTCCTGGGTCATCAACGCCTACACCCTCACCTTCGGTGGCCTGCTGCTCCTCGGCGGCCGCGCCGGCGACATCCTCGGCCGACGGCGGGTCTTCATCTTCGGCGTCCTGCTCTTCGGCCTGGCCTCGCTGCTCGGCGGATTCGCACAGAACGCGGGCCAGTTGATGGCCGCCCGCGCCCTCCAGGGCGTCGGCGGCGCCATCGCGTCCCCCACCGCGCTGGCCTTGATCACCACGACGTTCCGCGAAGGGCCCGCGCGCAACCGGGCGTTCGGCGTCTTCGCGGCGGTCTCGGCGGGCGGCGGCGCGATCGGCCTGCTGGCCGGCGGAGTCCTCGTCGAGTGGCTGAACTGGCGCTGGGTGCTCTTCGTCAACGTCCCGATCGCGCTGCTGATCGCGGTCGCGGCGGCCAAGGTGATCCGGGAATCCGAGCGCCACCCCGGCCACTTCGACTTCTCGGGCGCGCTGACCTCCACCCTGGGCATGGTCGCGCTCGTCTACGGCTTCATCCGCGCCGCCCAGGACGGCTGGCGCGACAGCCTCACCCTCGCCTCGTTCGGCGTGGCGGCGCTGCTGCTGACGTCCTTCGTCCTGATCGAACGGCGCTCGCGGCAGCCGATCACTCCGCTCCACATGTTCGCCGACCGCAACCGGGCCGGGACGTACGGCATCATGCTCTTCCTGGCCTGCGCGATGTTCGGCATGTTCTTCTTCCTGACGCTGTTCGTGCAGAACGTGCTCGAATTCAGCCCCATCCGAGCGGGCCTGGCCTTCCTCCCCGTCAGCGCGATCATCGCCGTCGGCGCGGGCGTGACCTCACAACTGCTGCCGAAGTACGGCCCCAAGCCCTTCATGGTGATGGGCGCCCTCTGCACGGCGTCCGGCCTGGCCTGGCTGACACGGACCGACGTCCATTCCACCTACCTGGGCAGCGTCCTCGGCCCCATGCTCATCTTCGGCCTCGGCATGGGCATGCAGTTCGTGTCACTGACCCTGATGGCGCTGTCGAACGTCCCCGACCGCGAGTCGGGCGCGGCGTCCGGGGTGCTCAACACGACACAGCAGGTGGGCGGTTCGCTGGGGCTCTCGATCTTGGTCACCGTCTTCGGGACGGCCAGCCGCAACGAGGCGAAGGACCTCATGCCGTCCTTCCTCCGCGCGGCCACCCCGGAGCAGAGGACGTTCCTGGAGCGCACCGGGCGGCTCCCCGAGCCCTGGGGGGACCAGGTCCTCACCGCCGGCGTCTCCGCGGCCTTCATCGTGGCCGCCGTGTTCACCCTGGTCGCGGCGCTGATCGCGCTGCTCGCCATCCAGGTCCGCTCGGCGGACGTCGAACGGCTCCAGGGCAACCACAGGCCGACGGCCGTCAGGGAGTAGCCGCCCGGAACCGCTCCGTCAGGGAGTAAGCCGCCCGGAACCGCTCCGTCAAGGAGTAGCCGCCCGGAACCGCTCCGCCGCTATCCGCCGCCGACGGGGCGGATCCGGCAGCGCGCCGGACCGTTCGTGCGCAGGGTGATGCCGGCGCTGACCGGAATGTCGGTGTCCACGGGCTCGAACTCGTACGACCGCACCATCATGGTCAGCGCGATCACCGATTCCAGCATCGAGAAGTGCTGCCCGATGCAGGCGCGCGGTCCGCCACCGAAGGGGAACCAGGCGTAGCGGGGGCGTTCCGCTTCCGCCTCCGGGGTGAAGCGTTCGGGGTCGAAACGGTCGGGATCCGGCCAGTAGCGCGGATGGCGGTGTGTCACCCACGGCGCCAGTATCACGTCAGCGCCTGCGGGGATGGTGTGTCCGCCGACCTCGGTGGCGGCGACGGCCTTGCGGCCGATCACCGGGGCCGCCGGGTAGAGCCGCATGGCCTCCTTCAGGACCTGGGTGAGGTACGGGAGCCGGTCCAGGTCGGCGGCGCCGGGCGTACGGTCGCCCAGGACGCGGGAGATCTCCTCGCGGGCCCGGCTCTGCTGCTCGGGGTGACGGGCCAGCAGGTGCAGGGCGAAGGACAGCGAGGTGGCGGTCGTCTCGTGGCCGGCGAGCAGGAAGATCAGCACCTGGTCGCGCAGCTCGGAGAGGTCGAACTCCCCGTCGTCCGCGCTCTTGGCGGCGGCCAGCAGCGTGAGCAGATCCTCGCCGCCACCGTCGGGGGCGGCGGCGTCGCGGCGTCGCCCGGCGATGATCCTGTCGCAGACGCCGTACAGCTCGTCCATCGCGGCGGCGGCCCGCTTGTTCGCCGGGGTGGGCCAGCCGCGCGGGACGTTGGCGGGGGAGTAGCCGCGGCGCAGCACGTACTCCGTGATGACCGGAAAACACCGGTCCACGACATCGACGGTGGCGTCCACATCGGTGCCGAAGAGGATCCGGGCGACCGCGCGCAGAGCGAGCCGCATCATCTCGTCGGCCACGTCGACGACGCCGCCCGGCGCCTCCCGCCAGGCGCCGAGGGTCGATTCGGTCTCATCGGCGACGGCTCCGGCGTAACCGTCGACCCGGCGCCGGGTGAACAGCGGCTGGACCAGCCGGCGCTGGCGCAGGTAGTCCTCGTCCTGGCTGGTCAGCAGGCCGTTGCCGAAGGAGTCCCGGATCTCCTGGTAGAAGGGGTTGTCCTTGCGGAAGTTGGCCGATTCCGAGGCCAGGACCTGCTGGGCGCCTTCCGCGGAGAAGACGCAGTACAGCGCGGCGCGCAGACCGGGCGGGCCGGCGGTGATCCGTACGACGTCGCCGTGCTGGTGCTGGGCCCGCAGATAGGTCCCGAGCGAGTCGGACTTGAGGTCGAAGAGCGACCCGAGCAGCGGCACCCCCGCGAGATCGGGGATCTCCGCGCTGGTGCCCGTATCCGTATCGACTGCCATGGCCGCCCCCTCGTCCCGTCCCGATGTGTCAATTCTGCCGGGCCCCACCACCCGGTGGCGAGAAACCCGGCACATCAGGCCGAATCCCGACGATCACCGGCTCCGAAGGGCGCGATCGCGAGCTGGGTGGGGCGTCCGGGGTGGTGGGTGGGGTGGCCGGGCTCGGCGGGCGCGCCGGAAGAGGGGACCCTCCCGGTGAGGTGCCGAAGGGCTGTTCTTGAGCCCTGGACGTGGGGGGACTACGAGATCGGCACACCTGCCCCAAGAAACCACAGACCGGCGATGCTTCCGTCCTCGCGGAAGGCCACACGGAACTCCCCGGGCCGGTGTTCCATGCGCAGCGGCACGTTGACCACGGTGAACTCGCGGAAGGCGACGCCCTGGGGAGCCCCGTGCGACTGGTAGCGCCCGAACTCGTCCTGGTACGCCTGCCACGCCCTCGCCAGTGCGTCTGGGGGCAGCAGCTCACGTGTCGTCGCATCGAAGCGGGCGGTGGCAGCGGGGAAGTCGCCCTTCACGATGTCATTGAGCGTCGTCAGGGCGATCCGGTCGTACGGAGTCTGAGCCGGGGAGGCGGGGGCCGGGAGCGCGACCGTCGTAGGGGCGTGGGGTTGCACCGCGGCCAGCGCCATACCGTTGACCGGCAACAGCGTGCAGGCGCCCAGTGTCACCGCGGCCACCGCCCGCACCAGTCGCCGCTTCCCGCTGAGCAGCGCGTCTCCTCCGGACATCAGGACCACGGCTTTCTTCACCTCGAAGGCGGACACGCCCATTCTGCTCCGCGCGCGCTCCCCTCGCACGCCGGGGCGCAGGACCCTCGCAGCCGTGCCTCGTGCCTGGGGCCGACCCAGCGGGGTCCGTATACGGGGTCAAGGCTTGCGATGCCGGCCGCGCCGCTCATGAGGCGCCGGCTGGGCGGGCTGCTGCTGTGCGGCGGGAGCGGTTGAGCATCTGGCGCGCCGCGTCACATAAAAGGCCACCATCAGCATCATCATGCTGATGGTGGCCTCGACGTCACCCAGTTCGGCCCCGACCGAACGGCGTTGCTTCTAGATGTCCCGGAAGATTTCGATCTGGGCGCCCACCGAGTTGAGGCGTTCGGCCAGTTCCTCGTAGCCGCGGTTGATGACGTAGACGTTGCGCAGTACCGAGGTGCCTTCCGCGGCCATCATCGCGAGGAGGACCACCACCGCCGGGCGCAGGGCCGGCGGGCACATCATCTCCGCCGCGCGCCAGCGGGTGGGGCCCTCGACCAGGACGCGGTGGGGGTCCAGGAGTTGGAGGCGGCCGCCGAGGCGGTTGAGGTCGGTCAGGTAGATGGCCCGGTTGTCGTACACCCAGTCGTGGATCAGCGTCTGGCCCTGGGCGACGGCCGCGATGGCCGCGAAGAAGGGGACGTTGTCGATGTTCAGCCCGGGGAACGGCATCGGGTGGATCTTGTCGATCGGCGCTTCGAGCTTGGAGGGCCTGACCGTCAGGTCCACCAGGCGGGTGCGGCCGTTGTCCGCCGTGTACTCCGCCGAGCGGTCGTGATCGAGGCCCATCTCCTCCAGGACCGCGAGCTCGATCTCCATGAACTCGATCGGCACCCGGCGGATCGTCAGCTCCGACTCCGTGACGACCGCGGCGGCGAGCAGGCTCATCGCCTCGACCGGGTCCTCGGAGGGGGAGTAGTCCACGTCCACGTCGATGTTCGGGACACCGTGGACGGTGAGCGTGGTGGTGCCGACGCCCTCGACCTTGACGCCCAGCGCCTCCAGGAAGAAGCACAGGTCCTGGACCATGTAGTTGGAGGAGGCGTTACGGATGACCGTGACGCCGTTGTGCCGGGCCGCGGCCAGCAGCGCGTTCTCGGTGACCGTGTCCCCGCGCTCGGTCAGCACGATCGGACGGTCGGGGGAGACCCCGGCCGCGACCTGCGCGTGGTAGATGCCCTCGGTCGCGGTGATGTCCAGGCCGAAGCGGCGCAGGGCGATCATGTGCGGCTCGATGGTACGGGTGCCGAGGTCGCAGCCGCCGGCGTACGGGAGCCGGAAGTGGTCCATCCGGTGCAGCAGGGGGCCCAGGAACATGATGATGCTCCGGGTCCGGCGGGCCGCGTCGGCGTCCATGGCCTCCATGTCGAGGCGGGCCGGCGGGATCAGCTCCAGGTCCACGCCGTCGTTGATCCAGCGGGTACGGACACCGATGGAGTTGAGGACCTCCAGCAGGCGGTAGACCTCCTCGATGCGGGCCACCCGCCGAAGGACCGTACGGCCCTTGTTGAGGAGGGAGGCGCACAGCAGGGCGACGCACGCGTTCTTGCTCGTCTTGACGTCGATGGCGCCGGACAGCCGGCGGCCGCCGACGACCCTCAGGTGCATCGGGCCGGCGTAGCCGAGAGAGACGATCTCGCTGTCGAGAGCCTCGCCGATCCGGGCGATCATCTCAAGGCTGATGTTCTGGTTGCCGCGCTCGATCCGGTTCACGGCGCTTTGGCTGGTGCCGAGCGCGTCGGCGAGCTGACTCTGTGTCCAGCCCCGGTGTTGCCGGGCGTCACGGATGAGCTTGCCGATGCGTACGAGGTAGTCGTCTGCCATAGGTGCACGGTATCTCAGATATGAGATGCCGCTCGCGCTGGGTGTGGCAGACGGGTGTTACGTACCGTCAGCTCCCATGGTGGGACCTACGGGCGCCTGCCGCGCGCCGAGGCGGTGGTCCGGGCGGGCGAACTGCTCCTGGTCCGGGGTGGTTGGGGCGTTTGAGGTTCGGCTTGCGGCGCGGACCGGTGGAGTTCGTCCTGATGTGCGCATCCGTCGTTTGTGTGCATCCGTCCTCTTTGTGTAGCCCGCTGCGGACCTCAGATGGATTCGGCGCCTTCTCCTTCCGTCCCGTCGCCGACGCCCGGGGCGGCGGGGGAGATTCCCAGCCCGCTAGAAGGTGTAGCGGGTGTGGCTGAACACCTGGCCGTCGTGGCCGAAGCCGTACGCCGTGCCCGGTGCCACCGCGAACAGCAGGTCGTTGCCCTGGCGGATGCTGTCGCCGAAGCCGTAGAAGATTCCCTCCGGCGAGGTGATGTGGTCCCCGTATTGCTCCTCGAAGGCGGCGATGACCTCGTCCTGCCGCGCCGGATCCGACACCCGCTCCGCCGTGCCCTCGATCACGATGTCGAGGCCCCCGGAGAGCGAGTTGTTCCCTGTGGTGAGTGCGCAGTGGGCATTGCCGGCCAGGTTCTTCGCCTTCTGCTCGCCCGGCCCGGTGCTGAAGTACAGCGCCCCGTCGTGCCAGGCGGCGATCAGCGGCGTGACGTGCAGCCGGCCGTCCGGCCGGACCGTGGTGATCCAGAACAGCTCGGCGGCCCGCAGTCGGCGCTCGGCCTCGGCCCAGTCGGTGGCGGTGACACCTTCCGCGCCCGGGCGCGGGTTCAGCGCGGAACTGTAGCGGGCGTCGAGCTCGGTCCTCGGGTGCTGCGGCGTCATGCGGAAGTCCTTTCCCTCTCCTGATCACGCAGGCTACGCAGCCGGGCCCGGCGGCGCTCAGACCCGCTTCCGGCAGGGATCAAGAGCACCCGGACAGCACAAACAGGACCCTCTCGTGCGCTGCCGTGGGTGAGGTCGGTGAGGTCGGAGCAGTCGGTGGACCGCACGTTCGCCGGCTCTGTCGCTGATCTCGCAGCGGCGAGGGCGTGCGTCCACCAGTCCTGTCGAACGATTACGCGGGTGGGCAGCGAGTCGGCGTGCCCGCAGGCGGGCGTAGCCGAGTGCGGCCCGCCGCATTGACCGGCCGATCCGCCTTGCGCGGGCCGGAGCCGCCGCGAGAGCTGGCCGGGCCACTCGGCACCGTCGAGCGGGACAGCCCGCCAGCGCGTTTGGCGCCCTGCCCGGGGCGGACGAGTTGCGGCTGAATCGCTCGGCAGAGCACCCCGGCGGATCTAACGTCTGCCCATGACAGCTTCCGGTCTTCCCCGGCGTCTCGGCACTCTGAGCTTCCACGGCCCGCTCTCCGAAGGCCGCGCCGAGCGCATCGCCTCGACCACCGCAGGGGCCACCCGACCCAATGACGGCAGCCGCTGGGCCGGCCGGCCGTCGGCCAGCGCCCCCCAGCGCGTCACCTCATAGGAGTAGGTTCGCTGCCAAGAAGCCAGAACGGCCGGGTGCGCTGAGCAAACGCCTCGATCGGATGACAGCGGTCACACCGGTGCGCGCCTCGTCGTCGGCGCGGACATGTACTAGAGTTATCTCGACATCGAGATATCTGCCGAAGGCGTACCGCAGCCGCCCCCGCCGGTAAGGCTTACCTAACTTAGCCCTACCTTAGCGGATTGGCCAAGGGGCGTGGCGGCAGGATGCGGTCATACGCGCGAATTCATGCATGAAGGAGACTGTCGTGTCGGCGAACAGCTTCGACGCCCGCAGCACGCTGCAGGTGGGCGACGAGTCGTACGAGATCTTCCGGCTGGACAAGGTTGAGGGCTCCGCCCGCCTTCCCTACAGCCTGAAGGTGCTGCTGGAGAACCTGCTCCGTACCGAGGACGGCGCGAACATCACCGCCGACCACATCCGGTCGCTCGGCAACTGGGACTCCCAGGCCCAGCCCAGCGAGGAGATCCAGTTCACGCCGGCCCGCGTGATCATGCAGGACTTCACCGGCGTCCCCTGTGTCGTGGACCTCGCCACCATGCGCGAGGCCGTGAAGGCCCTCGGCGGCGACCCGTCCAAGATCAACCCGCTGGCTCCGGCCGAGCTGGTCATCGACCACTCGGTCATCGCCGACAAGTTCGGCACCAACGACGCGTTCGCCCAGAACGTGGAGCTGGAGTACGGCCGCAACAAGGAGCGCTACCAGTTCCTGCGCTGGGGCCAGACCGCCTTCGACGAGTTCAAGGTCGTCCCCCCGGGCACCGGCATCGTCCACCAGGTCAACATCGAGCACCTGGCCCGCACGGTCATGGTCCGAAACGGCCAGGCGTACCCCGACACCCTCGTCGGCACCGACTCGCACACCACCATGGTCAACGGCCTGGGCGTGCTGGGCTGGGGCGTCGGCGGCATCGAGGCCGAGGCCGCGATGCTCGGCCAGCCGGTCTCCATGCTGATCCCGCGCGTCGTGGGCTTCAAGCTGACCGGCGAGCTGCCGACCGGCACCACCGCCACCGACCTGGTGCTGACCATCACCGAGATGCTGCGCAAGCACGGTGTCGTCGGCAAGTTCGTGGAGTTCTACGGTGAGGGCGTCGCCGCCACCTCCCTCGCGAACCGCGCCACCATCGGCAACATGTCTCCGGAGTTCGGTTCCACCGCCGCGATCTTCCCGATCGACGACGAGACCCTGAAGTACCTGCGCCTGACCGGCCGCGACGCGCAGCAGGTCGCGCTCGTCGAGGCGTACGCCAAGGAGCAGGGCCTGTGGCTGGACCCGGCCGCCGAGCCGGACTTCTCCGAGAAGCTGGAGCTCGACCTCTCCACGGTCGTCCCCTCCATCGCCGGCCCCAAGCGCCCGCAGGACCGCATCGTCCTCGCGAACGCCGCCGAGCAGTTCGCCCTGGACGTGCGCAACTACGTCGACGACGTGGACGAGGCGGGCATCGAGTCCTTCCCGGCCTCCGACGCCCCGGCGAACCACCCGAACGGCGCCCCGTCGAAGCCGACCCTGGTGACCCTCGCGGACGGTTCGTCCTTCGAGATCGACCACGGCGCCGTCACCGTCGCCGCGATCACCTCCTGCACCAACACCTCGAACCCCTACGTCATGGTCGCGGCGGCGCTCGTGGCCAAGAAGGCGGTCGAGAAGGGCCTGTCGCGCAAGCCGTGGGTCAAGACCACCCTGGCCCCGGGTTCGAAGGTCGTCACCGACTACTTCGACAAGGCCGGCCTGACCCCGTACCTCGACAAGATGGGCTTCAACCTCGTCGGGTACGGCTGCACCACCTGCATCGGCAACTCCGGTCCGCTGGACGAGGAGATCTCGAAGGCGATCAACGAGCACGACCTCGCGGTCACCTCGGTGCTCTCCGGCAACCGCAACTTCGAGGGCCGGATCAACCCCGACGTCAAGATGAACTACCTGGCCTCCCCGCCGCTGGTCGTCGCGTACGCCATCGCGGGCTCCATGAAGGTGGACATCACCAAGGACGCGCTCGGCATCGACACCGAGGGCAACCCGGTCCACCTCAAGGACCTGTGGCCCTCCGAGGCCGAGGTGAACGACGTCGTGGCGAACGCCATCGGCGAGGACATGTTCAACAAGTCCTACCAGGACGTCTTCGCGGGCGACGCCCAGTGGCAGGCGCTGTCGATCCCGACCGGCAACACCTTCGAGTGGGACCCGCAGTCGACCTACGTGCGCAAGCCCCCTTACTTCGAGGGCATGACCATGGAGACCACCCCGGTCTCCGACATCGCCGGCGCCCGCGTGCTGGCGAAGCTGGGCGACTCGGTCACCACCGACCACATCTCCCCGGCCGGTGCGATCAAGGCCGACACCCCGGCCGGCAAGTACCTCACCGAGCACGGCGTCGAGCGCCGCGACTTCAACTCGTACGGTTCCCGCCGCGGCAACCACGAGGTCATGATCCGCGGTACGTTCGCCAACATCCGCCTGCGCAACCAGATCGCGCCGGGCACCGAGGGCGGCTTCACCCGCGACTTCACCGTCGAGGGTGCGCCGGTCTCCTTCATCTACGACGCCTCCCAGAACTACCAGGCCGCCGGCATCCCGCTGGTCATCCTGGCGGGCAAGGAGTACGGCTCCGGCTCCTCCCGCGACTGGGCTGCCAAGGGCACCGCGCTGCTCGGCGTCAAGGCCGTCATCGCCGAGTCCTACGAGCGCATCCACCGCTCCAACCTGATCGGCATGGGCGTGCTGCCCCTGCAGTTCCCCGAGGGCGCCACGGCGGCCTCGCTCGGCCTCACCGGCGAGGAGACCTTCGCCTTCACCGGTGTGGAGGAGCTGAACAACGGCACCACCCCGCGCACCGTCAAGGTGAGCACCGACACGGGTGTGGAGTTCGACGCGGTCGTGCGCATCGACACGCCGGGCGAGGCGGACTACTACCGCAACGGCGGCATCATGCAGTACGTGCTGCGCCAACTTGTCGGTTCTTGACCTGATGTGAACGAGCGCCCTACCCCTGCATCTCGCACGCGGGGGGCGGGGCACTCGCGCTCGACGGTGCGGAAGACGCCGCCTGTGACCATGATCGCAGGCGATCTGTTCCCGGAGCGGAGCTGCGCATCCTACGACGACGAAGAACCCCGCACCTGGTACCAGGTGCGGGGTTCTTCTGTGGGGTGTTCACGAGTGTCTCCGACCAGGCGGGACAGAAACGGTTGAAGATCGCTTCCCAGTCAGCCGAAGATCGTTTCCCGCTGATGGGGCGGCCTCTCGTGTCCCGTCGCACTGCAGTTGTCCGTTGGTCTTGCCCTGAGCTGCCGGTTTGCCAGGATGGCTGCGAACGCCTCTCCTCGCGTTCTCAGCGAAGCTGGCTTTTGCGGAACGTCCAGCGGCAGTGAGCATCGACACCTCGGTGCCGAACTCAGCCGCTACCTCCGAGCCAACCAGATCGCCGTCATCGAGGTGGACCGACCCGATCGCCGGGCTCGCCGAGCGGCAGGGTGGGCTCCATCGAGGCCTACGCCGCCGCGGTCCTCGCAGGCCGCGCCACCGGCACCCCGAAGAACCGCGATGGCGCGGTCGAGGCAATCCGCGGACTGCGCGTGGTACGCGCCAGCGCCGTCAAGGCCCGTACCCAGACCATCAACCAGATCAAATCACTGATCATCACCGCCCCCGCTGCGGTACGGGAAGCACTGCGCTCGCTGACCACCACCGAACTGGTCCGACGGCTGGCCGCCAGCCGTCCCGGCGCCGATCTTGCCGACCCGGCCACAGCCATCAAAATCGCCCTCAAGCGCCTGGCCAAGCGGTACCGGCACTTGAGCGAGGAGATAGCAGACGCGGACGGCGACCTGCGCGTCCTGATCGCCCGCACCGCACCCCGCTTACTCGCGCTGCGGGGCGTCGGGACTGAAACCGCCGGTCAGTTGCTGGTCACCGCCGGGGATAACCCCGACCGGCTCGCTTCAGAGGTCTCCTTCGCCCACCTGTGCGCCGCCGCGCCCGTGCCAGCCTCTTCCGGGCGCACCGACCGCCACCGACTCAACCGTGGCGGAGACCGCCAGGCCAACCGTGCGCTGCACACAATCGTGCTGGTCCGCATGCGCCACGACCCGCGCACCCGCGACTCGCACGACGCACCCTCGAAGGACTCAAGACGAAGGACATCTTCAGATGCCTCAAGCGATTCGTCGCGCGCGAGGTCTACCACCACCTCACGGGCGCATTCAGCGGAGCACCCCGGCTGTCTCCCACAGCTTGACGATCTATAGAAGCTTCAGAGTCAAAGTGAGGGCCTGCGAGACCTCGAGGCGGGGTCGTCGATCAGCGAAGCCATCCACGCACGGACGTCGTCGAGGACCTGCAGCCGACTGGCGATCTCGGCATGCCCCTTTGCTCACGAGGCCCGTGCCCACGAGGCCCGGAACCGGCCAGCGCGTCGACCTCTGGCTTCCGGCCCAGGCATAAACCGGCCAGAAGCGGAATGGGCCAGGCCAGACCTCTGGTCCGGCCCTTCTACGTCGGCAAGGATCGAAGCATCGAAGAGACGGCCACAGTTGTTGAGCACGGGGACGTCTTGGCTGATATCCGGCTGTTAAAGCACGTCGATAAGGAGCAATGGAATGACGCAGACCGCCGTAACCTCGTTCACTGCCCAGCAGGTCGCCGAAGCCGAGAAGGCGGCGCAGACCCTGGAGGCCCTCGTGGCGCGCCTCGGTTCCGACGAGTCGTTCGGCGCGGCTCTGAAGGACAAGCCCCGCAAGACGCTTGCCGACGCTGGCATCGTCATCGAGAAGGAGTCCATGGAGTCGCTCATGCTCGTCGACGCCGAGCGTTTCGACCGGGCGTGTGAGCTTCTCTTCGACCTGGTCGACTCGGACTTCCTCATCACGATGTCCACGCCGTCCTGCGGCTGAATCAGAAATTCCGGCGCGCTGCGGCTATGTGATTCTTCGTAAGAACTGAGCCGCTACTCGCCCATCTGGCCGGGGCGCAAGAGCCAACATCTCCGCCGCCCTTGCGCCCCCGGTCTTCTCTCTGGGTGAAGAGGTTTTGTATGTCACGCGTGCTGCTGGTCAACCTGGCCAGCCTTCCCATGGACGGGAATCAGCCTATATTCCCCATCGGTGTCCGGTGTGTCCAGGACGCCCTGGACCGTGCGGGCCACGTGACGCGGCTCATGGATTTCGTTGCAGAGCCGGCCGGTCTGGCCGACCTCGATTGGCTCGGTCATGAATGGGATGTCATCGGGTTCACCATCCGGAATATCGACCCCATCGACATCACCTGCAGCACTCATGTCGACGAGTACGTCTCCTTCGTGAAGCGCGTGCGGGCCGAGCTCGACCGGCGTGGGCTCGACCCGGTGCTGGTCGGGGGCGGGCCGGGGTTCAGCCTGTTCGGCGACACGCTCGTCGGCAGGCTCGTGCTTGACGTGGGAGTCATCGGCCCAGGTGAGCAAGTCATGCTCGACATCGCGACGAACCCGCGGTCCTTCAAGGGGAGAGGGGGCGTCCTCCAGGGAAGGCGGCACTGCGGATTCCTCACCGACACCCTGCGCCACTCGGCCTCGCTCATGGCGGCGTACACGAACGCGCACCAGGCGATGATTGGCGTGGAGACCCGGCGGAAGACCTGCTACCAGACCTGCGGGTACTGCCCGTACGCGTACATCGAAGGAGACAACGCAGGAGACCTCAAGCCGCTGGAAGTCCTGGCGGACGAGATCCGTAGTATTCACCGTGCCGGATTCAGGCGAATCTTCTTCACGGACGGTATCTTCAACAGTGAACTGCGGTTCGCGAAGGAAGTCGTCCAGCTTGTCAAGGATCTCTCCCTGGATGGCTTGACCTGGTCGGCGTATTTCACGCCGAAGCCCTTTGATGACGAATTCGGCGAAATTCTCCAGGACAGCGGAGTGGAAGCCGTTGTGGTGTCACCCGATAGCCTCGACGACGTCATGATGCGCAACCTGGGCAAGTCCTTCTCAAGCCGGCACGTGTCTCGATTCCTGGAGCGCAGCCGTAAGAACGACCTTCCGGTGAAGGTGAACGTCGTATTCGGCGGCCCGGGCGAGAGCAGGGAGTCGGTCCGAAACAGTGCCCGTTTCATCAACGAGAATCTCCGCGATGACGAACTCGTGATGCACGTCGGCTATCGGGTGTTGCCTGAGACCGCCCTAGCGAGGCAACTCGGGGCGGACGACGATCAATTGCTCTACCCCGTCTTCTATCCCTTCGATCTCGACGTGTTCACCTGGATCATCCAGGATCTGGACTCCAGATTCGTCACCCCCCAACTCATGATGAACCTGATGGCCGGCCGTGCGGCTGCGCGCAAGATGGCGAGAACAGAAGCAATGCCCACGATCGCGCCCGCGGGAATCACGTACCTTGCCCTGGCCCGGGTAGGAGGAGGCGGTGGCAGTGGTTGCGGAAATTGATACCGCGCCCCTCGCGAGCCCGCGTACGGGACCGGGACTGACGGCACGCCGCCTTCATGACGGAGAGGTCGACGTAGCTCTGCGGCTTTGCCCGTTCGAGGGTGTCGACGCCGACGTCATCCGCCGAGAACTGGCGGCCGATGCGGACTACTGCTGGATGGGCCTGTTCACCCCGGACGGAACGCTGGCGGCGGCGCACCGAGCCATGCGATGGCACCGGCACCTGCTGCTGAAGGGCGTCTTCGTCGACGACGAGTTCCGAGGGTCGGGGGCCGCGCTCGGTGTGGCGTTCGCCATCCGGGACTGGGCTCGGGAGGCCGGATATGAGGGTGTCGTCGCTTGGGTGGAGCCGAACAAGCCTGAGGCGCGTCTGGCCACCAGGCTGCGGCTGCGTCCTGTCGGCTCGCTCCTGCACCGCTACCTCGTCCAGCTGCCGTACGGCTCCGACGCGGAGCGTCCGACTGGGACGCCCCCGCGCACGTCCGGCACGCTCGTCGTTCCGGGCGAAGACGAAGCGGCTCCTATGGTCCGGGAACTGCTCGGTGTTCCGCGCAGTCCCTCGGCCGGCACCCGGCTCGCCTGGGTGCTGGACCGCTCACGACTCGTCCTGAGCGGCAACCCGTGCCGTTCGATGGGTGACCTGGACGGGTTCCTGGCCGCCGTCGAGGACACCGCGGTGTCGGCCGGCGCGACCTCCGCCGAGGTGGTGGTCGAGGCAGCGGACATCCCGGCCGCGTTGGCCATGGTCGGCCTGGGGGCGCGGCGGCTGAGCCGTTCCCCGGTCGCTCTGGGCCTGGTGTCCTTCGCAGGCGCGGAACCCTTGGGTACGTCGGTTCACCCGGCCGCGACGGAGCTGAGGACGCCGTGATCGGAGCGCACGCGGCGCGGCGCGTCTGCTTGGACGAGAGTCCTGAGGCGGCGGCAGAGCTGTTCCGGCGACAAGGACTCGACCCGCGACGCCTTGAGCGACTGCTGTTCTCTACGGCCGGCGCGGGTGAAGCCGCCCGGTCGGAGACCGTGAAGCTGCTGGACGCCTGGGGGCGGCCGACCGAGGCCGAGCTGTACGTGCCGTCGCGTCGGGACGGGCGTCCCCTGGGCCTGATGGTGGGCCTGCACGGCGTCGGGAGCTCCGCGGCGGTGCTCCAGGATCACCTCCGGGTGCTCGCCGACGCCTGCGGAGCGGTCCTGCTGTGCCCGACCGCGCTTCAACCGTTCGGGACGAGCAACAACTTCGACGTGGCCGGAATCTTCGGTAGCCGATTCCAGGGGGCTCGGTGGACGACGGAGCCGGGCGATTTCCCGGTGCGAGCACTGCGCTGGGCCCGTGAACACCTGGCCGTCGACGTGAACCGCTGCGCTCTGGTGGGGGCCTCGATGGGGGGCATCGCGACGTGGGGCATGGCGTCACGTCGCTGGGACGGCCTCGCCATGGCAACGTCCATCAACGGCGCACCCTCGATCTGGGAGATGTTCGGGCCCGACAACACGATGCGTGAGCTGCTGCCCAATGCCTTGAGCGTGCCGCTGACGGTGGTGCACGGAGTCCGGGATCAGCAGATCCCCCTCATCCTTGCCCGTGATGCCGTGACGCATCTGCGGGGCCAAGGCCATCACGGTATTTCGTTCGTCGAAGTGCCGGATGGAGAACACAAGCTGAGCACGATGGGGATCGAGCCGGGAAATCCGCAATTCGATGAGGTCGTTCGGTGCTTCGGCGCCGCGAAGAGAATGCCGTGGCCCAGACATGTCCGGCACCGTGCCCGCGAGAGGGCGCACAGCCGGGCCCACTGGGTGGAGATGGACGATCTCCTCCCTGGGAGCACGGCGACCGTGGACGCCCGTGCGGTGGCCCGTACTCACCTGGTCATCCGTGCGTCCGGTTGCTCGCGGCTGCGTCTCTTCCTCGGTGACCGGCTGGTGGATCACGGCCGAGTGCTGGTGACGGTCAACGGCAAGTCCCGAGAAATAGATTTCCGTCCGTCCCTGGTCGATGCGATATCCACGTACGGAGAAGCGGATGCCGACCCCGGTCGCATGGCGCAGATGGTCGTCGACATGACATTGCCCGAGATTCGTGAGGAAGAAGGTACGTCTTGCTGAGTCGTGATGAAATGCGCCGTCTGCTGTTGACACGCGGTCCTGAGCAGGAGCAGCTGTTCGCAGAGAGCCGGAAGGCACGGAACGAGCACTTCGGTGCGACCGTCGTGCTGCGAGGTGTCATCGAGCTGACCAATGTCTGCCGGGTGAACTGCGAATACTGCCCGATGCGTCGTGACAACGTACGCGAGAACGACACCTACTTCCTGTCCGCGGACAAGATCGTCGAGCTGGCCAAGCTGATCCGGGACAACGGGATCGACGTCATCCTGCTCCAGGGCGGCGAGACCCCGGCGCTGATGCCCCTCCTGGAGGAGGTGATACCGCAGATTCGGCGGCTGTACGACGACCGGGTCGAGATCCTGCTGAACGTCGGCAACCTCAAGCGGGCCCAGTACGAGCGACTGCGGGCCGTGGGCGCGACGAGCTACATCCTCAAGCACGAGACGAGCGATCCCGAACTCCACCTCAGCCTTCGGCACGAAACCCTGGAGACGCGCCTACGGTGTATGCGGGATCTCCAGGAGGTGGGCTTCAAGGTCGGCACAGGGCTGATCTCCAGCCTGCCAGGGCAGTCGCTGGACAGCATCATCGACGACATCGAGCTGGCGGGTGAGCTCGGTGTGGACATGTGCAGCGTGAGTCCCTTCATCCCGGCCCCGAACACGCCGATGAGCATCTCGCCGATCGGCGACAACGAGTTGGCGCTCAACGTCATCGCCGTTCTCCGACTGCGCTATCCGCAGTTGCTGATCCCGTCGGTCAGCGCGCTGGAGCGGGCGGGCAGTGGGGGCCAGTCACGCGGCCTGGACGCCGGTGCCAACGTGATGACCGTCAACTTCTCCAGCGCCAGCGACCAGAAGCGCTATCTGATCTACGGGAAGAACCGTTTCGTCGTCACTCTCGATCACGTGCGGGGGCTCGTCCGGTCCTCCGGGCTTGAGCTGAGCGGATCGAGGTTCATCGAGCAGCCCCTGATGACTGGGGTGACGCCCTGATGAGGGTCTCCGTGTCCGACGCTGCCGTGTCGGAAGTGAGCACCAGCCGGTTCATGCGCTTCTGGACCGCGCAGACCGTGTCGCAGGTCGGCCAGCGCTTCGGGATGGTGGCCTTGCCCGTGGTCGCGATCGAGACCCTCCACGCCGGGGCGGCGGAGGTCGGATACCTGACCGCCGCGCTCACCGTGTGCTATCTGCTGATCGGCCTGCCGGCGGGTGCGTGGGTCGATCGATGGTCGAAGCGGACCACAATGATCAGAGCGGCCGTTGTACGAGCCGTCGTGCTGGCCGGCGTCCCCGTGCTATGGGCTTTTGACCAGCTCTCGCTCGTGTGGCTGTACGCGGTCGCGGTGATCGTCGGTGTCGCCTCGGTCTTCTTCGACGTCGCGTACCAGTCGTATGTGCCGTTCATTGTCTCCGACAAGGACATCGAACGGGCGAACGCGAGGCTGGAGTCATCGGCCCAGATCTCCGCGGCCGGCGGGCCGGCCGCGGCGGGACTCCTCCTCAAAGCGGTGAGCGCGCCCGTGGTGATCGCCATCGACGCGGTGGCCTATGTGGTGTGTGCCGGTTTCCTGGCGACGGTCAAGGACTCCGAGCCGTCCCGCCGTGAGAAGACGGGAGAGGATGCCCGGCTGGCGCGGGACATCCTGGCCGGCGTCCGGTTCGTCGTGGGCAACCCGGTACTGCGGCGGCTGTGCGTCTCGGTGGGGGTGTCGAACTTCTTCGCCACCATCACCATGACGCTGACGCCCCTGCTCATCCTGAGGACGCTGGGGCTGGGCTCCACGGTCATGGGGGTCGTCCTCGGCGTCGGCACGCTCGGTGGCCTGCTGGCCTCACTCACCCTCCCGAAGGTCCGTGCCCGATTCAACGCAGGCAAGGTCATGGCGGTCGGCCTCGTGCTGGCGGGTGTCTCCATGGTGGCCTTCCCCGTGGCCGGATCCCTGGACGAGTCCGCCTTCGTGATCCCGGTCGTCCTGCTTGTCCTCGGCCAGTTCGGAATGACCTGGGGTGCGGTGACCTTCAACATCGCGCAGGTGAGTGTGCGGCAGCGGGTCTGTCCCAAGAACATGCTGGCCCGGATGACCGCTTCGATCCGTTTCGTGGTGTGGGGAACCATGCCCGTGGCGGCGATCCTGGCCGGCTGGCTCGGCTCCCACATCGGCGTCGTGCCCTGCATGTGGATCGGTGTGGCGGGCGCACTCCTGACGGCTCTTCCCATCATCGGGATGGATCGGCTGATCCATTCCGCGACACCGACCCCTGATTCCGGTGTCTGAGGCCCGGCGCGGACTGGCCGAAGGCGTCCTCTCGTCCGGAGGACGGATCGGCGAGGCGCTCCCGGAGGCCACCGCGAGCCGCATCACGCGGTACGCCGAGCAGTACAGGAAGGCAGGTGTCACGGACGGAGACCTGCTCGTGTTCTCCGGCCTCGCGTCGGAGACGCTCCTGGCAGCCGTGGTCGCGTGCTGGAACATCGGCGCCGCCGCGTGGGTGACGCCCCGCGAACCGGAGACGTTCGCGGCGCACGGCGCGTCCTTCACCGTCACTCCCGGGTTCGCCGAGGAGATCACGGTGGCACGGCGCGTCACCGCGAGCATGCCGGTCCCCGCCGGTCTCGGTCTGTTGCACGAGACATCCGGATCCACCGCCGAGCCCAAACTCGCGAGGCGCAGTGTCGAGAGCATTCGCGCGGAGCACGTCGGCTACCGCGGAGGCATGAGGCTGGGTGTCGAGGACGCGGTGAGGATCCCTGTACCGGTGGCGCATTCCTTCGGTTCGGGGGTGGCGCTCGCCGCGCTCCTGTCCGGGTGCCTGGTCGACGCCCGTCCGTTCACGACGGCCTCGGGTGTGGCCCACGACCTGGACCAGGGCAAGAGCACCAAGCTGGCCATCACCCCGGCCCTGTTGCGGCTGCTCACCAAGACCCGGCGCAAGGGTGACTCCCGGCCGCGGGCGATCCTCGTCGGTGCCGGCACGGTCTCGGACGAGCTGGAGGCCGCCTGCGTGGCCCGCTTCGGAGTCCCGATCATGCGGGGGTACGGGTCGAGCGAGACCGGAGGGATGTTCATCGGATCCGCCGGGCTCGGGCAGCCGATCCCCTCTGTCGGGATCGTCAGTCCGGATCCGGGATCCCGCGGCGAACTGCTCGTGCGTACGGCGACTCCTGTCTGGGGTTACGCACACGAGCCCGTACGCGACTCGCTCCTGTGGCGGACCGGGGACATCGTCGAGCGTGACGCCTCAGGTCAGGTGTGGTTCGTCGAGCGCGAGCCCGGAGCCGTACGCGCCAACGGCAAGTTCGTGGACGTCTCCTCGATCCGGGCCGCCGTCGGTGAGGTGGAGGGTGTGGAGGAGGTCGAGTTCCTGGTCCTCTCCCGAGCCGGCGACGCGGAGTTCGAAGACGTCTACGCGGTGGTGTCCGGACGGCCGCCCTCGCGAGAGACCGTGGAGAACGCGCTGTACGCGAGCGTTCCGCCCGGTGTCGCACCACGGTTGAGGATCTTCGCCGAATTCCCGCGGACCGATATCGGAAAGCTGGATCGTACTGCGCTCACGGAATGGATCAGGGCGAAATGACAGAACAGCTGGCGTCGGATTCCCGTGACGGGTTGACGGCGGTGATAGACGCGATCGTCTCCGCGGCCGGGAACGCCGAGGTCGACGATGTCGTACTGGCCCGGCTGCGGTGCCTGCACGCGGCGGACCAGGACACGCTGCTGAAATCGCCCGCGGAGCTCGGACTCGACTCCCTGACCTGGCTGGAGGTGCTCACGGTGCTCGAAGAGCGCTTCGACGTCCTCCTTCCTGACGCGGTGGTCGTGACTCCCGAATCGCGCACGGTCCTTGGCCTGGCACGTGCACTCGCGGACTGTCGGCGTGCCGGGCGCTGAGTCGGACAGAAAGAAAGGTTGAGTATTCATGAATATCGTTGCCAGCGGCGCACGGTACCGGGTCATCGATGACTTCCTGCCGCCGAACGAGCTCGCGGAGATCCGTTCGCTGATGAAGCGCAGACGATTCGAAGAAGTCGCCAGCGTCATCTATCCGGAGACGGACGGGCATGCCTTCCGCTCTCGTGGAGCCGTGCTCCGACAGGACACCGGGGCGCCGACGGCCGAGTCGCGGGAGCAGGACGCGCAGCCCGCCGCTTTCCAGATGATCCTCAGGGAACTCCGAGCGCATCGGGACATGTTCGGCGCGCCCGGGGAGGACTGGTCGGCGGTCGGCTTCAGCTTCTGGCAGTACCCCGCGGGAAGCCGACTGGGCTGGCACAACGATGTGGCGACCGGCCGGCTGGGGGAGTTCGTCTTCTTCCTTCACGAGGAATGGAAGGCGTCCTGGGCCGGCGAACTGGTCATCCTGGACGCTGATCCCGAGGCCGTCGACGTCGACACGACCGGCATGTCCGCGATGGAGGCCGTCGAAGCGAAGGCGAGCCTGGCTTCGCACGCTCTGACGGCCGTCGTGCCGAAGCCGAACCGACTGGTCCTCGTCCAAGAAGGCACCATCCACTGCATCAATCGGGTGGACCGGACAGCGGGGACGACCTTGCGGCAGACGATGACCGGCTTCGTCGCCGGCGCCGCTCCCGAGCCCGAACGGCGGTCCATGGACAGGCTGACGTCCTTGCTCGGCTCCGACTAGGCCCCTTGAGCACTCAGTTATCGGCGTGCTGGCTTCTCTCGCTGGATTGGAAACAGGAACATGGAAGAACTGTGGATCACCGAAGGCCCCCGGGAGTTCGACCGGTGGCTCGCACAGGGGAAGGTCGACCCCACGCAGGTCGAGCGCATCAGAGAGGGACTGGAGATCACCGCCGAGGGGCGGATCGGCGAGGTAGGCGGTCTGCAGACGCCGGAGATCTACTTCCCCGGTCTCACGGCCCGACCGTGGTGGAGCCGCGATGACTTCCCCTGGCTCGACGAGCTGGAGGCCGCCGCTCCCGCGATCCTTGAGGAGCTGCAGGCCCTGGGCGCCAACCTCGACAGCGCGGTATCGCATCCCACGGGGCTGGCCGAGGACGGCAAGTGGCGTGCGCTGTACCTGTCGTGCATCGGCCGACCTTACGCCAAGAATGTCTCCGCGTTCCCGCACACGCTGAAGACGCTCTCGGCCATTCACGGCGCCACCGACAGCGGCATGACGTACTTCTCGACCATCATGGGAGGTACGCATATCCGCCCGCACTCCGGCTTCAGCAATGCCCACCTGCGCTGCCACCTCTCCCTGGTGGCGACCGAGGGTTCCCGTATCCGGGTCGCCTCGGAGACGCGCGCCTGGCAGGAGGGCAAGGCGTTCGTCTTCGACGACTCCTATGACCACGAGGTTTGGAACGAGGGCGAGGAGCGCCGGACGGTGCTGCTTTTCGACTTCTGGCACCCGGATCTCACCCCGCCGGAGATCGCGGCCCTCACGCACATGATGGGCGTCTGGCGGCGCATGTACGCACGGCACTTCTGGGCGCACCAGATGGACGCCTCGGCCCCCGGCCCGACTTCCCTCGCTGCTTAGGAGAACCGTCTGTCATGGCTGTTGACACCTGGTCCGAGACCGAAGCCTTTCTCAGTGGCGTGCTGTGTGCGCCCGATCCCGACCTCGCACGTGCGCTGGACGTCAGCGAGCAGGCGGACCTGCCCGCCATCAACGTTTCCGCACTTCAGGGCAAGCAGATCAGCCTGCTGGCACGGATAGCCGGTGCCCGGCGGATCCTCGAGGTGGGAAGCCTCGGCGGCTACAGCTCGCTGTGGCTGGCCAAGACGCTGCCTCCGGGCGGCCGCATGGTGACCATCGAGAACAATCCGGTGCACGCCATGGTCGCCGCGGACAACCTCAAGGCGGCCGGCCTCGACGACCGTGTCAAGGTCCGAGTGGGCAATGCCGCCGAACAGCTGGCACAGCTCGCGGAGGAGAAGGCCGAGCCCTTCGACTTCTTCTTCATCGACGCCGACCAGCACAACAACGTGACCTACTTCGAGAGCTGCCTGCGACTGGGCCGCTCCGGCAGCGTCATCGTCTTCGACAACGTCGTGAGGTCCGGCGAAGTCCGGAACCTGGAGACGTCGAACGGCGCCGTCCGCGCCACCCAGCGGGTACTCGAGCTGGTCAGCAGCTCTGATCGCGTCGATGGAGTGGTCTTCCAGACGGTGGGCCACCGAGGGCATGACGGCATGCTCGTCATCCGGATGAGCTGACAGACGCACGGGGCCTGCGGGCGCCTCCCGACCGGTTCGTCGGGAGGCGCCCGCAGGCCGCAATGACGGGGACACCAATGCGTCATGCCGATCGCAGGGCGTGACCGATGAGGAGGAAATTGCAGTGACCCGTGATATCCGCACGGTGGACGACGTCCTGCACATGTTGGATCGACTGTTCACCGCGGAGACGGACCGCTGGACGGACGGATCCTGCGATTGGTGGGACGAGTTCTACGCCAACCGTTCCCGGGACATCCCGTTCTTCGTCGACAAGCCGGACGAGAACCTGGCCTCGTACCTGGAACGCGGCCTCATCACACCCGGCCGGGTCCTGGACCTGGGCTGCGGGCCCGGGCGTAACGCCGTCTTCCTCGCCGCACAGGGCTACGAGGTGGACGCGGTCGACCTTTCCCGTACCGCGGTGGCCTGGGGCCAGGAGAGGGCCCGCGAAGCGGGCGTGGACGTCCGCTTCCACTGCGGTGACATCTTCACCGTCGATCTGCCGCCCGGCCGCTACGACCTGATCTACGACTCCGGCTGCCTGCACCACCTGCCGCCGCACCGCCGTGTCAGCTACCTGGCTCTGCTGGAACGGGCGCTCGCCCCCGGCGGCCACTTCGCGCTCGCGTGCTTCGCCTCGGGAGCGACGGGTTCGAAACTGCCCGACGAGGAGTTCTACCGCACGCGGAGCCTGGACGGCGGACTGGCCTACACCCTCGATGACCTGCGCGGCCTCTTCACCGCCTTCACGGAGATCGAGCTGCGTGCCATGAGAAGGCAGTCGCCCGATTCCCCGCTCTTCGGTGTCTCGCTCCTGAACACCGGACTCTTCCAGCGCCCGCTGTGACGACGCCCCGGAAACCACTCAGGGGCCTGACCCGCTCTCGCGGATCAGGCCGCCGACCTGGTCTTGGAAGCTGTTGTCTTTCCGGGTCTGACGGTTGCGTTTTCACCGGTCAGGGGTAGGGGGGCGTCGGTGTGGGAGTGATGGATCGTCGTTTCGTCGTTCCCGTGGAGGTCGCGGATGCCGTCGGCTGTCGGACTGTTGGAACAGTACGAGCTTGCTGCCCGCCGTCGTGTGGACGGGCCGCATGAGGAGCCGACCGGATCCAGGCCGGGCTCGCGACGGCCGAGTAGGAGTGGACGATCGCCCGCGAGCGTGTTGCCGCGGTGCTGTCCGGGCCGGGCGGAAGTCCAGCCGACGCGGTGGTCGTCGAGCGACCGGGCGGTGCTGGGACGGAAGCCGAGGCGCAGGTGTCACCGCCCGTGGCGGCGAAGGCGAAGTCGCAGGTCCTGGTAGGCGCGAGGGGCTGGCCCGAACGGTACTGTCGGCGGACTATCAGCGCGTCCTGCCGCGCTCGCGGATCGGGTCCGTCTCGGTCAGGGCCCGTTGACCTGCCAGGAGATGGCCGCCGTCTTTCGAACCCGGCGCCCGGGTACGTTTCGTGGAGGGCGGGGTCGCCGAGCGCAACCGCCTGGCGGAGGCCCTCGCCACCGAGCAGGGCGCGACGCTGATCCCCTCGTCCGACCATGCGGACGTCATCGCGGGTCAGGGCACCACCGGCCTGGAGATCGCCGCGGCGCCGGGGATCGAGGTGGTGTATGTGCCCGTCGGCGGCGGGTTGCTGGCCGGCATGTGCCTCGTGAAGCACGCCTGGCCGGCGCCCGGAGTTCCGTCCGGCATTCCGGCGGTGGCCGGTGTCGAGCCGGTCTCGGCTCCTCGGTACGCGCTCTCCGTGGCGACCGGACGACCGGTGACCGTCCCGCCGTCCGCCTCCGTCGCCGATAGGCTGAGCGGCCAGGCGCCGGGCCGGGTCGCCCTCCCGATCGTGGCCGCGGCACCGACCGGCTCACGGTCGTGGAGGACGACGAAATCGTCCGGACCATGGCCCTGCTGCGCGGCCACGGAGTCGTGGCCGAGCCCAGCTCGGCCGCGGCGGCGCTCCGCGCCGAGCACACCCGGGACGTCGTGGTGGTCCTGGCCGGCGGCAACATCTCCCGCGCGCGGTTCGACGAACTGCTCGCGCCCGCCTCCCGCACCCAGGACGCCCTGGTCATGTTGGCCGCCGCCTGATGGTGCGGGCCCCCGCCCCGAGCGGCCCGCACCCCCGCACTCGTACCCCTTCCGTCCTCGTCGAAGGAGCACCATGTCCACGACGCTGCTGCCCCACGAGACCCCCACCGCACCCACTCCCGCGGCGCTGGTAACGCCGCGGCTCTACCGCTCCGACCACCTGGCCGAACTCGTCCAGCCCTCCGCGGGCCCGCGGCTGTGGCTGGTGAACCTGGCGGCCGGGGCCGCCGAGCCGGACCCGATGGCCCTGCTCGACGTGAAGGAGCGGGCCAAGGCCACGGCCTTCCGCTCGCTCCTGGACCGTGCCCACTACCTGGCCTCACACATCGCCCTGCGCCGCATCCTCGGGGCCCATCTGGGCCGCGCGCCCGAGGACGTACAGCTCTCGCAGGCCGACTGCCCGGTGTGCGGTGCCGGCCACGGCAGGCCGGTCGTCACGGGCAGCTCGCTGCAGTTCTCGCTGTCCCGGCGTGCCGGGTACTGCCTGATCGCCCTGGCCCGTACCGCGGTGGGCGTGGACCTGGAGGTCCACCCGGCGGTGGAGGTCGCCGATGAACTCGCCACCACCCTGCACCCCCGGGAGCAGGCTCTCCTGGAACTCGCCCCGTCCGAGCGGAGGGCGGCCGTCTTCGCCCGTATCTGGGCACGGAAGGGGGCCTATCTCAAGGGCCTCGGCACCGGGCTCGCCATGGGTGCCGCGCATGACTACGTGGGGGAGGGCACCGAGGTACCGGACTGGCGCCTCAACGACGTCGTGGCCCCCACAGGCCTCACGGCCGCGCTCGCGATCAAGGACACGAACAAGGAGACACCCTGAGGACGGGCGCGGCCGGGCGGGGCGGGTTCTCACTCCTCGCCGGTCAGCCAGCCTTTGGCCACGGCCCGCGAGCCCGCCTGAAAGCGGCTGCGCGCCCCGAGCTTCTCCATCAGGTCCGCGGCGATACGGCGGGCCGTGCGGGATGAGACACCGAGACGCTTGGCGACCGCGTCGTCGGTCAGGCCCTGACCCAGGAGGCGGAGCGCCTCCGCCTCCTGGGGGGAGAGGCCACGCTCGTCCTCCCGATCGCGAGAGGAGGCGCCGCCCAGGGGGACGGCGCTGTCCCAGATGGTGTCGAAAAGCGCGCACAGGGCAGTGACGGTGCCGCTCCCGCTGAGCACGAGCGCACCGGCGCGGCTGTCCTCCTTGTCGGTCGGAACGATAGCGATTCGGCGGTCGAGGAGCATCAGCCGGATAGGCAGGGAGGGGGTCGTCCGGACTTCACCGTTCAGTTCTGTGAGCCAGCCGGCATAGGCCACAGTCGCCGAGCTGTTGCGGACACTGTCGAGGTAGAGGGTCCGCATCCGGACCCCGCGCCCCAGGAGCGCCTGGTCCTGGGGCTTCGCCGCCTCCATGCTGGCCTCGCTCTGTGCCCCCCCGGGCGCGAGCGTCATAACCTCGGTGCGGACACCATGGACCAGGAGCGCGATCCGCTCTCTGATCTCCTCGATCCCGTCGAGGCGTTCGATGCCATCGATTTGCCTGTGGGGTCGGGCGACAGTGAAATCCGCGGCCAACCGTGCGGCAGCGAGGCGAATCTGATCAATCCGCTGCTGCTCGGCCGCCAGACGCTCCTGCTGGCGGGCGATGACGGCCTGGATGCCGACCTCCGGGTCCACGGCCCGGAAGCAGTGCGGCTGATCGAACGTGGGTCGCACCAAGGCCAGTTCGCTCAATCTGTCCAAGGCGTGACGCAGGTCGGCCTCAGGTAGGCTGAGTCTCTCTCGGAGCATGTCGAACTCGGCCTGTGGGTGCGCGAGCACGGCGCGGTACACGTTCTCGCAGACACCGTCCAGCCCCAGCGCTTCCAGCATATTCGCCCTCCCCCAACTGATGATCCGGACGAATCAAAGCACGTGCCGCCGGTAAGTGACCAAGGGAACGCGCAGGCCCCTGGATGCTTATGGGGAAGGTGGCCGGAATCGGCGTTGGCATAAACAGTCCAGTATGGACCACTATTGCACCTTCTGCGATTTCGAAAGGCTGGGGTTATGCACTTGGTCCATGTCCGTATTCGGCTCCCCAACACCCCTGACGACCTGGGATCCCTCAAGGCCGCGTTCCTCTCCCACGCGGCCCCCGAGGACAAGGTCGGTCACATCAGCATCCACTCGGGCGAGGGGTGCGAGCTGACGGCCGGGTTCTTCATCAGTGCGGCGGCCCTGTCCACGGCGGAGACCGTCGCGTACACGGTGGCGCTCCGAACGCTCGGCGGCGAACCCGCACTCCAACATGCCTACGTCACAAGCTACTCGGCGGCACTGGTACCAGCCATGTTCGACCGGATGCTCCAGGAACAGGGGGACGAAGGACGGAACAGGCGAAGGCCGGATGAGGTCAACCCCTAAGCCTGGTCAGCGACTTTCGAGCACGCAAAACTTGTCGATGTCAGCAGGGAGCAGACCCGAGCGACACGCAGGGCGCCGAAGCTGACACATCCCGGTCTTCCCGAGAAGGAGTTCGTCATGTCTGAAAAGAACGTGCGCCTCGCCGCGAAGTTCGCCACCACACTCGCGCTCGTCGCCCTCCCGACCTTCGGGATCGCCGCGCTGACCACCCACGAGAGCGCCCCGGCCACCTCCGTCGCCAGCACCAGCACGAACAGCAAAAGCGGATCCGTCACCGTCGAGCTGGCCCCCGCCCCGACCACGTCCAAGGACACCACCGGCTGGGACTAGTACTCCAGCAGTAGTTCGTGGCTTGACCTGGGGAAACGTCGAGCGGTGGGAGTGTAGCGGGCAGAATCCGTCCGTGCGGAACCCTGCCAGGTGTGTCCAGTAGACGGCTGATCCAGTAGGGGTCAGATGGCAGCCGGGGTGGGCCGGCCTTCGAAGGCGATCTGGAAGGCGTTCAGGGGTGCCTGCCAGCGCATGGTCCACCGCTTGCGGCCCTTGCCGGTCGCCTCGCCCGGAGGGCCTTCTCGGAGATCTTGAGGATCGGTGATTGGTAGGGTCGGCTGGTGGTGTGCCCAGGCTCGTAGACGGTGAGGGAGCGGTTCTCCGCGGCGGCGGTAGTGGCTCCCCCAGAAGGAGCCGCACCCATCTCAGAAGGGGTCAGACACCTTGGCCACGCCCGTACGCCACCACCAACTCACTTAAGGACACATCCCCGGAGGGCCGACCAGCAGGACGTTGGAGGCGTTGTCGAGAAACCTCAGGGTGGGCAGGTCGAGGTCGACGCGGTGGGGGCCTCCCGCAGCCGGTCGGCGACGGCGGCATAGTGAGACAGGTCGATGACGGCCCGGTTCGCGACGTCTGTTTCAGGTCGGCCGCGAAGCTTTTCGGCTTCCGCCTGGGGCCGCGCCGACGGAGGTCGGCGGACCTTGGTGCGGCAGGGTGCCTTGTCGGAGAGCGAGATGAGGACGGCTCGCTCGAGGCAATGACGTGCCCGGAGTCCCGGATGGTCTGCCCGGCTCCGTCCGGTGCCCGACGGTCGTGGGCGATGACCGCTCGGCTGGCGGTGACCACGTACAGGCGGCTCGGTGGGGAAGACCGCGAGGTAGTGGTTGTCGTGGGCGATCGCGGTGGTGACAGCGACGATCCATTCCGCACGGAGGCGCTTGGCTTCGTCGACGGGCATCGGCCAGCACTCGATGCGTTCGAGGTCCGCTCGCAACTCGGCCTCGTCCGCGTATGCGCGCGGGGCCTCCGGCGACTTCGCGATGGCCTTGCCGTACTCGAGCGTCCATGTCATCCCGGTCTTCGTGAGCCGGGTCGGGGCCGTCCACGGCGTGTGACGCGGTCCGAAGAGGTGCGGCCGCTTCCGCATGGTCTCGCTCGCCCACTCGGGAAGACCGCCGTAGCCGACCGGGGCGGTGGGCGGCCAGAACCACTCGAGCGGCACGACGTCCGGGTCGCCCACCGCCCAGCCGCGCTCCGACAAGGCGCTGGCGACGTCGTCGCCGAGGAAGCGCAGCATGCCGAGCGTGAAGCAGATCAGGCTGTCGGAGTCGGCCATGCCTTCAGCCTTGCAGAGGCTGAGGAGATCGCGCCGAAGCATCTACTGGCGAGAGGTCGGGGATCGGCAGTGAAGGGGCGACAGGGGCCCGGTCACGCGAGGACCCGGACCCGCCGCCGTAACAGCGGGCGGAACACGGGGCAACCGCCAACGGAGCACGTTGACTCTCCGTGCCGCGCGTGTTGAGGTGCTGCGTTGGCGGTAGGAAAACTCAGCCAGATTTGCTCTCCACGCCCGGAAACTATGCGCATTTTGGCGATCTGATGCGAGGATCACTGCTCAGAATGCCATCGTCCTCGAGATCCTGCAGAACTACCGTGCAGCGGGAGCACGTCGCAGTACGTCCTGCGCAACCTCATCCGCGGTTAAGGGCATGCCTTTCGGATCTTGCCGGGCGACAAGATCTGAAAGACACGCCCTAAGGGCGCGCCAGGCGCGGTGACGCGCCGCTTATCGGCACCATAGGGCCGTACCTCCGTTAAGGGGGTACGGCCCTTCCGCTTTTTCGGGGTGTTCCGGGGTATGCCCCGGGGGCGCCCGTGGCGGGCGGGGCCAGGTGACGGAGAGGTCTCAACTCGGAAAAGCCGGGGGCCATCCTTGTGCGCGATCTTGCTCATCCGAGCGGGAGTGGACTATACCTGTGCCCGTCCGGACCCCCGCGAACGAGCGGCCCCGGACCGGGGGTGGCAGGGACCGCGGTGTTGTCCGCACGGTTACGGGGCGACTGCCGTGTTTTTCCTTCCTCCTTCACCCATCTGACGAAGGCGAGGACTTGAGCATGGGATCCACCTCCGCCCACGACGAGAACAGCAATGGTGAGGGCCTCGGCCGCCGGGACCTGATCAAGCGCTCCGCGGCCCTCGGCCTGATCACCGTGCCGACGCTGGGCCTCCTGTCCGCCTGCGCCTCCGGCGGCGGGGAAGCCGCCAACGGCCCCTCCAAGGCCGCGACGAGCCCCGAGAACCCGTTCGGCGTAGCCAAGGGCGGCAAGCTCGACGTCGTCGTCTTCAAGGGCGGGTTCGGCGACGACTACGCGAAGGCCTGGGAAGCCGCCTTCGACAAGAAGTGGGGCACCACCAGCTCCCACCTCGGGACCCAGGAGATCACCGCCAAGCTCCAGGTCCGCTTCAACGGCGGGAACCCGCCGGACATCGTCGACGACTCCGGCGCCCAGCAGATCAAACTCGACGTCCTCTTCAAGGGCGGCCAGCTCGCCGACCTCACCCCGGTGCTCGACGCCCCCTCGCTGGACGACCCGGCGAAGAAGGTCCGGGACATGCTCATCCCCGGCACCGTCGAACAGGGCATGCAGGGCGGCAAGTTCGTCGCGCTGAACTACGTGTACACGGTCTTCGGCTTCTGGTACTCGGGCAAGCTCTTCAAGGAGAAGGGCTGGACGGCGCCCAAGACCTGGGACGAGTTCCTCGCGGTCTGCGCCCAGGCCAAGGAGGCCGGCCTCGGCGGTCTCGCCCACCAGGGGAAGTTCCCCTACTACATCAACGTCGTCATCATGGATCTGATCGCCAAGAAGGGCGGTCTGGAGGCCATGAAGGCGATCGACCATCTGGAGCCCAACGCCTTCCAGGGCAGCCCGGACGCCCTCGCCGCCGTCGAGGCGGTCTACGAGGTGGTCGAGAAGGGCCTGCTGCTGCCGGGCACCAACGGGCTCACGCACACGGAGTCGCAGACCGCCTGGAACCAGTACAAGGCGGCCTTCATCCCCTCCGGCTCCTGGCTAGAGAACGAGCAGCTCAAGCAGACCCCCGAAGACTTCGACATGCGGTTCCTGCCGGTGCCGGTGCTGCCGGAGAGCAAGCTGCCCTTCGAGGCCATCCGGGCCGGAGCCAACGAGCCCTTCATCGTGCCGGAGAAGGCGCTCAACAAGCCCGGCGGCCTGGAGTTCATGCGGTCGATGCTGTCACGCGAATGGTCCACGATCTTCGCCCAGCAGGCCAACTCGCTCACCGTCGTCAAGGAGGGAGTCGACCCCGGTGTGAAACTGCGGCCGGGCACGCAGTCGGCGGTGGCCGCCCTCAAGGCGGCCGGGGAGAACACCTTCAGCTACCGCTACCCCGACTGGTACAGCGAGATGGACACCCAGATCCAGGACGCGTCCAATGAGCTGATGGCCCAGCGCATCCAGCCCAAGGAATGGATCAAGCGGGCCCAGGCCGCCGTGGACAAGGCGGCCAAGGATCCGAGCGCCAAGAACAACCGCCGCAGCTGACACCGCGTCCACCGGTCACCCGGAACCAGCAGGGACGGACACCATGAGCCAAGCAGGCCGGAGCACGGGACGGGGCGGCTTCATCGCCGGCTTCCTCTTCCTGCCCCTCGCGCTGTATCTGACCTTCGTCATCTGGCCGTACGTACAGACGTTCGGCTACTCCTTCACCAACTGGTCGGGCCAGTCACCCACGTTCGGCTTCGTCGGCCTGGAGAACTACTCGGCCCTGCTGGAGGACGAGGTCTTCCTGGGCGCGCTGTGGCACAACCTGCTGCTCCTGGTGTTCGTCCCGGTGATCACCATCCTGCTCGCGCTCTTCTTCGCCTTCATGGTGAACGCGGGCGGCCGCAGCCGCGCCGGCGGGGTGCGGGGCGTGGGGGGATCGGCCTTCTACAAGGTCGTCTACTTCTTCCCGCAGGTCCTCTCGCTCGCCATCCTCGCGGTCCTCTTCGGCGCCGTGTACCGCAGCGACGAGGGCGGCCTGCTCAACGGCTTCCTCATCGAAGCCGGCCTCGTCGACCCCGCCCGACCCGTCGAATGGCTCAACGAGCCCAACCTCGTGCTGTGGTGCCTGCTGCTGGTGGTGGTCTGGCACGGGGTCGGCTTCTACCTGGTCCTCTTCTCCGCCGCCATGCAGTCCGTACCCCGTGACATCTACGAGGCCGCCCTCCTGGACGGCGCGGGGCGCGCCCAGACCTTCTTCAAGGTCACCCTGCCCCTGCTGTGGGACTCCGTGCAGACCTCCGCGGTCTATCTGGGCATCGCCGCGATGGACATGTTCGTCCTGGTGTCGACCATGACCTCGGGGCAGTTCGGCGGCGGGCCCGACCACCACAGCGAGGTCATGGCCACGGTGCTGATGCGCAACTTCCTGTACTTCGGCAAGAGCGGCTACGCCTGCGCCATGGGCGTGGTCATGCTCGTCCTGACCATGATCCTCTCCGTCATCACGCTGCGAGCCACCCGCCGCGAGCGCATCGAGTTCTGAGCGGGAGACCACGATGACCACAGTGATCAAGGCTCCGGGCGAGGCCGCCGCGGAGCGCGCGGGGCGCTCCGGCCGGCCGGGGCAGCGGGGGAAGCACCGCTCCGACGGCATGGTGCTGAACGTCTTCTCCCACGGCTTCCTGGTCGTCTGGGCGATCATGATCGTCCTGCCCCTGACCTGGCTGGTGCTGGGCTCCTTCAAGACCGACTCGCAGATCGGCGGCTCGGCCCTCAGCTGGCCCTCGAACTGGCACTTCGACGCCTTCGCCCGGGCCTGGGACAAGGGCATCGGCGACTACTTCACCAACACGCTGATCGTGATGGCCTTCTCGGTCCCGCTGACCATGCTGCTCGGCTCCATGGCGGCGTACGTCCTGGCCCGCTACCCCTTCACCGGCAACCGGCTCGTCTACTACTTCTTCGTCAGCGGGGCGATGTTCCCCGTCTTCCTGGCGCTGGTCCCGCTGTTCTTCATGGTCAAGCGCCTTGACATGCTCAACACCTACCAGGGCCTGATCATGGTGTACGTCGCCTACTCGATGCCCTTCACCGTCTTCTTCATGCACTCCTTCTTCCGCACCCTGCCGACGGCGGTGCACGAGGCGGCGGTGATCGACGGGGCCTCCGACACCCGGATCTTCTTCCAGGTCATGCTGCCGATGGCCAAGCCCGGCTTGATCAGCGTCGGGATGTTCAACGTCCTGGGCCAGTGGAACCAGTACATCCTGCCCTCCGTGCTGATGCAGCCGCAGACCGGTTCCGACCCCGAGCGGTACATGCTCACCCAGGGGCTCATCCAGCTCCAGTACCAGATGGGCTATGAGACCGACCTGCCCGTGCTCTTCGCCGGTGTGACCATCGCGATGATCCCGATGCTGGTCGTGTACCTGTCCTTCCAGCGCCAGATCCAGGCCGGCCTGACCTCCGCCACCCTCAAGTAGCGAAGGCGCGATCCGGCCGGACCGGCCGCTCGGTACGGGCGTCCCGGCGGCCGAAGCGCGATCTCCTGGGTCCGTTCCCTCCCTCTTGTGACCGGTAGTGGCCGATTCGTGCTGCGTCAGCCTCTTGACGTGTGGAGGCCCAAAGGCTCGACTTAAGCTTCACAAGTTGGAGAGACGCCGGGGTCTCGGAGCGGACAGCCGCGACGGCCCGGCCGGGGGGCGACGGATGCCCGTCGCTTATGGGCAGGAGTGGATGGGTCGTGCAGACTCCCGGATCGCAGTCCTCGCTGCATCGCGCGAATCTCGAACGGGTCGTGCGGGCGGTGCGGCTCGCGGGTTCGCTGACCCAGGCGGAGATCGCCCGGGCCACCGGACTGTCGGCGGCCACGGTCTCCAACATCGTCCGCGAACTGAAGGACGGCGGGACCGTCGAGGTCACGGACACCTCGGCCGGCGGCCGGCGGGCCCGCAGCGTCTCCCTCAGCGGTGACGCGGGCATCGTGATCGGCGTCGACTTCGGCCACACGCACCTGAGGGTGGCGGTCGGAAACCTCGCGCACCAGGTGCTGGCCGAGGAAGCGGAACCGCTGGATGTCGACGCCTCCTGGATGGACGGCTTCAACCGGGCAGAGGCCCTGGTCGGCCAGCTGATCGCGACCGTGGGAGTCGGCCCGGAGAAGGTCATCGGGGTCGGCCTCGGCGTCCCCGGCCCGATCGACGTGGAGTCGGGGACCCTCGGTTCGACCGCGATCCTCCCTGGCTGGTCCGGCATCAACCCCCGCATGGAGCTCTCGCAGCGGCTGGGCGTGCCGGTGTACGTCGACAACGACGCGAACCTCGGGGCGCTCGGTGAGCTCGTGTGGGGCAGCGGCCGCGGAGTGAAGGACCTGGCCTACATCAAGGTGGCCAGCGGCGTCGGTTCCGGGCTGGTCATCAACGGCCAGATCTACCGCGGGCCCGGCGGCACCGCCGGCGAGATCGGGCACATCACGCTCGACGAGTCCGGCCCGGTCTGCCGCTGCGGCAACCGGGGCTGCCTGGAGACCTTCGCCGCCGCCCGGTACGTCCTGCCCCTGCTCCAGGGGACGCACGGCCCGGAGCTGACGATGGAGCGGGTGGTCGAACTGGCCCGCGCGGGGGACCCGGGCTGCCGTCGGGTGATCACCGACGTGGGCCGGCACATCGGCAGCGGCGTGGCCAGCCTCTGCAACCTCCTCAACCCCAGCCGGGTGGTGCTGGGCGGCTCGCTGGCGGAGGCGGGTGAACTCGTGCTGGCCCCCATCCGTGAATCCGTGGGGAGGTACGCGATCCCGAGCGCCGCCCGGCAGTTGTCCGTACTCACCGGCTCCCTGGGCGGGCGGGCGGAAGTGCTCGGCGCGCTGGCCCTCGTACTCAGCGAGATGGGCGATTCGACCCTCTTGTCGGAACAGGGAGACGGACTGCGTGCCCCAGCCGTCATGTCTTCAGGTAGATAACGGATGGCACCGTTGTCATCTCGTTAAGGATTCACTCCTTGACGGCAAACTTGTGGCCGGGGTTGACTCACATCCACCTCGGCCGCAACGTTGCGGCCTCGTCAGGGAGGTTCAAGTAATGAACACTCGTATGCGTAGAGCCGCCGTAGCCGTCGCCTCCGGCGCCATGGCCGTTTCGCTTGCCGCCTGCGGCAGTGCGAAGGAGGCCGGAGACAAGACGAACGAGCCCGGCGCCGCGAAGGGCGACGCGGTCAAGATCGGGCTCCTCCTGCCGGAGAACCAGACCGCGCGCTACGAGAAGTTCGACAAGCCGCTGATCGAGAAGAAGATCGCCGAGCTCACCGGCGGCAAGGGCGAGGTGGTCTACGCCAACGCCAAGCAGGACGCGACCACGCAGAACTCGCAGGTCGACACGATGATCACCAACAAGGTGGACGCCCTCATCGTCGACGCGGTGGACGCCAAGGCCATCGCCGGCTCGGTGAAGAAGGCCAAGGACGCCGGCATTCCGGTCGTCGCCTACGACCGCCTGGCCGAGGGCCCGATCGACGCCTACACCTCCTTCGACAACGAAGAGGTCGGCAAGGTGCAGGGCAAGGCGCTGCTGGAGGCGCTGGGCGACAAGGCCAAGGACGGCCAGATCGTCATGATGAACGGATCGGTCACCGACCCGAACGCCAAGCTCTTCAAGCAGGGTGCGCACTCCGTCCTCGATGGCAAGGTGAACATCGGCAAGGAGTACGACACCACGGAGTGGAAGCCGGAGAACGCCAACACCAACATGGCCGGCGCGCTCTCGGCGCTGGGCAAGGAGAACGTCATCGGCGTCTACTCCGCCAACGACGGCATGGCCGGCGGCATCATCACCGCCCTCAAGGCGGCCGGCATGTCCCCCCTGCCCCCGGTGACCGGTCAGGACGCCGAACTCGCCGGTGTGCAGCGCATCGTGGCGGGCGAGCAGTTCATGAGCGTCTACAAGCCGTACGCCCCCGAGGCCGAGGCCGCCGCGAAGATGGCCGTGGCCCTCGCCAAGGGCGAGAAGCTGGACGGCGTCACCACCTCCACGGTCGACAGCCCCACCGCCAAGGGCGTGCCGGCCGTGCTGATCCCGGTCGTGTCGCTCACCAAGAACAACATCAAGGACACCGTCATCAAGGACGGCGTCTACACGGCCGACGAGATCTGCACCGAGAAGTACGCGGCCGCCTGCACCGCCCTCGGCCTGAAGTAAGGCCTCTGTGGGGAACGGTCCGCAACCCGGTCCCCTCCGAGGCGGTCCCCACGCCTGTGCGGCGCCCTGCCCCTCATGCCCCGCCCTCCGCGGGGCGCCGCACAGAAACGATTCGCCACTCCGCACCACCTGCTTTTCTCCCGCACCACCCCAGTCCGCACCAACCCCCGCCCCATTCACCCCGCTCCTGCACTTACTGCACGACATCCCCGCCGGTCAGGCGGCGAAGGAGATGGTTCATGTGTCCGCTGCGCCCGTGCTGGCGTTGCGAGGGGTCTCGAAGCGGTTCGGCGCCGTTCAGGCCCTGACCGACATTGAGTTCGAGATCCACTCCGGCGAGGTGGTCGCCCTCGTCGGCGACAACGGCGCCGGTAAGTCCACGCTGGTCAAGACGATCGCCGGCGTGCACCCCATCGATGACGGAGTCATCGAGTGGGAGGGCCGCCCCGTCTCGATCACCAAGCCCCACGACGCCCAGAACCTGGGCATCGCGACGGTCTACCAGGACCTCGCGCTGTGCGACAACATCGATGTCGTAGGCAACCTCTTCCTCGGCCGCGAGCTCAAGCGCCGCGGTGTCCTCGACGAGGTGGAGATGGAGCGCCGCGCCCGCGAGCTCCTCACCACCCTGTCCATCCGGATTCCCAGCGTCCGGATCCCCATCGCCTCGCTCTCCGGCGGTCAGCGCCAGACGGTGGCGATCGCCCGCTCCATGCTGGGCGAGCCCCAGCTCGTCATCCTCGACGAGCCCACCGCCGCCCTCGGCGTCGAGCAGACCGCTCAGGTCCTCGACCTGGTGGAGCGGCTGCGCGAGCGCGGCCACGCCGTGATCCTCATCAGCCACAACATGGCCGATGTGAAGGCCGTCGCCGACAAGGTGGCGGTCCTGCGGCTCGGCCGCAACAACGGCGTCTTCAACGTCGCCGACACCTCGCAGGAAGAGATCATCTCCGCCATCACGGGAGCCACGGACAACGCCGTGACCCGCCGGGCGGCGCGTACCGGGGAGGCTCGCAAGTGAGCACCGAGAACCAAGCCGCCGACCCCGCGGGCAAGGCGGCCGAACAGCGCGGCGATGCGGCCGGCCCGGTCAATCCGGCCGCCGCGCCCGACGCCATTCCCGCGGTGGACCCGCGGCTGCTCGTCCGCGAGCAGGGCTTCGCGGGGTACCTGAACGAGTTCGGCCGCAAGCTCAAGGCCGGCGACCTGGGCTCCATCCCGGTCGTCCTCGGCCTGGTCATCATCTGGAGCATTTTCCAGGGGCTGAACTCGAACTTCCTCTCCCCGGAGAACCTCACCAACATCGCGATCACGATGGTCGCCACCGGCATGATGGCCGTGGGCATCATCTTCGTGCTGCTGCTCGGCGAGATCGACCTCTCGGTCGGCTCGGTCAGCGGCGTCTCGGGCGCGATCGTCGCCGTCCTCGCCGTCACGCACGGAGTCAACGAGTGGCTGGCGATCCTCGCGGCCATCGCCGGCGGCGCCCTGATCGGCGCGGTCCACGGCTTCTTCTTCGCCCGGATCGGCGCCCCCGCCTTCGCCGTCACCCTGTCGGGCCTGCTGTTCTGGTCCGGCGCCATGCTGCAGATCCTCGGCAGCAACGGCACGATCAACCTCGACTCCGAGGGCGTGGTCGGCCAGCTCACCACGTACTACTTCGCGGACGTGGCCGCGGCCTACGGGCTGGCCGCGCTCGCCGTGGCCGGATACTTCCTCGCCGCCTTCCTCGACGCCCGCCGCCGCGAGGCCGCCGGGGTCCCCTCCCGGCCGCTCGCCGAGATCCTGCTGCGCACCGGCCTGCTCGCGGTGTTCACGTTCGGGCCCGCCATGGTGTTCAACCAGTACAAGGGACTGCCGCTCGCGGTGGTGCTCTTCGTGGTGGCCCTGGTCGGCACGGACTTCCTGCTGCGCCGCACGACCTTCGGGCGAAACGTTTTCGCACTGGGTGGCAGCGTCGAGGCCTCCCGCCGCGCGGGCATCAACGTCAACGCGGTCCGCATCACGGTCTTCGCCCTCGCCGGCACCTTCGCCGCCATCGGCGGCCTCTTCTGGGCCTCCAAGATCGCGGCGGCCAACCAGAGCGCCGGCGCCGGCGACCTGCTGATGAACGTGATCGCGGCGGCCGTCATCGGCGGCACCAGCCTCTTCGGCGGCCGGGGCCGGACCTGGAACGCCCTCCTCGGCGTCATGGTCATCACCTCCATCCAGTACGGTCTGGCCCTGGAGGGCATCGAGACGCCGATCCAGTACATGATCACCGGTGCGGTGCTGCTGGCGACCGTGGTGATCGACTCGGTCACGCGCAAGACCCAGAAGACGGCCGGACGCGCCTGACCCGCGCGCCCGGAGCGCCCTTCACGGTAAGACCGGTCACAGTGCCCGGGGCCACCTCGTGTGGCGCCGGGCACCTGTGCGTGTCCGGGTACGCATGCCTGTGCTGGTATACGCCCGTATGTGAGGTGTGGGCGGCCAACGGTGCGTACATGTATGACAAAGCTGTGACCCCGCTCGGGGCGGCCCGATGACGGCGCGCGGCAGCGGAACATTAGACTCGACAGACCAGCGAGCAACTGCAAGGAGGCACGGGTGCTGCTGACCCGCATCAAGGGACCGCGCGATCTGGACCGGCTCAGCCAGGAGGAGCTCACTCAGCTCGCCGCCGAGATCAGGTCCTTCCTCGTCGACGCCGTCTCCAAGACCGGCGGGCACCTCGGCCCCAACCTCGGTGTGGTCGAACTGACGATCGCCCTGCACAGGGTCTTCGACTCGCCCAAGGACAAGGTCCTCTTCGACACCGGCCACCAGGCCTACGTCCACAAGCTGCTCACGGGCCGTCAGGACTTCGGGAGCCTGCGCTCCAAGGGCGGCCTCTCCGGCTATCCCTCGCGCGCCGAATCCGAGCACGACGTGATCGAGAACTCGCACGCCTCCACCGTGCTCGGCTGGGCTGACGGCATCGCCAAGGCCAACGAGGTGCTCGGCCGCGAGGACCACCACGTCGCGGCCGTCATCGGTGACGGCGCGCTGACCGGCGGTATGGCCTGGGAGGCGCTGAACAACATCGCCGCCGCCAAGGACCGCCCCCTGGTGATCGTCGTCAACGACAACGAGCGCTCGTACGGCCCCACCATCGGCGGCCTCGCCAACCACCTGGCCACCCTGCGCACCACGGACGGCTACGAACGCTTCCTGGCCCGCGGCAAGGACCTCCTGGAGCGGACCCCCGTCGTCGGGAGGCCGCTCTACGGAACCCTGCACGGCGCGAAGAAGGGCCTCAAGGACTTCATCGCCCCGCAGGGCATGTTCGAGGACCTCGGCCTGAAGTACATCGGACCCATCGACGGCCACGACATGGAGGCCCTGGAGTCCGCCTTGCAGCGCGCGAAGCGCTTCAGCGGCCCGGTTATCGTGCATTGCCTCACCCAGAAGGGCCGCGGTTACACCCCGGCCCTGGAACACGAGGCGGACCGCTTCCACGCGGTGGGCGTGATCCACCCCGACACCGGCCTGCCCGTCAGCACCGACGCCGCCAGCTGGACCTCCGTCTTCGCCGACGAGATGGTCAAGCTCGGCAAGGAGCGCGAGGACATCGTCGCCATCACCGCGGCCATGCTCCAGCCGGTCGGCCTCAAGAAGTTCGCGGACGCCTTCCCGGACCGCATCTTCGACGTCGGCATCGCAGAGCAGCACGGCGCCACGTCGGCGGCGGGCCTGGCGACCGGCGGCGCCCATCCGGTCTTCGCCGTCTACGCCACCTTCCTCAACCGCGCCTTCGACCAGGTCCTGATGGACGTGGCCCTGCACAAGTGCGGGGTCACCTTCGTCCTGGACCGCGCCGGCATCACCGGCACCGACGGCGCCTCCCACAACGGCATGTGGGACATGTCCATCCTTCAGGTCGTCCCCGGCCTGCGCCTCGCCGCCCCGCGCGACGCCGAGCAACTGCGCGCCCAGCTGAACGAGGCGGTGCTGGTCAAGGACGCGCCGACCGTCGTCCGCTTCTCCAAGGGCGTCGTCGGCCCGGCCGTCCCGGCCGTGGGCCGCATCGGCGGCATGGACGTGCTGCGCAGCCCGGCACCCGAGGTCACCCGTCCGGACGTACTGATCGTCTCGGTCGGCGCCCTCGCCCCGATGTGCCTGGAGATCGCCGACCTGCTCGACCGGCAGGGCATCTCCGCGACCGTGGTCGACCCCCGCTGGGTCAAGCCCGTGGACGAGGCCCTGGCCCCGCTGGCGGACACCCACCGGGTGGTCGTCACCGTGGAGGACAACAGCCGCGCCGGTGGTGTCGGATCCGCCGTCTCCCAGGCGCTGCGCGACGCGGGCGTCGACGTACCGCTGCGCGATTTCGGCATTCCGCAGCGCTTCCTGGACCACGCCACCCGCAAGGAGGTCATGGCGGAGATCGGCCTGACCGCGCCCGCCATCGCCCGGCAGGTCACCGGCCTGGTGGCCAAGCTCGACGGGCGCTACGAGAACGAGCCGGCCGCCGTCGTCGACTGACGCGCGGTTGCACACGACGGGCCGGGAGGTTATCCCTGAGGGGTGGCCTCCCGGCCCGTTTCGTGTGCGTCAGGTGCTCGGAGGTGCGTCGGTGAGCAAGGATCTGAACAGTCCCTTCCGCACCAAGTCGGTGGAACAGTCCATCCGCGACACCGAAGAGCCGGAACACGCCCTCAAGAAGTCCCTCTCCGCCTGGGACCTCACCGTCTTCGGCGTCGGCGTGATCATCGGCACCGGCATCTTCGTCCTCACGGGCAAGGTCGCCAAGGAGACCGCCGGACCCGCCACCGCCCTGGCCTTCGTGGCCGCGGGTGTGGTGTGCGCACTGGCCGCCCTCTGCTACGCCGAATTCGCCTCGACCGTCCCCGTAGCCGGTTCCGCGTACACCTTCTCCTACGCCTCGATCGGCGAGTTCCCCGCCTGGATCATCGGCTGGGACCTGGTACTGGAGTTCGCACTCGGCACCGCGGTCGTCGCCGTCGGCTGGTCGGGGTACGTCCGCTCGCTCATGGAGAACGCCGGCATGCAACTGCCGGTCGCCCTCCAGGGCCCGGACATCCCGGGCGGCACCTTCGACCTGCTCGCCTTCATCCTGGTGCTGATCCTCACGGTGATCCTCGTCATCGGCGTGAAGCTGTCCGCCCGGATCACCGCGATCGTCGTCGCCATCAAGGTCACGGTGGTGCTCATCGTGATCATCGCCGGCCTGTTCTTCGTCAAGGCCAGCAACTACCAGCCCTTCATCCCCGACGCGCGGCCCCAGCCGAGCGGCTCCGGGCTCGACGCGCCACTGATCCAGCTGATCTTCGGATACGCGCCGACCGACTTCGGCATCATGGGCATCTTCACCGCGGCCTCCGTCGTCTTCTTCGCCTTTATCGGCTTCGACGTCGTCGCCACGGCCGCCGAGGAGACCAAAGTGCCGCAGCGGGACATGCCGCGCGGCATCCTGGGCTCCCTGATGATCTGTACGGTGCTGTACGTGGCGGTCTCGCTCGTGGTCACCGGCATGCAGCACTACTCCCAGCTGTCGGTGAGCGCCCCGCTGGCCGACGCCTTCAAATCCGCCGGGCATCCGATCTACGGCGGCATCATCAGCTTCGGCGCCGCCGTCGGCCTGACCACGGTGTGCATGATCCTGCTGCTGGGCCAGACCCGGGTGTTCTTCGCGATGAGCCGCGACGGCCTGCTGCCCCGCTTCTTCTCGCGGACGCACCCCAAGTTCCGTACGCCCTACCGGCCGACGATCCTGCTCGGCGTGGTCATCGCGGTCGTCGCCGGCTTCACCAGCATCAACGAGCTCGCCACGCTGGTGAACATCGGCACCCTGTTCGCCTTCGTGGTCGTGGCCCTCGGCGTGATGATCCTGCGCCGCAGCCGCCCCGACCTGCACCGGTCCTTCCGCACCCCGCTCGTGCCGCTCGTACCGATCCTCTCGATCGCCGCCTCGGTCTGGCTGATGCTCAACCTGCCGGCCGAGACCTGGGTGCGCTTCGGGATCTGGATGGCGGCCGGCCTGGTCGTCTACTTCGTCTACGGCCGCGGGCACAGCCTGCTGGGCCGGGGCAGCACGGTGGAGCAGGCAGTGCGCGAGGACCGCTAGGGGGTGTCCCGTCCGGGCGGTCGTCAGCGGCCGCCCTTGGCGGGGGACTCCTTCGCCGAGGCGGGGATCGGCTGGTCCTTGCGCAGGGCCTCCCACAGCTGGGTCGCCTGCGGCTCGGCGGCGACCACCCGGTTGCGGTCGATCTTGTCGTAGGCGACCGGCAGCATGACCGTTTCCATGGTCGCCGGGTCCACGCCCCGCATGCTGCGCGCGAAGTCGGACAGCGCGGTCAGCGAGGCGAGGTCGGAGTCGGTGGTCAGCGACTTGGTGCCGGCGTCGGCGAGCTGGTACAGCCGGGCCGGGTTGCCGAAGGCGTCCTGCTTCTTGATCTCGGACAGCATCGCCATCATGAACTGCTGCTGCAGGCCGATCCGGCCGAGGTCGCTGCCGTCTCCGTAGCCGTAGCGCGTCCGTACGAACTTGAGCGAGTCGGCGCCGTCCAGCCGGTGCGTGCCCGCGTCCAGCTTGAGGCCGCCCTTCGCTCCGCTCATCGGCTTGTCGAGCGTGACGGTCACCCCGCCGAGCGCGTCCACCAGCCCCTTGAAACCGGCGAAGTCCACCTCCACGAAGTGGTCGACGCGGATGCCGGACATCTCCTCCACGGTCTTGACCACACAGGCCGGTCCGCCCAGCGTGTAAACGCCGTTGAACATGGCCCGCTTCGCGGACGGCACGGTCTTGCCGTCCTCGCCCTTGCACTCGGGCCGGGTGATCAGGGTGTCGCGGGGGATGCTCACCGCGGTCGCCCTGGCCCGGCCCTCGGGTATGTGCACCAGCATCGCGGTGTCCGAGCGGGCGCCGCTCACATCGCCGTGGTCGAGGTCGCCGTTGGCCCCGGCCCGCGAATCGGATCCGAGGACGAGGACGTTCTGCGCCCCCGCGACGACCTTCTGCGGCCGGTTGTCGCCGATGGCCTGGTCCAGGTCGACGCTGTCGATATTGCCGTTGAGGTGGCTGTACGCCCACCAGCCCGCCCCGGCGGCGCCCAGGATCAGCACGGCGACCAGGAGCAGGGTGATCCGCAGAATGCGGCGGCCGCGGCGCCCGGGCCGCGCGTGCTTGTCCGTCATGAGGGTGAATCTTAGACAGGTATTCGAATAGCCGAGGCCCGCCCCCCGGAAGGGGCGGGCCTCGGCTCCGGAAGCCTGTCCGCGGGGCGCGTTACGCCGGAACGCTCGCCACGCCGGGGGCCAGGAACTTCTTGCCGTTCACGCGCTCCGAGACACCCTCACGGTCCAGGTACGGCGTGATGCCGCCCAGGTGGAAGGGCCAGCCGGCGCCGGTGATGAGGCAGAGGTCGATGTCCTGGGCCTCGGCCACGACACCCTCCTCCAGCATCAGGCCGATCTCCTGCGCCACCGCGTCCAGGACGCGGTCGCGCACCTGCTCCTCCGTCAGGACGCTGTCGCCCTGCACCAGAAGGGCGGCGACCTCGGGGTCCAGCTCCGGCTTGAACCCGTTTTCGGCGGAGTAGACGTAGAAGCCGCGCTTGCCGGCCTCGACGACCCGCTTCAGGTTCGGGGAGACGGTGAACCGCTCCGGGAAGGCGCGGTTCAGGGTCTCGGAGACGTGCAGGCCGATGGCCGGACCGACGAGCTCCAGGAGCACCAGCGGGGACATCGGCAGGCCGAGCGGCTCGATGGCCTTCTCGGCGGTGGCCACCGGGGTGCCCTCGTCGATGACGTTCTGGATCTCACCCATGAAGCGGGTCAGGATGCGGTTCACCACGAACGCCGGGGCGTCCTTGGTGAGGACCGCGGTCTTCTTCAGCTTCTTGGCGACACCGAAGGCCGTGGCCAGCGAGGCGTCGTCGGTCTGCTCACCGCGGACGATCTCCAGCAGCGGCAGGATCGCGACCGGGTTGAAGAAGTGGAAGCCGACCACGCGCTCCGGGTGCTGGAGCTTGGAGGCCATCTCGGAGACCGACAGCGAGGAGGTGTTGGTGGCGAGGACCGCGTGCGCCGGGGCGACCGCCTCGACCTCCGCGAACACCTTCTGCTTGACCGACATCTCCTCGAACACGGCCTCGATGATGAAGTCCGCGTCCGCGAAGCCCTCGGCCTTGTCCAGCACACCGGACACCAGGGCCGTCAGGCGGTTGGCCTTGTCCTGGTTGATGCGGCCCTTGCCGAGCAGCTTCTGGATCTCGGCGTGGACGTAGCCCACACCCTTGTCCACGCGCTCCTGGTCGATGTCGGTGAGGACCACCGGCACCTCCAGGCGGCGCAGGAAGAGCAGCGCCAGCTGCGAGGCCATCAGGCCCGCGCCGACGACGCCGACCTTGGTGACCGGGCGGGCCAGGGACTTGTCCGGGGCGCCGGCCGGGCGCTTGGCGCGCTTCTGGACCAGGTTGAAGGCGTAGATGCCGGAGCGCAGTTCGCCGCCCATGATGAGGTCGGCGAGCGCCGCGTCCTCGGCGTCGAAGCCCTTCTGCAGGTCGCCGTCCTTGGACGCCTCGATGATGTCGAGGGCCCGGTAGGCGGCCGGGGCCGCGCCGTGCACCTTGGAGTCCGCGATGGCGCGGCCGCGGGCGACCGCCGCGTCCCAGCCCTCGCCGCGGTCCACGTCGGCCCGTACGACCTCGGTCTCGCCGTTGAGGACCTTCGCGGTCCAGATGAGCGACTGCTCCAGGAAGTCGGCGCCCTCGAACAGCGCGTCGGCGATGCCGAGCTCGAAGACCTGCTTGCCCCCCAGCTGGCGATTCTGGTTCAGCGAGTTCTCGATGATGACCGAGACCGCGCGGTCCGCGCCGATCAGGTTCGGCAGGATGGTGCAACCGCCCCAGCCGGGGACCAGGCCGAGGAAGACCTCCGGCAGGGAGAAGGCCGGGAGGGCCTTGGAGACGGTGCGGTAGGTGCAGTGCAGGCCGACCTCGACACCGCCGCCCATCGCCGCGCCGTTGTAGTAGGCGAAGGTCGGGACGGCCAGCGCCGCGAGGCGCTTGAAGACCTCGTGGCCGCCCTTGCCGATGGCGAGCGCCTCGTCGTGCTTCTTCAGCAGCTCGACACCCTTGAGGTCGGCGCCGACCGCGAAGATGAAGGGCTTGCCGGTGATGCCCGCGCCGACGATGGAGCCGGCGAGGGCCTCCTGCTCGACCTGGTCGATGGCCGCGTTCAGGTTGGCGAGGGACTGCGGGCCGAAGGTGGTCGGCTTGGTGTGGTCGAAGCCGTTGTCCAGCGTGACGAGCGCGAAGCGCCCGGCGCCGAAGGGCAGGTCCAGGTGGCGCACGTGCGCCGAGGTGACGACCTCGTCCGGGAACAGCTCGGCCGCGCCCTTCAGGAGCTCAGTGGTGGTGCTCACTTGGTGCCTCCATCGAAGTGCGGGTTCTCCCAGATGACCGTCGCGCCCATGCCGAAGCCGACGCACATGGTGGTCAGGCCGTAGCGGACGTGCGGCTGCTCCTCGAACTGGCGGGCCAGCTGCGTCATCAGGCGGACGCCGGAGGAGGCGAGCGGGTGGCCGAAGGCGATGGCGCCGCCGTACTGGTTCACGCGGGCGTCGTCGTCGGCGATGCCGTAGTGCTCCAGGAAGGCGAGCACCTGCACGGCGAAGGCCTCGTTGATCTCGAACAGGCCGATGTCGGAGATCGACAGGCCCGCCTGGGCGAGGGCCTTCTCGGTGGCGGGGATCGGGCCGTAGCCCATGACCTCCGGCTCGACACCCGCGAAGGAGTACGAGACCAGGCGCATCTTGACCGGGAGGTTGTTCTCGCGGGCGAAGTCCTCGGAGGCGATGATCGCGGCCGTGGCACCGTCGTTGAGACCGGCGGCGTTGCCCGCGGTGACCCGGCCGTGGGTACGGAAGGGGGTCTTCAGGCCGGCCAGGTTCTCCAGCGTGGTGCCCGGGCGCATCGGCTCGTCGGTGGTGACCAGGCCCCAGCCCGTCTCGCCGACCTCCGGGTTGGTGTTGCGCACCGAGACCGGCACCAGGTCCTGCTGGATCTTGCCGTCGGCGTACGCCTTGGCGGCCTTCTCCTGCGAGCGCACGGCGTACTCGTCGGCGCGGAGCTTGGTGATCGCCGGGTAGCGGTCGTGCAGGTTCTCGGCGGTCATGCCCATGAAGAGGGCGGACTCGTCGACCAGCTTCTCCGAGACGAAGCGCGGGTTCGGGTCGACTCCCTCGCCCATGGGGTGGCGGCCCATGTGCTCGACACCGCCGGCGAGGGCGACGTCGTACGCACCGAAGGCCACACCGCCCGCGACGGCGGTCACGGCGGTCAGCGCGCCGGCGCACATGCGGTCGATGGAGTAGCCCGGGACGGACTGCGGGAGGCCCGCGAGGATGCCGGCCGTACGGCCCAGCGTCAGGCCCTGGTCGCCGATCTGCGTGGTCGCGGCGATGGCGACCTCGTCGATCTTCTTGGGGTCCAGGTCCGGGTTGCGGCGCAGCAGCTCCCGGATCGCCTTGACGACGAGATCGTCGGCGCGGGTCTCGTGGTAAATGCCCTTCGGGCCCGCCTTGCCGAACGGGGTGCGGACGCCGTCGACGAAGACGACGTCCCTGACGGTACGAGGCACGTTGGCTCTCCTCCAGGTGCGGGTGTGCACTGCTGCGCGGCGGTGCGCTCGGCGTGTGGTGCTGAGCGCGCGCTCACCCGGCCCATGCTACTTGCGAGTAACCAATGTGCACACCCCCTCCCCGAGGAGCGGCGAAGGTCACACTGCCGTGGCTGCGGCGGCCGGGCGGGGAGCGTGGCCGTGGGGCCTCGCGAGACCGTGGCCTGGGCCGGGCGTCCGGGCGTCGGGGCGCCGGACTTCCGTACGACGGTACGACGGCCCTCCTCCGGGATGCGCGAGGCCGCACCGGCCGCGCCTACGGCATACGGCGTCGGCATGCGGCGCCGTGATCGCGGAAGCCCCCGGCGGGTGGCCGGGGGCTTCGGGTCCGCGAGGACGCGCGGGCGGGTGCGGTCGGGGCCCGGGCAGCCGCGGTCACGCGGTCGGAGCCGGGCTCCGCCGGTCGCGCTCGCGCGGTCGCGGTGGGCTCAGGCGGTCGCGGCGAGCGCCGTGACCAGCACCGGGGTCACCTGTTCGATCTGCCAGGGGCGGGCTCCGTAGGCCGCGAGGACCTCGGCGACCGCATCGGCTTCGAGCCGCTGCGGCGGCTCCCAGCACAGCCGCCGGACCGTGTCCGGTGTGATCAGGTTCTCCTGGGGCAGGTTCAGCGCCTCCGCCAGGGCCGAGACGGCGGCGCGCGCCGCCGACAGCCGGGCCGCGGCCACCGGGTCCTTGTCCGCCCAGGAGCGCGGCGGCGGCGGGCCGGCCGGGGTCGCCCCCGGCTGCGGCAGCTCGTGCTCGGGCAGGGCCTTCGCGCGGTCCACGGCCGCCATCCACTGCTCCAGCTGGCGCCGTCCCATGCGCTGTCCGTAACCGGGCAGGGCGGCGAGGGCCTGCGCGTTCGCCGGGAGGGCGAGCGCGGCCTCCACGATCGCGGCGTCGCCGAGCACCTTGCCGGGGGAAACGTCACGTCGCTGCGCGATCCGGTCCCGCGACTCCCACAGTTCGCGTACGACCGCCATCTGGCGGCGGCGGCGCACCTTGTGCATCCCGGACGTACGGCGCCACGGGTCCTTGCGCGGCGGGGCCGGCGGCGCGGCGGCGATGGCGTCGAACTCCTGGTGCGCCCATTCCAGCTTGCCCTGCCGGTCCAGCTCCTTCTCCAGCGCGTCCCGCAGGTCCACCAGCAGCTCCACGTCCAGCGCGGCGTAACGCAGCCACGGCTCCGGAAGCGGGCGTGTGGACCAGTCGACGGCGGAGTGGCCCTTCTCCAGCGCGTAGCCGAGCACGCTCTCGACCATCGCGCCGAGCCCGACCCGCGGGAAGCCGGCGAGGCGGCCGGCCAGCTCGGTGTCGAACAGGGAGGTGGGCATCATGCCTATGTCCCGCAGGCACGGCAGGTCCTGCGTGGCGGCGTGCAGGATCCACTCGGTGCCGGAGAGCGCCTCGCCGAGCGTGGACAGGTCGGGGCAGCCCACCGGGTCGATCAGTGCGGACCCCGCACCCTCGCGGCGCAGCTGCACGAGGTAGGCGCGCTGGCCGTAGCGGTATCCGGAGGCACGTTCGGCGTCGACGGCGACGGGGCCGGTGCCCGCGGCGAAGGCCGCGACCACACGGGCGAGGGCGGTCGCGTCGGCGACCACCGGGGGGATTCCCTCACGGGGTTCCAGCAGCGGGATCGGCAGCCCATCGGACGGAGATTCGTCGTCCGGGGGGCCGCCCCCGGTGGTGGTGCGCAGGTCTGCTGCGGTCTCTTGGGCGTCGGTCACCGGTCAAGGGTATCCGTGGATGCGACGCGCCCGTCGCCGGAACGTTCCGTCGACGGGCGCGGGGTGGAGGCGGGGGTTGGGGCGGAGGCGGGGGTCGTGGCCCGGGTTCCCCGGGGGGCACCCCGAGGGGGCCGCCCCCCGTGCGGCCGGGGGGAGGCGGCCTGGGCGGTGCGCCCGCGAGCCGCCGGGCGGGGTCAGTGGATGATCCCGGTCCGCAGTGCGACGGCGACCATCCCGGCCCGGTCGCCGGTGCCCAGCTTGCGGGCGATCCTGGCGAGGTGCGACTTGACGGTCAGGGCGGACAGGCCCATCGAGACGCCGATGGCCTTGTTGGACTGGCCCTCCGCGACGAGGCGCAGGACCTCCACCTCGCGGCCGGAGAGCTCTCGGTAGCCGCCCGGGTGGCTCGGGGAACCCGGGGGGCGGCGGTGCATGCGGGCGGCGGCGGCGCCGATGGGGGCGGCGCCGGGCCGGGTGGGGAGCCCGATGTTGGTCCGCGTGCCGGTGACGACGTAGCCCTTCACGCCGCCCGCGAGGGCGTTGCGCACGGCGCCGATGTCGTCGGCGGCGGACAGGGCCAGGCCGTTGGGCCAGCCGGCGGCGCGGGTCTCGGAGAGCAGGGTGAGACCGGAACCGTCGGGCAGGTGGACGTCGGCCACGCAGATGTCGCGCGGGCTGCCGACGCGGGGGCGGGCCTCCGCGATGGACGAAGCCTCGATCACGTCACGTACTCCGAGCGCCCACAGATGGCGGGTCACGGTGGAGCGTACGCGCGGATCGGCCACGACGACCATGGCCGTCGGCTTGTTCGGGCGGTAGGCGACCAGGCTTGCGGGCTGCTCAAGGAGAACGGACACCTAGGCCTCCTGGGAGGGAGTGGCGGGACGGCCGGCTCGGGGAAGGAAGCCGGTGCGAACCGTGCGGATGGTCACTGACTCCTTCGGCACGTCACCCGCCCGGCTTTAGGGAATGATCACGATTTGGTGAGTAACAATTCGGGCAATTCGGACGCACGATCGATCAAAGGGTGATCAGAAGGCCGCAATGGACGCCCCGTTCTGACACCCCGTTTAGGGGCTCGGCGACCGCTTCGCCTCCCCGGCCGCCGCCTCCCGGCCGCCCGGCGGGCCCGGTCGCCGCCTCGCCGGCGGGGCCGTATCCGCCCGGGACGCCGTGTCCTACGGCTGGTGCGGACCGCGCCGCTGGGGCAGTGAGACCACACCCGTGCCCGAATCCGTCGGCCCCACCGGCGGCAGCCCGGCGATCTGGCACAGCAGCTCGCACCAGGCCGCCAGGTGCGCCGAGGTGTCCGGCACGCCGCCCGTCCCCTCGCGGGGCGTCCACGAGGCCCTGATCTCGATCTGCGTCGCCGGCCGCCGCTCCGCGAGCCCGCCGAAGTAGTGCGAGCTCGCCATGGTCACGGTCCCGCTCGCCTCCCCGTACGTCAGCCCGCGCGCGTCCAGCGCCCCCGTCAGCCAGGACCAGCACACCTCGGGCAGGAGCGGGTCCACCGCCATCTCCGGCTCCAGTTCCGCCCGTACGAGCGTCACCAGCCGGAAGGTTCCCTGCCAGGCGTCGTGCCCGGCCGGATCGTGGAGCAGGATGAGCCGGCCGTCGGCCAGATCGTCCTCCCCGTCGACGACCGCCGCCTCCAGCGCGTAGGCGTACGGCGCCAGTCTCTGGGGCGGCTTCGTGGGGTCGATCTCGATCCCCTGCCGCAGCCGCGCCTTCTTCAAGCCGTCGACCGCCCGCCGGAACGGGAGCGGGACGGAGCTCTCCTTCGCGCTGTCCGCACCGTCAGCGCCATCTGAAAATCGTCCCTGAGCCGCAGCCATGCGGGGAAGACTAGGCGGAACGGGCGCCCGTACGGCGCAGGGACACCCGCACCGGGCCGGGCACTTCTTCATACGTGCGAAGATTTGGGTCGTGAGCGCCAACGACCTTCCCCCCGCCCGAGGCTTCGCCCGAGCCGGGGAGACCCCCTCCGCGGGCCAGCCGAGCCAGACGTACGACTCCGCCTTCCTGAAGGCGTGCCGCCGCGAGCCCGTACCGCACACCCCGGTGTGGTTCATGCGGCAGGCCGGGCGCTCACTGCCCGAGTACCGCAAGCTGCGCGAGGGGACCCAGATGCTGGAGTCCTGCATGCGGCCGGACCTGGTCACCGAGATCACGCTGCAGCCCGTGCGCCGCCACAAGGTGGACGCGGCGATCTTCTTCTCCGACATCGTGGTGCCGCTGAAGGCCATCGGCATCGACCTGGACATCAAGCCGGGCATCGGCCCCGTCGTCGCCCAGCCGATCCGGCGCCGCGAGGACCTCGCACAGCTGCGCGACCTCACCCCGGAGGACGTCTCCTACGTCACCGAGGCGATCGGCATGCTCACGGGTGAACTGGGCTCCACGCCGTTGATCGGTTTCGCGGGCGCGCCCTTCACTCTCGCGAGCTACCTCGTGGAGGGCGGGCCGTCCCGCAACCACGAGCACACCAAGGCGCTCATGTACGGCGACCCGCAGCTCTGGGCGGACCTGCTGGACCGCCTCGCGGAGATCACCTCGGCGTTCCTGAAGGTCCAGATCGAGGCGGGCGTCTCCGCCGTCCAGCTCTTCGACTCCTGGGTCGGCGCGCTGGCCCCCGCCGACTACCGCCGCTCGGTGATGCCCGCCTCGGCGAAGGTCTTCGAGTCCGTCGCGTCGTACGGAGTCCCGCGCATCCACTTCGGTGTCGGCACGGGCGAGCTCCTCGGCCTGATGGGCGAGGCCGGCGCGGACGTCATGGGCGTCGACTGGCGGATCCCGCTGGACGAGGCCGTGCGCCGCGTCGGACCGGGCAAGGCGCTCCAGGGCAACCTGGACCCGGCCGTGCTCTTCTCCACCACGGAGGCGGTCGAGGCCAAGACGGATGAGGTGCTCGCCGCCGCGGCCGGCCTGGAGGGCCACGTCTTCAACCTCGGCCACGGCGTCCTGCCGACCACGGACCCGGACGCCCTGACCCGCCTGGTGGACTACGTCCACACGCGCACGGCCCGATAGGCCGCCAGGGACCGTTCCGGCGCGGTGGGCCCGTTCCGGCGCGGCAGACTCGTCCGGCCGGCGGGGGTCTCAGACCCCCGCCGAGCGGACCGCGGAGACCGCCTTGCGGGCCGCCACCAGGATCGGGTCCCACACGGGTGAGAACGGCGGGGCGTAGCCGAGGTCCAGCGAGACCATCTGGTCCACGGTCATGCCCGCGGTGAGGGCCACCGCCGCGATGTCCACGCGCTTCGCCGAGCCCTCGCCGCCCACGATCTGGACGCCGAGGAGGCGGCCCGTGCGGCGTTCCGCCAGCATCTTCACCGTCATCTCCCGCGCCCCCGGGTAGTAGCCCGCCGTGTTCGTGGAGCGGATGGTGGCCGTCACGAAGCGCAGGCCCGCCTCCAGCGCGTCCCGCTCGCGCAGGCCCGTACGGGCGATCTCCAGGTCGCACACCTTGCTCACCGCCGTACCGACGACGCCCGGGAAGGTCGCGTAGCCGCCGCCCACGCCGGTGCCGATCACCTGGCCGTGCTTATTGGCGTGGGTGCCCAGCGCGATGTGCCGGTTGCGGCCCGCGACCAGGTCCAGGACCTCCACGCAGTCGCCGCCCGACCAGATGTTCTCGTGGCCCCGCACGCGCATCGACAGGTCGGTGAGCAGGCCGCCCGACTCCCCGAGCGGCAGGCCCGCGGCGCGCGCGAGCGCCGTGCGGGGTTCCACGCCGAGGCCCAGCACGACCACGTCCGCCGGGTACTCGTCGCCCGCCGTGGTGGCCACCGCCCGGGCCCGGCCCTCCTCGTCCGTCAGGATCTTCGCGACGTCGGCGCGGGCGACCGTACGGATGCCCATGCCGTTCATGGCGCTGTGCACCAGGCCGCCCATGTCCGGGTCCAGCGTGGCCATGGGCTGCTCGCCCCGGTGCAGGACGGTGACCTCGAACCCCCGCCCGACCAGGGCCTCCGCCATTTCCACCCCGATGTACCCGGCGCCGACGACGACCGCGCGGCGGCCCTCCGTACGCTCCAGGGTGGTCATCAGGCGCTGGCCGTCGTCCAGGGTCTGGATGCCGTGCACCCCGTGCGCGCCGATGCCGGGCAGCCGGGGGCGGACGGGGCGGGCGCCCGTCGCCAGGACGAGCTTGTCGTAGCCCGTCCAGGATTCGGCTCCGCTGTCCAGATCGCGGGCGCGGACCCGGCAGCCCGGTAGGTCCAGCTCCACCACCTCCGTACGGGTGCGCAGGTCGATGCCGCGGGCCCGGTGTTCCTCGGGGGTGCGGGCGATCAGGTCGTCCCGCTCGGCGACCAGGCCGCCGACCCAGTACGGGATTCCGCACGCGGAGTAGGAGGTGAAGTGCCCCCGCTCGAAGGCGGTGATCTCCAGCTCCGCCGGGCCCTTGAGCCGCCGGGCCTGCGAGGCGGCGGACATCCCCGCCGCGTCACCGCCGACCACCACCAGTCGTTCCGTCGCCATCGCCCGCACCGTCCTTCGCCACCGTCGCCGTCACCGTCGCTCGGGGAACACGCTACGGGCCGGTGATCGAAAGACCGAAGGGCGAGCAGGTGTTCTGTCAGTCCTCCCGGTCCGCGGGCCCCGCCCGCGGGTGATCCGGCGCGCCGCGGCACCGGCGCCGGGTTCGACCGCCGTAGCGAAGGCCGGTTCCGGCGCGGACATGCCTTCCGCGGTCCCGGCCGATCCCGCCGAGGTCCCGGTCCGGCCCGGTGATCGGTCTGAGACGATGTGTCCATGCACGAAGCGGACACGCGTACGGACCGGCCGGGACACACCGGCCCCCCCGGCCATGTCGTCGTCATCGGCGGCGGCATCGCGGGCCTCGCGGCGGCCCACCGGCTGCTCACCCGGGGCGTCCGCGTCACGCTGCTGGAGGCCGGGCCCCGGCTCGGCGGAAAGCTGTATGCCGGTGAGCTCGCCGGAGTCCCCGTGGACCTCGGCGCCGAGTCCGTGCTCGCCCGCCGCCCCGAAGCCCTGGACCTCGCCCGGGCCGTGGGCCTCGGCGAAGCGCTGCAGCCGCCGGCCGCCGCCACCGCCCACCTGTGGACCCGCGGCGCGCTCCGGCCGATGCCGCGCGGGCACGTCATGGGGGTCCCCGGCGACCTGGGACCGCTCGCCGCCTCCGGCGTGCTCTCCCCGGAGGGCCTGGCCCGGATCCAGGCGGAGCGCGACCTGCCGCCGGCCGAGGTCGGCGAGGACGTCGCCGTCGGCGAGTACGTCGCGGCCCGGCTGGGCCACGAGGTCGTCGACCGGCTGGTGGAACCCCTGCTCGGCGGGGTCTACGCGGGCAACGCCTACCGCATCTCGATGCGGGCGGCCGTGCCCCAGCTCTTCGAGGCCGCCCGTACGCACCGCTCGCTGGGCGAAGGCGTAGGGGAACTGCAGCTCCGCGCGGCGCGGCAGCCGCAGGCCTCCGCTCCCGTCTTCGCCGGCATCGAGGGCGGTATCGGGCGGCTCCCGCTCGCCGTGGCCGAGGCCTGCCGGTCGGCCGGGGCGCGGATCCTCACCGGTACCCCCGCGCGCGAGGTCGTGCGTACGGCCGAAGGCTGGCGGGTCCTCGCGGGCGACGAGGCCGTCGAGGCCGACGGCGTGATCCTGGCCGTCCCGGCCGGTCCCGCCGCCCGGCTGCTGGACGGGCTCGCGCCCGCTGCCGCCGCGGAGCTGCGCGGGGTCGAATACGCCTCGATGGCCCTCGTCACCATGGCCTTCCGCCGCGCCGACCTGCCCGCCTCGGTCACCGAGGGCGGCCCCAGCGGATTCCTCGTACCGGCCGTCGACGGGCGGACCGTCAAGGCCTCCACCTTCTCCAGCAACAAGTGGGCCTGGGCGGGGGCGGACCCGGAACTCTTCCTGCTGCGGACCTCCGTCGGCCGCCACGGCGAGGAGGCCGATCTGAAGCGGACGGACGGCGAACTCGTCGACGTCTCCCTCACCGATCTCGGGGAAGCCGTGGGCCTCGCCGCCCGGCCGGTGGCCTCCACCGTCACCCGCTGGGACGGCGGGCTGCCCCAGTACCCGGTGGGCCACCTGGACCGCGTCGCCCGGATCCGCGCCGCCGTCGCGGCCCTGCCCGGCCTCGCGGTCTGCGGCGCCCTGTACGAAGGCGTGGGCATTGCGGCGTGCGTCGCCAGCGCCGGCACGGCCGCGGACGCGGTCGCCGCCGCGTTCCGCACCCCTGGCACAGACCACTGATCAGCACACGGGACAATGGACACATGACTGCACCAGAGAAGATTCCCAACGCGGGGAAGAAGGCGAAGGACCTCAACGAGGTCATCCGCTACACCCTGTGGTCCGTCTTCAAGCTGAAGGACGTCCTGCCCGAGGACCGCGCCGGCTACGCCGACGAGGTCCAGGAGCTGTTCGACCAGCTGGCCGCCAAGGACATCACCGTCCGCGGCACCTATGACGTCTCCGGCCTGCGCGCCGACGCGGACGTCATGATCTGGTGGCACGCCGAGACGGCCGACGAGCTGCAGAGCGCCTACAACCTGTTCCGCCGTACCAAGCTCGGCCGCGCCCTGGAGCCGGTCTGGTCGAACATGGCCCTGCACCGCCCGGCCGAGTTCAACAAGTCGCACATCCCGGCCTTCCTGGCCGATGAGGTCGCCCGCGACTACGTCAGCGTCTACCCCTTCGTGCGCAGTTACGACTGGTACCTGCTGCCCGACGAGGACCGCCGCCGCATGCTCGCCGACCACGGCAAGATGGCACGCGGCTTCCCGGACGTGCGTGCCAACACCGTCGCCTCCTTCTCGCTGGGCGACTACGAGTGGATGCTGGCCTTCGAGGCCGACGAGCTGTACCGCATCGTCGACCTCATGCGTCACCTGCGTGCCTCCGAAGCCCGTATGCACGTCCGTGAAGAGGTGCCCTTCTACACCGGGCGCCGCAAGTCCGTCGCCGACCTGGTGGCCGGACTCGCCTGATACCTCCCTTGGGGGGAAGGAACCGGAGGCGCTACCGTCAGGTGGCTTCCTCCGGTGGATCGGGAGGCAGTGCCCCCGAAACGACGCAGCCGGAGATCCCGCCCGGAAGTTCAGACGACTGGCGGCAGCAGTGCCCTGTGGGCACGCGCTGCCCGGTCGTCCAGCGACACCGGTGCGGGCTCCGGATGCGGCGCACAGGTGACGTGCAGCCCCGGGGTGTCACCCGTCAGCAGATACCGCTCCACGTGACGGTCCACGCAGTCATTGCGTCCGCCGACCACTCCGTGGCTGCCGGCCCCCTTCTCCGTGATGAGCGCGGCCCCGCCGCCCAGCCGGCGCTGGAGCTCCAGCGCGCCCCGGTACGGGGTGGCCCCGTCCCGCTCCGCCGCGACGACGAGCGTCGGGGGAAGCCGCAGGGGCTGTGAGCCGACTGCCACTGCCCGCGGGCGCTCGCGCACCGGCCAGTAGGCGCACGGCAGGTTCAGGAAGGCGTTGGCCCAGGTCTCGAAGGGCGCCGTGCGGGCCAGTTCGGTGTGGTCGCGGTCCCAGGTCTCCCAGTCGCCGGGCCAGGGGGCGTCGTTGCACAGCACCGCCGTGTAGAGCGCCGTCGCGTTCTCGGCGCCGGGCGCCGCCGCCGGATCGGGAGCGGCCTGCTCGATCAGGGGCCCCGGGCCGCCGCGCAGGAAGGCGTTCAGTGCCGCCGCCCGGTCCGGCCAGACGTCGTCGTAGTACGCGCTCTGCAGGAAGGCCGCCTGGAGCTCGCCCGTTCCGACGGTCCCGCCCGCCGGGGTACGGGCCACCGCGGCGGCACGCTGCCGCTTGTACGCGGCCGAGGGCCGGACCGGGAGCTGTGTGGGGGGCCTTCGCCCGGGCGGCGGGGTCCTGGCAGGACAGCGGCGCGGAGCGGGCCGACGCCGCGCGGGGCGTAGCCGACGAGGTGTCGGGCGCGGTCCCCCGGTTGCCGCGGGACGGTGAGGGACCGTCAGGAGGGGGCAGCCCGTCAGGAGCTACTGGAACAGCTGGACCCGGACGACGAACTGCCGCAACTCGAACCACTCGATCCGCTGCTCCCGCAGCCGCCGCCGGAGGACCCGCCGGAGCAACTGCTGCCCGACGAACCGCAGCCCGAGCCGCTGCCGGCGTCGCTCCCGGCGCACCAGACGGCCGGCGCGACCCCGGCCGAGGACGCGGACGACCGCGGCCGCGCCGCCGCCAGCCGGGTGCCGCGCACGGCCGGTACCAGCTGCTCGCGCAGGTAGGGGTCCCGCAGACCGCGCAACCCGAGCAGCGCGGTCTGCACGTGCGGGGCCGGGTCGTTGATGTACGCGGCGCGGATCGCGCACAGGGCCCGCGTCCCCGCCGGGGTGAGCCGGGTCGCGGCCCGAGCGGCGCAGAGGCCGCCCACGAGGGCCCCGGCCAGCAGAGCGGGCAGCACCGTCACGACGAACGGCACCCGGGAGCCGGGCTCCAGGAGGAACTCGATGAAGGTGAGCGGCAGCGACAGCGGGACCAGGACGGCGCAGACCACGGCCTGGACGATCGCCCATCGCCGCCAGGTCCGCCCCCAACCGGGCGGCGAGAGCAGCCCCCGGGCGGCCAGTGCGTCTCCGGTCCCCTGGACGGCCGGATCGAGCATCGCGGCGTACCGCACCTGGTACAGCCAGCCCGAGGGGGCGCCCGCGTGCGCCCGCAGCACCGCGTGCTCGGCCGGGTCCGCGGCCCGCGCCCCGGGGCGGACGTGGACGATGCCCGGACCGCCGACCAAGAGCCGGCCGTCCCAGAGCAGCGAGACGAGCGCGGCGTCCACGACGGCGCCGGGGCCGCCCGCCAGGAAGGCGGCCTCGGACAGGTCCTGGAGGGCCGGCGCCGGTCCGGCCGGTGCGGGCCGGGCCCGGCGCAGGCCCCGGACCAGCAGCACGCTGGAGGTGAGGACGGCTCCCCACAGGCCCACAGCGAGGAGGTTCACACCGCCCTCCCCACGAGCGCCCGGGTCCAGCGCACGATCCGGCCGGGCGGGCGGGCTCCGGCGCGGTCCCGCCACCACCGGGTGAGCCGGCGCCGGGCGGCCGGGTCGGCCGGCAGGTCCTGGATCAGCAGGTGCTCGGCGAAGTCGAGGGCGTCGCGGCGGTATCCGGCCGTCAGGGCGCGGCGGCGGGCGTACGCGAGGAACGCCTCCCGGTACGGGCCGTCGCCGCCCAGGATCGCGGGCAGTTCGGGCGCCAGCCGTGCCACCACCCCGGCCCGCTTGGCGGCCAGCGCCCGGGCCTGCACCCGGATCCGCTGCCGGTCGAAACCCTCGGGCACGGGCGTACCGGCCACCAGCGCCGACAACAGCGCGGCCTGCCCGAGCCCGACCCGGGTCCGGGCGGCCTCGGTGGCCCGGGCCGGGGCGGCCTGCGGGGTCGGGGCTCCCGGGCCGGTGGCGTGCGGGGCGGGAGCCCCCGGGCCGGTGGCGTGCGGGGCGGGGGCTCCGGAAGCCGGCGTCCACGTCCGGCCGGCGGCGCCGTGGACGGCCGCCGCGCCGTCCGTCACCACCGCCCGGATCGCCGCCAGCTCGCCCGCGAGCTCCGGCTCCGCCGGGAAGTCGTCGTCCCGCTCCAGCAGTACACCCGGCGGGTCCACCCGGGAGCGGAGCTCGGCCAGCAGGTCGAGCACCACCGGCGGGACCGGGTGCGCGTGGGTGTCGTGCCAGACGCCGCCACGCTCGACGCCGCCCGCCACGTGGACGTACGCCAGCGCCTCCAGCGGGATCGCGTCCAGCACGGCCATCGGGTCCTCGCCCCGGTTGACCCGGTTGGTGTGCAGGTTGGCCACATCGATGAGGAGCCGTACGCCGGTCCGCTCGACCAGCTCGGTCAGGAACTGGGCTTCCGTCAGTTCCTCGCCGGGCCAGCAGATCAGCGCGGCGATGTTCTCCAGCGCCAGCGGTACGGGCAGCGCGTCCTGCGCGATCCGGACGTTCTCGCACAGCACGTCCAGCGCGTCGCGCGTGCGCGGTACGGGCAGCAGGTGCCCGGCCTCCAGGGCGGGCGAGGAGGTCCGGACGAAGGCGATGTGCTCAGTGACGAGCGGCGCCCCCAGCGCCACCGCCCGCTCGCCGAGCTCCGCCAGCTTCGCCGGAGCCGGGCGGTCGGCGCCACCGAGGCCCAGCGAGACGCCGTGCGGCACGACGCGCGTACCGCGCTCGCGCAGGCGCACCAGCGCCTCGGGCAGGTGGCCGGGGCAGATGTTCTCGGCCACGACCTCGACCCAGTCCAGGCCGGGCAGCCGCTCGACGGCCTCCGCGATCTCCGGCCGCCAGCCGATGCCCACCCCCAGGCGTGCCATGGGCTTCATGTCCCCCCGCCCCCTCTCATCGGACCGTGTGCCGATGTCATGGCCCCGGCGGAGTCGGGCCAACCGCCGGAAGGGACCTTCAGAGCAACATTTGAGGTTCCGGGAGGGGCCGCCCGAGGCGGGCACGCAGCGCGGGGTGATCCGCGATCACGGTCGCGGAATTCGGCGCGATCTCCGTGAAGCCCGCGTCCCGCACGACCGGCAGCCCGCTCCCGCTCAGCTCCGCCCACCGCTCGCGCGCCGCCGTCCGTACGGCCAGGCGGAAACCGGAATCCTGCCATGCGGCCCGCTCGGCGCCGGTCAGTTCCCACCATGCCAGCTGCGCCCCGTGCCCGGCCTGGGCCATCGCCTTGCCGGCCGACATGTCGAGGTCGGGGCTGAGCCACAGGACGGGGATGCCCGGCTCGGGCGGCGCGACCGGCGCGGGATCGTCCAGTTCGGTGCCCGAGACCTGGAGCTTGGCGAGTTCCCTGGGCCAGCCGTCGAGGGGCACCGGCGGGAAGACCCGTACCTCGCAGCCGTCGCCGTGCACGGTGACGCCGGGCAGCGTCCCCGCCTTGCGCCACTCCGCCCCGCGCGCCCGCCGGACCACCTTCCGGATCCGGGCGTCCTGCCACCCCCGCACGGCCTCAGCCCACTCGCCCTCGCCCCGCGCCCGCTCGTCCGTCAGCAGGACCAGCACCGCGCGGGCGGCCGTCTCCAGCGCGTCCGTACGGGCGGGCGGCTCGGCCTTCTCGATCCGCACCACCAGCGGCAGGACGAACTCGGGGGCTCCGTCGGGGGCGACGGCATCGCCCGGCGCCTCGGCGGCGTCGCGGGCCTGGTGGGTGTGCTGGCTGCTCATCCTGCCAAGGATGCCAGGTCACCGAGACGGCGGTGGCGACCTGACCCTCCACCACGTGGCCCTGGGCCGCCTTCGCGCCGGAGGGTTTCCGGCGGGGTGGGCGGGGGCGGCGGGCCTGGTCAGGGCTTAGCGGGGGTGAGTACGCTCGTACGTATGGACCCGCTGGACGAAACCACCTCGTACTGCCCCGCCCCGGCGGCTCCGGCCCGGCCCGCGCAGGGGCCTCCGTACGCCGACTGCGTGGAGTGCGGCAAGCCGACCGAGTACGGGGTCGCGACCCCGGGCGTGGTGCTCTGCCCCGTGTGCGAATGGCAGGACGCCGAGCGCACGGCCTGCTCCGGCTAGGCCTGTCCGGGCGATCTCCCCCAGCTACCGCTGGGAGGGGCCCCCGGGTTGTCGGAGCGCGCGGGTACGGCCACGTACGAGCTGCGCACCTCCGCCTTGCGATGCACAGCACCAGACGACGCGGCCCGATCCACGAAGACCGCCCGGACAGGACCCGGGCGGCCGGCTCTTACGTGCCCATCAGGTCGGAGACCTTCACGAACCGGTAGCCGCGCTCGCGGAGTTCCGGCACGATCTTGCGGATGGCCGCCTCGGTGACCGGGGCGGCGCTGCGCGTGCAGTGCATGACCACCACCGAGCCGGGCTTCACCCCGGCGAGCACCTGCTCGGCCACCGCGTCCGCGTCCGTCGCGAAGGCGTCCCCGCTGACGACGTCCCACTGGACGGCCGTGACCTCGGCCGTGGACAGGGCCCGCAGCGCCTGGTCGTCGTAGCAGCCGCCGGGGAAGCGGAAGTACGGGACCGTGTTGACGGCGCCCGCCTTGCGGAAGGCCTCGAAGGCCCGGTCCACATCGGCCCGGGCCCCGGCGGGGTCGAGCGCGGGAAGCCCGTAGCAGGGTGAGGTGAAGGCGTGGTGGCTGTAGGAGTGGTTCGCGATCTCGAAATTCGGGTCGGTGCCGATGGACTTCGCCTGGTCCGGATACTCCTCGGCCCAGCGGCCCGTCATGAAGATCGTCGAGGGCACCCGGAGGGCGCGCAGAGTCGCGATCAACTCGGGGTTGTCGAAACGTTCGCCGCTCGCGGCGCGCGCACCCTGATCGGAGGTCATATCGGCGTCGAAGGTCAGCGCGACGGTCTTGTCGTTCTGCTGCCGCGCCCGCGCGAAGACCGCCGTCAGGCCGTTGGGTCCGGGTGCCAGGGTCGGGGCCTTGGCGGGCGCGCCGGGCTGCGGGGCGGCGGAGGAGGAGGCCGCAGGGGTGCTCAGGCGGGCTTCGCGGCCGGTGTTCGAGCTGCCGGAGCCGCCTCCGCATCCTGCGAGGGCGGCCGTGAGGGCGGCACTGAGGACGGCCGCGGCCGTCACGTTGCGCACAGAAGTGGTCACGTAGGGAAAATATATGACTATCTGACCAGTGGGCGGCTACGGCACTCCGGCGGACCGCACGCACCCCCGGCCGGTGTCCGAGCTGTCGGAGCTGTCCGAAGCTCAGTGCCACGGCCCGGTCACCGCGAACGTCGTCCCGGGGGCATAGGCGTTGACGTACATCGTCCGGCCGTCAGGCGAGAAGGTGACGCCCGCGAACTCCCCCCACTGCGGCGTCCCCGGCCGTCCGGTGTCCTGGGCGTTGCGCGCCAGCGGGTAGACCTCGCCGCCCACGGTCACCCCGAGGACGTACTGCGCGCCGCCGCCGTCCTCGCAGACCATCAGCCCGCCGTCCGGGGCCAGGCAGATGTTGTCGGGGGACTCGCCCGGCAGCCGGATGTCCGTGGCCGGGCCGAAGACCACATCCAGCCGCAGCCGCGCCCGGCGCGGATCGTAGGACCACACCTGCCCGTAGTGGTCGCCGGCCGCGCCCTCGCGGCTGCGCGCGTAGCTGGAGACGAAGTGGACGCGCGGGCCGCCCCAGTAGCAGCCCTCCAGCTTCTGCGCGTGGGTGATCCCGCCGGGACCGAAGTCCTGGAGGCGGATGGGGGTCCGGGCCGCCGAGGGATCCGGTACGGGCACCCACTCCACCGGGAACTCCGCCCCGTGCGCGTCCACCACCGCGAGGTCCGCCACGCCCCGTACGCGCAGGGCCTCCAGGGCGCCTCCGGCCCGCAGTGAGCCGGGTCCGGCCAGCGGCCGGGCGGGCAGGAACCGGTAGAAGAGCCCGAAGGGCGCGTCGAAGGCGTCCTCGGTCTCGTAGACGACCCCCTGGTACGGGTCCACGGCGACGGCCTCGTGGGCGAAGCGCCCCATCGCGGTGAGCGGGACCGCGCCGCAGCGGTGCGGATCGGCGGGGTGCACCTCGAAGACATAGCCGTGGTCCAGCGTGTAGCCGTGGCTGCCCGCCCGGTCCTCGGTCTCCTCGCAGCTCAGCCAGGTGCCCCAGGGAGTCGGGCCGCCGGCGCAGTTGACGGCGGTGCCCGCGAGGGCGACGCGCTCGCCGGTGAGGCGGCCGGCCGGATCGAGATCGAGGACCGTGCAGCCGCCGAGGGCCTGGGGGTCGTACGTCAGTCCCGTGACGGCGGGGACGCGCAGGGCCGCGGCGGCGCGGTTCTCGTGGTTGCGGACGAGCCGTACGCGGCCACCGCCCCCGGCGTCGAAGGCGGCCATGCCGTCGCAGTTCGCCGGAACGATTCCCTCCCCGGAGCGCAGGGGGTCACCGGCGCGCGAGAGGACCCGGTACGAGAACCCGGCCGGCAGGTCGAGCAGTCCGCGCGGATCGGGGACGAGCGGACCGTACCCCCGGGTCGTCGCCACGCGAACGGCGCTGGCCGGACCGGTGAAGAGCGCGCCCAGCGCCCCGCTGAAGGCGATCCCTCCGGCGGCGAGCAGGCTGCGTCGGGTGAGGGACATCGGCGGCTCCCGGGGGCGCGACTGGAGTATGACCGGCTCGTCGTACCACGGGCGTCCGACCCGGCCGTATCGGCGCGGGCGCGCCCGCCCCGCCGTCACACCACCGGGGCCCCGGCGCGGTCCGGTCGGCCGCTCTGCCGGGGGCGGGCGGCCGGTCGCGCGCGGGGCGGTGGCTCAGAGGGGCGACGCTGGGGCCCGGCAGCGGCGGCGGAACCGCGCACCCCCGCCGGCCCGGCGCCGTCCCGGGCCGCAGCCCCGCCGGACCGGACGAGGGAACCGTCAGACGAGTTTGGCGCTCAGCGTGATCGTCGTACCCGTCAGGGCCTGGCTGACCGGGCAGTTCTTCTTGGCGTCCTCGGCCGCGGCGGTGAAGCCGTCGTCGTCCATGCCCGGTACGTCGCCCTCGACGGTGAGGTGGATGCCGGTGATGCCCTGGCCGGGCACGAAGGTGGCGGCGGCGGAAGTGGTCAGCTTGGCCGGCGGGCTGCCCGCCTTCGCCAGGACGTTCGACAGCGCCATGTTGAAGCAGCTGGAGTGCGCGGCGGCGATGAGCTCCTCCGGGCTGGTCCGCCCGTTCGCCACCTCGTCGGTCCGCGCGGGCCAGGAGACCGGGTAGCTGCCGAGGCCGGAGGAGTCGAGGGTGACGACCCCCTTGCCCTGGAGCAGATCGCCTTCCCAGACGGCGTGTGCGTTGCGTGTGGCGGCCATGGTGGATCCCTTCGCAGAAGTGGACACGGCCGGGCGCCTGCAAGGGGCCCGGCGCTGCCAAACCTACTGCGAGACCAGGGGCTTCGCGTCGCGTGTCAGCGCGGTGAGCCGCGATATGGCGCGGAAGTACTTCTTCCGATACCCGCCGTTGAGCATGTCGTCACTGAAGAGCCGGTCGAAGGAGCCCCCCGAAGCCAGGACCGGGATCTCGCGGTCGTACAGCCGGTCGGCCAGCACCACGAGCCGGAGCGCCGTCGACTGGTCCGGCACCGGGCCCACATCGGTCAGGCAGACCGCCGATATCCCGTCGGTCAGGGCGCCGTAGCGGCTCGGGTGCACCCGGGCCAGGTGGTCCAGCAGGCCCGGGAAGTCGTCCAGGCTCGCGCCCGGGGTCGCGTACGCGGCCTTGGTGACCTGCTCGTCGGAGAACGGCGCCGGCGCCTCCGGCAGGCCCCGGTGCCGGTAGTCCTGCCCGTCGATCCGCAGCGGCCGGAAGTGCGCCGACAGGCCCTGGATCTCCCGCAGGAAGTCGGCGGCGGCGAAGCGGCCCTCGCCGAGCTTGCCGGGCAGGGTGTTGGAGGTGGCGGCCAGCGCCACGCCCTGCTCCACGAGGCGGCTGAGCAGGCTGGAGACCAGGACGGTGTCGCCCGGGTCGTCGAGCTCGAATTCGTCGATGCACAGCAGCCGGTGCCCGCCCAGGGTCCGTACGGTCTGCTGGAAGCCGAGCGCGCCGACCAGGTTGGTCAGCTCCACGAAGGTGCCGAAGGCCTTGAGCGCGGGCTCGGCCGGGGCGGCGTGCCACAGGGAGGCGAGCAGGTGGGTCTTGCCGACGCCGTAGCCGCCGTCGAGGTAGACCCCGCGGGGGCCCGTGGGGGCCGCCGGCTTCTTGGCGAACCAGCGCCGCTTGCCCGCGCCGCTCGCGTGCGCGCCGCCGAGCCCGGCGGCGAACCGGCTCAGCACGGTGACGGCCTCGGCCTGGCTGGGCTGGGCCGGGTCCGGCTCGTACGTGTCGAAGCGCACCGAGTCGAAACGCGGCGGCGGCACCATCTCCGCCACCAGCCGTTCGGCGGGCACCCGCGGCTCACGGGCGCACAGCGCCTGCGGGCCCGCGTCGGCCGGCCAGTGCCGGTCAGGGGCGGAGCCAGCGGCGGGACCGGAGGTGGAGAGGGATGTCGACACAGCTCTTAACTTTACGCGGCGTGGCACACTGCACCGATGCGACGCCTGTTCCCTGTGACCGATCAGACACCAGCCCCGCACCAGGACCAGGACGACCGCGAGTGGTCGCTGGACGAGCTCGCGGAGGCGTACGCGTACCCTCCGCTCCCCGGCGGCGCCCACTGGCTGCGGGCGAACATGGTCTCCACCCTGGACGGCGCCGCCCAGCACGACGGGCGCTCGCAGCCCATCTCGGGCGCGACGGACATGCGGATCTTCGGCACGCTGCGGGCGCTGGCCGATGTGGTGGTCGTGGGCGCGGAAACGGTTCGCCAGGAGGGCTACCGCCCGGCCCGGGCCCGGGAGGACTTCGCGGCCCGCCGCGCGGCCGCCGGGCAGGGCCCCGCCCCCGCCATCGCGGTGGTCACCGCCGGCCTCGACCTGGACTTCTCGCTGCCCCTGTTCACCTCGCCCCTGGTGCCCACCCTGGTGGTCACCGGGGCCGCCGCGCCGGCCGACCGGGTGGCCGAGGCCGCCGGGGCCGGGGCCACGGTCGTGGTGGCGGGCGAGGGAGCGGCCGTGGACCCGGCCCGCGTCGTACGCGAGCTGGCCGGGCGGGGGCTGCGCCGCCAGCTCACCGAGGGCGGCCCCCGGCTGCTGGGCCAGTTCGTGGCCGCCGACGTGCTGGACGAGCTCTGCCTGACGATCTCGCCCATGCTGACGGCGGGCGATGCCCAGCGGATCTCCGGCGGCCCCTCGGTCGCCGTTCCGCAACGGCTGGCGCCCGCTTGCGTACTGGAGGAGGCCGGGTTCCTCTTCACCAGTTACCGTCGGATCTGACAACGGGCGGAATTTCTCGTTCCGCTTAGCTTCCGCTGGGCACATATACCTGCGCTAGCCCCGTGCGACAGCGGGGCAGGATGGTTTCCGCAGGGGTCGGGCAGCCGGCCTCGGCCCATGAAGGAGAGGGCGTCCGTGTTCACGAGCGTATTGATGATCGAGCAGCCGCTGACCACGGTGGACGTGGACTTCGTCACCACCCTGCACGGAGACGACCAGGTCTCCTTCATCGTCCTCATGCAGCCCAGGGGCGACCAGGACCGACTGCTGCGCGCCATCGACGACGTAGCGCTCGGAGAGCTTCCCGAGGCCATTCGCGAGGCCGACGAACCGGAGGGACCCGCCGCCCGCGGCCCCGCCGAGCAGGCCCTGGCGCACTCGTTGGAGGCTCTGCGCAAGAGGGGCGCCAAGGCGGTCGGGCACATCGTGGAGAAGCACCCACTCGACCATCTCAAGGCCGTCGTGGACGAGACCGGCGCCGACGAGGTGATCGTCCTGACCGCCCCGCACTTCGTGGAGGAGTTCTTCCACCGCGACTGGGCCTCGCGGGCGCGGCACAAGGTCGGCGTTCCGGTGCTCAAGCTCTTCGCCCACAACGAATAGGCTGGGGCGGTCCGAGCGCAAGCTCACCCCACAGCATCGACTCTGGAGCGACCTGAATGAAGCCCGGCCTGCCGACCGCCATGGAACGGCCCCACTTCATCGGCATCGGCGGCGCCGGCATGTCCGGCATCGCGAAGATCCTCGCCCAGCGCGGCGCGCGGGTGGCCGGCAGCGACGCCCGTGACTCCGAGACCGCCCAGGCGCTGCGCGCCCACGGCGCCACGGTCCACATCGGGCACGCGGCCGGCCACCTCGCCGCCGACGCCACCTGCGTGGTGGTCTCCAGCGCCATTCGCGCCGACAACCCGGAGCTGGCCCGCGCCGCCGAGCTGGGGATCCCCGTCGTGCACCGCTCCGACGCCCTCGCCGGCCTGATGGAGGGCCTGCGGCCCATCGCCGTCGCCGGTACGCACGGCAAGACCACCACCACCTCGATGCTGGCGGTCTCCCTGTCGGCCCTGGGCCTGGACCCCTCCTACGCCATCGGCGGCGACCTGGACGCCCCCGGCTCCAACGCCCACCACGGCGAGGGCGACATCTTCGTCGCCGAGGCGGACGAGAGCGACCGCAGCTTCCACAAGTACAGCCCGCAGGTCGCGATCATCCTGAACGCGGAGCTCGACCACCACGCGAACTACGCGTCGATGGAGGAGATCTACGAGTCCTTCGAGACCTTCGTCTCCAAGATCGTGCCCGGCGGTACCCTCGTCGTCGCCCACAGCCAGGCGGGGGCCGCCGAGATCGCCGCCCGGGTCGCGGGCAGGGACGGCCTCACGGTCGTCACGTACGGCGAGGAGGACGGGGCCGACGTACGGATCACCAAGATCACCCCGCGTGGCCTGACCAGCGAGGTCACCGTCCTCATCGGCGGCCGGATGCTCACCTTCACCGTCTCCGTCCCCGGCCGCCACTACGCGCACAACGCCGTCGCGGCCCTCGCCGCCGGTGTCGCGCTCGGTATCCCGGCGCACAACCTGGCCTCCGCGCTCGGCAAGTACACCGGCGTCAAGCGCCGCCTGCAGCTCAAGGGCGAGGCCGCCGGCGTCCAGGTCATCGACTCCTACGCGCACCACCCCACGGAGATGACCGCCGACCTGGAGGCCATCCGCGGGGCCGCCGGGGACTCCCGCATCCTGGTCGTCTTCCAGCCGCACCTCTTCTCCCGTACGCAGGAGCTGGGCAAGGAGATGGGCCAGTCGCTGGCCCTCGCCGACGCCTCCGTGGTCCTGGACGTCTACCCGGCCCGTGAGGACCCGATCCCGGGCGTCACCAGTGAGATGATCATCGCGGCGGCCCGCGCCGCGGGCGCCGACGTCGCCGCCGAGCACGACCAGGAAGCCGTCGCGGAGGTCATCGCGGGAATGGCCAAGCCCGGTGATCTCGTTCTCACCATGGGTGCGGGCGACGTCACGGACCTCGGTCCGGCCATCCTCGCCCGCCTGGCCAACTGAGAGGGAGCGGGAAGCGATGCCGTACGAGGTCGAGAAGACGGACGAGCAGTGGCAGGCGGAGCTGACGCCGTCCGAGTACCAGGTGCTGCGCCTCGCGGGGACCGAGCCGGCCTTCCGGGGTGAGTACACCGACACCAAGACGGAGGGCGTCTACTCCTGCCGCGGCTGCGGGGCGGAGCTGTTCCGCTCGTCGGAGAAGTTCGAGTCGCACTGCGGCTGGCCCTCCTTCTTCGACCCGAAGGACAGCGAGGCCGTGGAGCTGATCGCGGACACCTCGCACGGCATGGTCCGTACCGAGGTGCGGTGCGCGAAGTGCGGCTCGCACCTGGGTCACGTCTTCGAGGGCGAGGGCTACCCGACCCCCACGGACCAGCGCTACTGCATCAACTCGATCTCCCTGCGCCTGACCCCCGCCGAAGGCGGGTAGGCGAGGCGCGGACGGGCGAGGGCGGCGCGGGGCCGGGAGTGGCCCCAGGCCGGACGGGGCGCGCGGGCGGGAGCGTCCGCGCGCGAGCGTCCGCACGGGGCGGGTGTCGCGGACCGGTGTCGGGGATGTAGCCGTTGGGTTCCGATCCGGTCACCGGCCTGCGAGACTGTGCCGCCGATACCACGTGCGGCAGGCGGAATACAGTTATCCGCTTCTGCGGTGTGGCTGGTTATGATCGGCACCCTCACATCCCGCCGAAGCCGGAGCGGTTGTCCCCCGGCCCGTCCCCAGGGCCGTACCCGTCCCGGCCGTTGGCTGCCCGTCCCCGCCTTCCTCCCGCTCCCGAGGATCGATGTCTCCCATAGAACCAGCAGGTGCACCAGGGCAGTCGACACCCCGTCGACGGCGAACCGTGCGCCTGCGTACGCTGCTCATCTGGCTGGCGGTGGTCCCCACCGTGGCGATGGGCGCCCAAGTCGTACTGACCGCGGAGCGGTTGCTGGCGCAGTCGCGGCACCTGCGGGCGGACGTGGCCGCCGGCGAGCGGCTCGGCCCACCGCTGCACGGGCTCATGACCGGCATGCAGGCCGAGCGGGCGGCGACCGCCGCACGCTGGTCGGGCGCTTCGGTGTCCGACGACGACCTGCACGACCGGCGTGCGGCCACCGACCGGGCCGTGGCCGAGTTCCGCCGGCTGGCCACCGGTCCGGCCGGAGCCGAGCAGGTGGACCCCCACCTCGCGGAGGTCAACCGCCGCCTCGGCGACCTGGCCGCCCAGCGCGAACGCGCGGACGCCCGCAGCGCGGGCGCCGAGAGCACGACCGGCTACTACAGCGGCGTGATCGACCAGGTGATCCGCGTCTACCAGGAGGCGTTCAGCCACGCCGAGGACGCCGAGCTCACCCAGGAGAGCCGGCCGGTCGTCGCCATGCTGTCGGCCTCCGAGATGGTGGCGCGCGAGGACACGGTCCTCGCGCTGGCCGGGCCGTCCAGGGAACTGAGCCCCTCGGGATTCGACGAGTTCATCAGCGCCGTCGGCGCCCACCGGTACCTGTACGACGCATGGATCGTGCCCTACCTGCCCGCGGACGAACGGGAGTCCTACGAGCGGATCGCCGCCTCGCCCGAGTGGCAGACGAAGACCCGCATCGAGAACGCGATCGTCTCCGACCACAAGGACATCGACTCCGGCGTCAAGCTGCCCGCCGAGGTCGGCGGTTGGCGGGCAGCGTACGAGAAGTTCGCGGCGCGGCTCACCACGCTCAATGCCGAGCGGTCCCGGGGCGTGCTCGAACGCGGCGACGCCAAGGCCGAGGATCTGGAGACCGAGGTCGCCTGGCTGATCGCGGGAAGCGGCGGCGCGCTGCTGACCGTCGTGGTCGTCGTCGTGCTCACCACCCGCTCGGTGCTGCGCCGTCTGCGCGCGCTGCACGAACGCACGGTGAGCGTGGCCGAGGACACGCTGCCCGCCGTCGTAACCCGGCTCCAGCGCGGACAGCCCCTCGACGCCGGGCTGCTGCCGGTGGTGAGCGGCGACCAGGACGAGATCGGACGCATCAGCGACGCGTTCGCGCGGGTCGTCGCCGTGTCCGTGGACGGACACCGCCAGCTCGCGGACGAGCGCCACGGCTTCGGCATGTTCGCCGCGGGCATCGCCTCGCGCACCGGGAACCTCGTCAGCCGGCAGCTGAGCCTCACCGAAGACCTCCAGGACACCTTCGGCCATGACGAGGCGCTGCTCGCCCAGTTGATGCGGTCCGACCAGCTGACGGTGGGCATGCGGCGGCAGATCGAGAACCTGCTCATCCTGTCGGGCGGTGAGGTCCCCGACCCGCACACCGAACCCATGCGCGTCGCCGACCTGCTGCGCGAAGCCGCCGCGGAGGTCGAGGACTTCCGGCGCATCGAGCGGCAGGCCCTGGACGAGGCGAGCGTGGAACCGCGCGTCGTCAGCCAGATCAGCCACCTGCTGGCCGAACTGCTGGACAACGCCACCCGGTTCTCCCCGCCGAGGTCGAAGGTGGTCATTCGCGCCGAGATGGTGGCGGACGGGCTGTCGGTCGAGATCGAGGACCGCGGACCGCGGGTGACCCCCGCGAGCTACGAGGAGATGAACGGGCGACTGCACTCCGCCCCGCCGTTCTCCGTCCTCGCGCAGAACGCGCACCGGCTGGGCCTCTTCGTGGTCGGCCACCTCGCCGACCAGCTCCAGGCCACCGTCACCCTGCGCCGCTCCGTCTACGGGGGGACATCGGCCGTGGTGATCCTGCCCGGGGAACTGCTGGTACGGCCCGAGGGGGAGGCGCCGCGCCCGTCGGCGACGCCCGTCCCCGCGCCGGGCCTTCCCGCGCCGCGCCTCGCCGAAGAGCACGGGCCCGCGGAGAACCGGCCCGAAGAGCACGGGCCCGCAGAGCACAGACGCGAAGAGCACAGGCCCGCGGAGAACCGGCCCGAAGAGCGCGACTCGCAGGAGCGCAAGCCCGAGCTGGTGCTGCATACGGGTGCCGGGCTGCCGAGCCGCCGGACGCTCGAGCGCGTCCCCGACCGGCTGCACGAACGGACGCCCGCGCCCCCGGTGGCCACCGCCCCGGCGGCCCGGCCCGCGCCCCCGGCGGGCGGCGGGCGCCCGGCGCTGCCCGAGCGCGTCCCGCAGACCCACATCGCTGAGCAGCTCCGCGCGCCACGCGTACCGGAAACAGCCGTCGGCCAGGACCAGTCGACTCCCGAAGAGGTGGCCGACGCCTGGGCGGACTACGAGCAGGGGACCCAGACAGTGGAAGAAGAGCTCCGACAGGATCAGCCATGACTACTACGTCCAACTCCGCGACGTCCAGCGTGATCTACAGCGTCCTGGACAACAACCTGAGCAGGATCGCCGGCATCCAGGGCGCGGTGCTGCTGTCCAACGACGGCATCAAGCTCAGTGCCTACCTCCTCGACCAGCCCCAGGCGGAACGCATGGCCGCCGCGGCTTCCGGCATCGCCGCCACGATGAAGGCGATATCGCGGGAGGTCGACGGCGGCCGGGTCATCCGCCAGCTGGTCGAGATGGACGACCGCTACCTCTGCATCGTCGGCTGCGGAGAGGGGAGCACGCTCATCGTGGTGACGTCCCGCAAGGCGCGCCTCGGTGAGCTCGGCGGCGAGGCCGTGCGGACCGCCCAGGCGCTCGGTGAGTGGCTGAGCACCCCTGAGCGCGCCCAGCCGCCGAACTCGTAATGCCGGACGACGAGGCACAGCCGGTACGCCGCCGCCGGACGCGGCTGTACGCCCTCACCGACGGGCGTACGGCCGCACCCCACACCGTCCTTACCATGGACACGACCATCACGGCGGCGGTCGCCGAGGACGCCCGGGGCGGCCTGCCCAGCGAGTGGCAGGCCATCCTCGCCATGAGCGGGGAGCCGGGCGGCCGGGCGGTCGCCGAGATAGCGGCGCGGATGCACATCCGCCTCACCCCGATGACGCTCCTGCTCGGCGAACTCGCCGACCGCGGGCTGATCCACCACCGGCCGCCCCTGGAAGGGGCCGAGACCACCAATGTCCACCTGCTCATGAGAATCAGGGACAACCTTGCCCGGATATGACACTCCTGCCCCGCAGGAAGCGGCCCCCGTCAAGATCCTCATCGCCGGGGGGTTCGGAGTCGGCAAGACGACCCTGGTGGAGACGATCTCCGAGATCGAGCCCCTGCGTACGGAGGAGCGGCTGACGGCCGCGGGTGTCGGCGTCGACGACCTCGACGGCATCGAGTCCAAGACGCTCACCACCGTCGCGATGGACTTCGGCCGGGTCACCCTCACCGACGCCGGAGTCGTCCTCTACCTGTTCGGCACGCCCGGCCAGGAGCGCTTCTGGTTCATGTGGGACGACCTGCTGAACGGGGCGCTGGGGGCGATCGTGCTGGTCGACACGCGACGACTCGACCGGAGTTTCCCGGCCGTCGACTTCTTCGAGAGCCGCGGCCTGCCCTTCGTGGTCGGCGCGAACTGCTTCAACGGCGAACAGCTGTACACGGCGCAGGAGATCGGAGCGGCGCTGCACCTGCGGGACCCGGGCACGCCCGTCCTCATGCTCGACGCCCGCTCGCGCGAGGACGTCCGCGGCTCCCTGCTGGCCCTGCTCGACCTGCTCATCACCAGGACGCAGGCCCCGGCCAGCCCCGCGTACGGCTGATCCCCGCCACCGGCGCCGCCGCGGTCGTCGCGGCGGCGGGACCGGCCGGCGGAAAATGCGGGGCCCGGCGCCGCGCGCCGTGCGAGGCTGGCGGGCGCGTCGCGGGCGGTGCGAGGCTGGCGGGCGCGTCGCGGGCGGTGCCCCGGGCACCGCCCGTCGGGTCCGTCCTTCGCCAAGTCCCCTTCCGCACACCATGGGAGCGTCAGTGACACCGCCTCGCCTGACTCCGTTGTTGCAGCAGTTCGACTTCGCCCGTGAGCGTCTGACCGGCCGTATGTCCGGGCCGGTGATGGACAGCGGTGACGGTTCGCAAACGGCGGTCGGCCCCATGGGCGACGAGGAGTACTTCTGGGAGCCGGTGGCCGACTGCTGGTCGGTGCGGCGGCGTGCGGACGGGCCGGGTCCGCGCGCGACCCTCCTGGCGGGCGCCGGGCACTGGGGACGCGACGCCGCCTCCTACCCGCACCCCTGGCCGCCGCCCTTCACCACCATCGCCTGGCGCCTGAGCCACCTGAGCGAGATGCTGTCCCTCCGCGCCGATCACACGGCCGGCGGCCACCGGCTCACCCGGGCCGACCACCCCGTCAGCGGGGACGCGGCAGGGGCGGTCGCCGCCTTCGACGCCGCCGCCACGGCCTGGCGCAAGGCGCTGCTGAGCGTCGACGACGCCGCGCTCGACACCGTCGGATACTGCACCTATCCCCACGGCAGCGACGCCGAGGAGCCGTTCATCGACATCGTGTGGTGGGTCAACCAGGAAGTCCTGCACCACGGAGCCGAGATCGCCCTGATCCGCGATCTGTACCGCGCCCGAGGACGCTGACCGCCCGCCAAGCCCGCCAAGCCCGCCAAGCCCGCCAAGCCCGCCCAGTCCGCGCGCGGTCAGGTACCCCGGTCCGTGGCGGCCACCGAGGCCGTGTAGTCGGCCAGGGTCCGGCGCGGGGACCAGCCCTGGGCCCGCGCCCGGCTCAGGTCCAGCACCACCGAGTGGGCCAGCTGGTCGACCGCGTAGCGGCTGAGGGCCGGTTCCGCGCCGGTGAGGCGGGCGAGGGCCTCGGCCGCCCGGGCGGCCGTACGGGCCACCGGCAGGGGCAGGTGGCGGATGCGGGCCGTGACACCGTGGGCCCGCAGGACCTCCCGTACGGCGGCGTCCCGGGCGTACGGCTCCGCGTCGGCCACGTTGTAGGCGCCCGGGGCCCAGCCGGCCGCCGACAGAGCCGCGTCGGCGAGGTTCTCCACCGCCGTCAGGCTCAGCCGCACGTCCGGTCCCGGGAGCGCCAGGGTCCCGGCCCGCACCCGGGAGAGCAGCCGGGGCAGCAACTGGGTGTCGCCGGGGCCGTAGACGGCCCGCGGCCGCAGCACCACCGCGCCTGCGGCCAGGGCGAGGGCCTCGCCCGCCGCCTTGGTACGGCCGTAGGCGTTCAGCTGGCCGGTGCGCGGATGGTCCTCGCCGATCAGCCCGCGGCCCCGGCGCGGATCGTAGACGCTGGCGCTGCTGATCCACACCACGGGCCGGCCGCCCGCGGCGTCCAGCAGCCGGGCGGCGCCGTCCACGTTCACGGCCCGCATCCGGGCCTCGGCCGCCGAGCCGGGCGGCGGATCGCCGACCGCCGCCGCGCAGTGCACCACGAGGTCGGCCCCGGACAGGTCCGGCGCGCCGGCGGCCGCGTCCCAGGAGCGGTGCTCCCCGGTCGGGCCGGGCCTGCGGCCCACGGACACCACGTCCGCCCCGCCGGCGGCGGCCGCCCGGGCCACGTGCCCGCCGCAGAAGCCGCTCGCCCCGGTGACGACGATCCGCGGCCGGTCCGTACGGGCCCTCACGCGCCGGCCCGCACGGTCAGGCGGCGCCAGCCCGGCAGGGCGGCCCCGCGGTCCACGCGCGCCCGCGCCACCACCGGTCGGTGCGGGGCCAGCGCCCCCAGCACGTCGGTGAGCTGTACGCGGGCCAGCCGCGCCCCCGGACAGACGTGCGGGCCGGCGCCGAAGACCAGGTGGGCGGTGGCAGGGCCGGCCGGTTGGCGGGCGTCCGGGTCACGCCGGTGCGCCTCGGCCGCGTGGCGCGCCACCAGCAGCAGCCGGTCGCCGCCGCGCACCGGGCAGCCGCCGATGGCACCGTCCGCGGCGGCCACCCGCGGCAGCAGCGGCGAGGCCGCGGTCACCCGCAGCAGTTCGTCGGCCAGCACCGGGCGCAGCTCCGGGTCGGCGGCCTGGTCCCACAGGCCGGCGTCGGCGCACCACGCCACGGCCCGGGGCAGCGCGGCCACGGTGGTGTTGACGGCGGCCACCGCCACCATGGCGGCCAGGGCGTCGCCGGCCTGGCCGGGGCTGCCCAGCAGCAGCCGGAGCCGGTCGGCGGCCCGGGCGGCGGCGGCCTCGGCGCGCGGGCGGCGCGGGCCGGGCAGATGGCTGCGGACGGAGGCGGCCGCGGCCTCGGCGGCGGCCTCCGCGACGGCCGCGGGATCGGCGGCGCAGTCCAGCAGCGCGCACACCACCGACCCGGCCAGCTCCCGCGCGAGCTCCACGAGGTCCACCTCGGCGCCCCGGGCGAGCGGCGCGAGCCGGCGTACAAGCAACGGCTGCCACACCGCCCGCAGTTGCTCCACCCCCGCCGCGCCGAGCCGGTCCGCCAGGCCGCGCCGGTCGGCCCGGTGGCCGCCGCCGTCCTGGTCGAACAGCACCCCGCCGCCCGGCGTATGCGTGCCACCGGACAGCGCGGTGCGCGCCGCGGCGCCCGTGGTACCGGCCGCCGTCCGGTCCAGCGGCAGCCGGGTCAGCGCCTCCCGGTAGGCGTCCGCGTCATGGACGAGCAGGCTGCGGCCGAGTCTGCGGACGGGTCGGCCCCGCGTGGCGGCTAGCAGCCCGAACAGCAGGGGATGACCGTACAGGTACACCAGGCGGTCCCGGCGGCGGGCCCGTCGCCGGGCGGGATCCGAACGCGTCACGCGTGCACCTCCGTGCGATCGGCGGACCGGCGGCGCCGGCCCGGTGGCGGGGTCCTTCGAAGGGCCCGCGCGGTGGTCGGGCAGAGGGGGCGGGCCGCGGCGCGGCGGCCAGGGCGCGTCATACCCGTACGCCGAGGCGTCGCGCCGCCAGGGCTGCTGCCGCCGCCCGGTCCGGTTTGCGGGACCGGCCGGACAGCGGGATCCGCGCGAACAGCACCGCGTCGGGCCGCGCCGTGCCCATCCGCCCGATCGGCCCCGACAGGGCGGCGCGCAGGACCGGTTCGGCGGCGCCGCGCCGCGGCTGTACGACGGCCACGAGCCGTTCGTCCCCGTCGCCCGCCGGAACCCCGACGAGCAGGGCCAGTTCCACGCCCGGAACCTGCAGCGACGGCTCGTACAGACCTGGGTAGATGTTCTCCGCCCGCCGCAGCACCATGTCCTTGCACCGGCCTTCGAGGACGATCCGGCCGGCTCCGTCCAGCCGCGCCCGGTCTCCCGTACGCACCCACGGGTCCGGCTCCTCGCCGAGGTAGCGGTCGCGGGCCGCGGCTCCGGCGAGCAGCAGCTCCCCGTCGGCGTCGGGCTTGGCGAGGACGCCCGGCAGCGGGGCCCCGACCAGGTCCCCGGTGCCTTCGAAGGCGGCCTTCTCCCGGGCCTCCACCGCGGCGGCGGGGAACAGCTCGGTCAGCGCGTACACCCCCCACGCCTCCTCGGCGCCCGCGGCGCGCACGCGTTCCAGCAGCCCGGCGCCGGCGGGCGCCGAGCCCGTCCACACCCGCCCGTGGAAGCGGGCTCCCGCGCCCAGGGCGTCCCGCAGCTGGGGCGGGGTCAGATAGGTGCCCTGGGGGCGCAGCCGGTGCAACTGGCGGGCCAGGACCCGCGGGTCGCGGGCCGGGAGGGCCACCGGGGCGCCGCCCGTGAGCGACGGGACGAGGACGAAGAAGGTGCCGCCCACGACCGGCTGACCGGGCCGCGGGTCGAAGAGGGAGGCGACCGTGGTCATCCCGGCGGCCAGGCCGGCCCGGGTGTGGACCACGGCACGCGGCCGGGAGGTGGTCCCGGAGGTGAAGACGATCACCGCGTCGCCGTCCGCGTCCCCGTGCACGGGGACGCCCTGCCGCGGCGCGGCCCGGTCCAGGGAGGGCGCGCAGCCCGGCAGCCGGGGCCCGACGGTCGCCACCGGCCCCAGCCCCGCCAGGTCCGGCAGCGCGAGCCCCGCCCGGCGCGCCAGCGGCCGGGCCCAGCCCGCCACCGCCTGCGCGGCCGCGTCGGCGAGCACGAGCGAGGGGCGGGCCAGGGCGAGCCGGGCGCGCAGCACGTCGGGACCCGCGCCGGGGTCGAGCACCGCTCCGCACAGCCCGAGCCGCCACAGCGCGAGCAGGACGGCGAGCGCCCGCGGCCCCGGCCGTACGGCGACACCGACCGTGTCACCGGCACGCAGCCCGCGCGCGTGCAGCGCGGCGGCGAAGGCGTCGGAAAGTTCGGCGAGTTCGCCGCGGGTGGCGCGGACCCGGGTGGCGCCCGTACGGGTCGAGGTGAGGACGGCGGGCAGCTCGGGGCGGCCGCGCAGCGCGTGGTCGAGTCGGTCGAGCATCAGCGCGGATCAGCCCCCCGCGCACCGCTGCCCTGGTCGAGGTACCAGCGGGCGGTGCCCGTGATCCCGTACGCCCGCAGCCGTCGCGTCGAGTTCTCCACGACCATGTCCCGGCAGTGCGTGATGCGGTCGGTGTGGCGGCGTACGGCGTTGAGGAAGAGCCGGTCGGTCGGGGAGGGGCGCCGGGGCATGCCGCCGACGGCGAGGTACAGCTCGGCGGTGATGGCCATGTTGTTCCCCGCGTGCATGCGGTAGGCGGCCCGGTAGCCGTTGCGGCGGGCGTGCCGGGGCCGCAGGCGGCCGAAGAGCGCGGCGAGGGCCACGAGGACGGCGAAAACGGCCCGGCCGAGGGGCCCGTGCTCGTCGCGGCGGGCGGTGATCCGCCCGCACACCAGGCCGGGGTTCTTGGTGAGGGCGGCCCGCGCGGCGCCCGTCCAGCCGGGCCGGGGCAGGCAGTCGGCGTCGGTGCGGGCGAGCAGGGCGGCGCCCCGGTCGATCGCGTACCGGAAGCCGGTGTCCACGGCGGAACCGACGCCCTTCTCCGGCTCCTCGATCACCTCCACCGGGAAGGGCGCGGCGGCGGCGAACTCACGGGCGATGTCCCCGGTGGCGTCCCCTGACGCGTTGTCGACGACCAGCAGCGTGAAGTCCCGGTCCCGCTGGGCGGCGAGGGCCCGCAGCGTGCCGGCGAGGCGGGCCTCTTCCCGGTGGGCGGGCACGATCACCCACATCGGCCGGCTCACGCCTTCTCCCAGACCATCGTCATGATGCTGATGCCGCCGCCGAGGCCCACGAACAGCACGCGTTCCCCCGGCTCCAGCCCGCCGAAGATCCGGTCCAGCTGCACGCCGATGCTGGCGCTCGCGATGTTGCCGAGCTCGGGCACGGTCACCACCAGCTTCTCGGCCGGCACCCCGGTCAGCTCCGCGAACCGCTCCAGGTACGGCACCGTCACCTGGTGCACGAGCACCTTGGCGAAGCCGTCCCAGTCCATCCCGGTCCGGTGCAGCGTCCGGTCGATGACCGCGGTGCCCATCTTCTCGAAGACGCCGCGCAGTTCGTGCCCGTCGCCGCGGAAGTAGGTGTACGCGTCCCCGCGCGGGTGTCGTGAGCCGCCACCCGGAATGCCTCCGACCTCCCAGTGCTCGGAGTGGGTCTCGGTGTCCACGTCGAGGATCCCGCCCCGCTCCACCGCCTCCACGACGACGGCGGCCCCCGCGTCGCCGAAGGTGTAGCCGGCGAAGCCGTCGCGGAGCTCCGCGAAGTCGGCCGGGGAGGTCCGCACGGCCCGGCTCGGGGTCTCGCCGGTGACCACCAGGGCCCGGCGCGCCCGCCCGGCGAGGATCATGGACCGGGCGAGGTCGATTCCGTTGATGAAGCTGTTGCAGGCGTTGGTGACGTCGAGGGCGTGGGCCCGCGAGCCGAGCTCCGCCTGCACGATGTGGGCCGTGGCCGGCTCGGCCATGTCGCGGGAGGCGGAGGCGAAGAGCAGCAGGTCTACGTCGAGCGGGCTGAGCCCGGCGGCCGCCAGCGCCCGCCGTCCGGCGCCCACGGCGAGGGTGGAGGCGTATACGCCGTCCCCCGCGACGCGACGGGAGACGATGCCGGTGGCCTGCGTCAGCAACCGCGGGGGCAGCGTCAGTCCACTGCGGAGCGCCACCTCCCGCTGGAGGCGGTCCGAGGACAGCACCTCCTCGGGCAACAGGCTGCCGACGGCGGTTATCCCGGCGCGCGGCAGCGGATCACACGGCTGAATGAACATGTCCACACCATGGCAAGGCGCGGGCTGCCGGGCCTGAGTACGGATGCTCAGATCGTCGCCCGGGGTGGTGAGTAGGAGGTCGTGTCCCGCGCCGACGGTGACGGCCGGGGCGCTGTCCTGTGCACCTGTACTCATGTGCTGCTGTGCTCCTGTGCTTCGGGCGCCGATATTCTGCACGACGTGATCAACTCGTCTGCGGGACTGGACGATGCCGGCGTCGCGATGGCCGCGGCACGCGCCGGCGCGGACGTCGTGCACGCCGTGTACGGCCGGCGGCTCGCCCGCACCGACAAGGGCGCCGGGGACTTCGCCACCGCCGCCGATGTCGAAGCCGAGAAGGCGATCCTCGGCGTCATCCGTGCCGCTCGACCCCATGATGCGGTGCTCGGTGAGGAGGGCGGGCAGCAGGGTGCCGCCGGGGCCGTGCGCCAGTGGCTGGTGGACCCGCTGTGCGGCACGCTGAACTACGCCGTCGGCGCCATGCTGGTGGCCGTCAACGTGGCGCTGCGCGACGGGGCGGCAGCCGTGGCCGACCCGTTCAGCGGCGAGGTCTTCTTCACCGACGGTGTGAGCGCCCGGGTCCGGCAGGGCGGGGCCGATGCGCGGCTGCGACCCACCTCGGCCACCCGGCTGGTGGATGTCAACCTGGACCCGCCCTTCCCGAGCGCGCCCGGTTTCCGGGCCGTGGACCTGCTGGCCCACCACGGGTTCGCCGAGCGGTTCCGGCCGCGGGTCGTGTCGACGACGCTGGCGTTGGCCTGGGTCGCCGCGGGCAAGCGCGCCGCGTACGTCAACGACGGCCGCCCGACCCTCTCGCGCCGCCCCGCCCGGCAACGAGCTTAGTTCCGCGGTCTGTTGCGCGGTGAGGGGTTGCCCGTACCGTTTCTCCGGCGGCCGCAGGAGCGGCCGCAGAGCGCGCTTCAAGCCCCGGCCGGTATGCCGTGGGACAGGCCCGCAGTCATGACCCACGGCAGGCCCGGCAGGCTCCGGGCCGACCCGGCCGCCGGCGGCGCGCTCTTCGTTCTCCGGTTGTACGGCGCGTCGTCACGAACCGCTCTCCGTCCGGTACCCCGGGACCGCTGTCCTTGGGGCGCCCCTCGACTCCTCCCTCACCCCCCAGAGGTCGTCACTCCATGACTGAACTCAATCGCCGCAGGTTCCTGCAGATCGCCGGCGGCACCGCCGCCGTCGCGATGCTGAACGAGAGCATCGCGCGGGCGGCCGCCATCACGGCGCAGGGCAGCACGGGAACCATCCAGGACATCGAGCACATCGTCGTCCTCATGCAGGAGAACCGTTCCTTCGACCACTACTTCGGCGCGATGAAGGGCGTCCGGGGCTTCGGTGATCCGAGGCCGGTCCTCCAGGACAACGGCAAGTCGGTCTTCCACCAGTCCAACGGGACGAAGGACATCCTCCCCTTCAACCCGGACGTCGAGGACTTGGGCATGCAGTTCCTGGAGGGGCTCAACCACGACTGGGCCGGCGGCCAGCAGGCGTACAACAAGGGCAAGTACGACAAGTGGGTCCCGGCCAAGACGGCCAAGACCATGACCTACCTGAAGCGCGAGGACATCCCCTTCCACTACGCGCTCGCCGACGCCTTCACAATCTGCGACGCCTACCACTGCTCCTTCATCGGCGCCACCGACCCCAACCGCTACTACATGTGGTCGGGTTATACGGGCAACGACGGTGTGGGCGGCGGCCCGGTCCTCGGCAACCAGGAGCTCGGCTACGGCTGGAAGACGTACCCCGAGCGCCTGGAGGCGGCCGGGGTCTCCTGGAAGATCTACCAGGACATAGGCGACGGCCTGAACGCGGCCGGCCACTGGGGCTGGATCAACGACGCCTTCCGCGGCAACTACGGTGACAACTCGCTGCTGTACTTCAACACCTACCGCAACGCCCAGCCCGGCAGCGCCCTCTACGAGAAGGCCCGTACGGGCACCAACGCCAAGGCCGGTGACGGCTACTTCGACCGCCTGCGCGCGGACGTCGTGAACGGCACCCTCCCGCAGGTGTCCTGGATCACCGCCCCCGAGGCGTTCAGCGAGCACTCGAACTGGCCGTCCAACTTCGGCGCCTGGTACATCTCGCAGGTCCTCGACTCCCTGACCGCGAACCCGGCCGTGTGGGCGAAGACGGCCCTGTTCATCACCTACGACGAGAACGACGGCTTCTTCGACCACGTGGTGCCCCCGTACCCGCCGGCCTCCTCAGCCTGGGGCCTGTCCACGGCGCCCGTCTCCGGCGACCTGTACCAGGGAGGCGGCGGCTACGCGGCCGGCCCCTACGGGCTCGGCCCGCGCGTCCCGATGATCGTCGTCTCCCCGTGGAGCAAGGGCGGCTACGTCTGCTCCGAGACCTTCGACCACACCTCCCTGATCCGTTTCATGGAGAAGCGGTTCGGCGTGCGCGAGCTCAACATCTCCCCGTGGCGCCGCGCGGTGTGCGGCGACCTGACCTCGGCCTTCGACTTCAGCCGGGCGGACGCCGCCCCCGCCGTGCTGCCCTCCACCGCCGGGTACGTCCCACCGGACAAGAACCGCCACCCGGACTACGTTCCCACCGTGCCGGCCACCGGCACCCTCCCGAAGCAGGAGGCGGGCTCCAAGCCGACGCGGGCCCTGGGCTACCACCCGTACGTGGACGGCAAGGCGACGCCCTCCACCGGCCAGTTCACCCTCACGTTCGCCGCCGGACCGGCCCTCGGCGCCCACTTCCACACCACCTCGGGCAACCGTACGGACGGCCCCTGGCCGTACACCGTGGAGGCGGGCAAGACCCTGTCGGACACCTGGAGCACCAGCGGCTCCACCGGCAACCAGATCAACCTCACGGCCTGGGGGCCCAACGGCTTCCTGCGCACCTGGAAGGGCCCGGCGAAGAAGGCCGGCCCCGAGGTCAGGGCCCGCCACGTCCCCGCCACCGGCAACCTGGCGCTGACCCTGAGCAACTCCGGCGCGACAGCGGTCACCCTCACGGTGACCAACGCCTACGGCGGCGCGGCCCAGACCTTCAAGGTCCTGGCCGGCGGGACGGTCTCCCACACGGTCGACCTCCGCGCCAGCTCCCGCTGGTACGACGTCCAGGTGGTCTCCGACGCCGACCGGACCTTCCTGCGCCGCTTCGCGGGCCACGTCGAGACGGGCGCCCCGGGCGTTTCGGACCCGGCGATCCGGACGGTCTGACGCGGATCCTCCCCCGGAACCGGGAACGCGCCCCGGCACCGGGAACGCGGAAAAGCCCGTGGGGTACGAGGAAGACCTCGTACCCCACGGGACCGAAAGGGTGAGTGACGGGACTTGAACCCGCGGCCACCTGGACCACAACCAGGTGCTCTACCAACTGAGCTACACCCACCACGAAGGGCGGCGGACCACCGTTCGACGTGCACGCACAGCATAGCCGATCAGCGGGGTGGTCCAGCGACGCGTTATCGCGCCGGGGCGACCGCGGCCGTGGCCCGGGCCGCGGCGGCCGTGGCGTGCGCGACCGCGGCGGCGGCCAGGGCCCGCACCACGGGGTGCGGCCTCGTCCCGTCCCCGTGGAGTTCCGGCTGGAACAGCGTGGCGAGGAAGAAGGGGTGCCCGGGCAGCTCCGCGATCCGCACCTGACCGTCGTCGTCGTGCCCCGACAGCCGCAGCCCGTGCGCGGCCAGCGCCGGCAGGTGGCGCGGGGAGGGCCCGTAGTCGCAGTGGTAGCGCTCCATCGTCCGCTCCGCGCCGAGCGCGGACTCGGCGAGCGATCCCGGCTCGGCCCGTACGAGGCCCTCGTGCCCGACGAGCGGGCAGGTGAGCGGCGTGATCATCGGGTCCTCGGCCGCCGGGTCGTTCTCGGCGTGTGCGGCGCCCGCGAGCCCGCAGACGTTGCGGCCGTACTCCAGCAGGGCGTGCTGGAAGCCGCCGCAGGTGCCGAGGAACGCAATCCCCTCCTCCCGGGCCACGCGGATCGCTTCCAGGGCGCCCGCCTCACTGGCGTACGGGCTTCCGGGCGGCACCCAGACGGCATCGAAGCGGGCCAGCGCCCCGGAGGCCGCCTCGGCCGAGGCGGCGGCGGTGGGAATCCAGTAGGCGTCCAGGAGTCCGCCGTCTCGCAGCACATCGCCGCGCTCGAAGGCGATCTCCGGACCGGCCTGCTCACCCGGCGGCCCGTGGCCCCGACCCCGGCCGGAGTACGGCTGCTGGAACACGCCGGGCCGCTGCTGCTGCGGCTGGACGCGGCCCGGGCCGACGTGCTGCGGCTGGCCGCCGCCCCGCCCGGGCGGGTCACGCTCGCCGCGTCCCCGCTGGCCGTCGGGCCCCGGCTGCTGGCGGCCCTGCCCGCCACCGGCGTCACCCTGCGGGTGCTGCCCCCGGCCGAGGTGCCCGCGGCCGTCGCCACCGGGGACTGCGACCTCGGCCTCGTCGACGGACTGGCCGCGCCCAGCGATCCGCTGCGCCTGCCCGACCTGGCACCGCTCACCGTGACGGCCGTGGGGGAGGAGGAGCTGGCCGTACTGCTGCCCGCCGGGCATCCCTTCGCCGGCCGGGACGCGCTCCGGCTGGAGGACCTCGCCGACGCCCGCTGGCTCGACGCCCCCGAAGTGGGCCTGCCGCTCACCGCCGCCCGCACGGCCGTGCGCTACGACGGCACCGACCTGCGCGCCCTCTGCGCCCCGGCCGCAGCCGGGCACGGCCTTGTGCTGCTCCCGCGCGGCGTCGCCGAGGCAGCCGGGGCGGGGGTCGCCGTACCGCTGTCCGCGCCGCGCCTGCTGCACCGTACGAACTGCTCCCGCCCGGCGCCCCGGTCGGCGCGGCCGTTGCCCTCGCGGCACGGCTCACGGGAGGATCCCGTCATGACCTCCGACTTTGACCTCCTGCACACCGGACCCGCTTGCGGACCCGCTTCCGGCTCCGTCTCCGAGCCCGCGCCCTTCACCGCCGCCGACTACGCCGCGCGCATGGAGGCCGCCGCGCAGAGCGCCGCCGACGCGGGACTGGCGGGGCTGCTGATCGCCCCCGGCCCCGACCTCGCCCACCTCACCGGCTACCGGCCCACCGCCGAGACCGAGCGGCTGACCGTCCTCGTGCTCGCCGCCGGGCAGGAACCGGTGCTCGTCGTCCCCACCCTGGAGGCTCCCGACGCCGCCAAGGCCCCGGGGGCGCCGGCGCTCACCCTGCGGGATTGGGCCGACGGGAAGAACCCGTACACGGCCGCCGCCCCGCTGCTGGACGCCGGCGGGCGGTTCGGGGTGAGCGACAACACCTGGGCCCTGCACCTCCTCAATTTCCAGCGGCAGTTGCCGACGACCTCGTACGTGCCGCTCACCGACGCCCTGCCCATGCTGCGCGCGGTCAAGGACGAACGGGAACTGGAACGCCTCGCGGCGGCCGGAGCGGCCGCCGACGCCGCCTACGCGCAGATCCTCCACGTCCCCTTCGCCGGCCGCCGGGAGACCGACGTGGCGGCCGACCTCGCCGCCCTGCTCCGTGTACACGGCCATTCCCAGGTCGACTTCACCGTCGTCGGCTCCGGCCCCAACGGCGCGAACCCGCACCACGAGGCCGGCGACCGGGTGATCCGGCACGGCGACATGGTGGTGCTCGACTTCGGCGGCCTGCGCTACGGCTACGGCTCCGACATCTCCCGCACCGTGCACGTCGGCGAGCCCAGCGCCGAGGAACAGCGCGTCCACGACATCGTCCGCGAGGCCCAGCAGGCGGCCACCGCCGCGGTGCGGCCCGGCATCGCCTGCCAGGAGGTCGACCGGGCCGCCCGGGCGGTGATCACCGGGTTCGGCTACGGGGACCGCTTCATCCACCGCACCGGCCACGGCATCGGCGTCACCACCCACGAGCCCCCGTACATGGTGGAGGGCGAGGAACAGCCCCTCGTGCCCGGCATGTGCTTCTCGGTGGAGCCGGGCGTCTACCTGCCCGGCCGGTTCGGCGTCCGCATCGAGGACATCGTGACCGTCACCGAAGACGGCGTGCGCCGCCTCAACAACGCCCCGCGCGAGCTCGCCGTCGTCGAGTGACGAGCGACCCTCGCCCTACGGGCCGAGGATCACCGCCGACTCGGCCGGTACGTGGATCCGCCCGTCCGGGTGCGGGGGTTCGAGGGGCTCCCAGGCGGCCAGCACCCGTACACCGTTGGAGCCCAGCGCGATCGTCGCCGGATCGGGGGAGAGGTTCACGATCACCCGTACGTCACCGCGGCGGAAGGTGAGCCAGCGCCGCTCCTCGTCGTGGGCGACCCGGACCGACGCCAGGTCCGGGTCGCGCAGGTCCGGCTGGGTGCGGCGCAGCGAGACCAGCGTGCGGTACCAGGCCAGCAGCCGCGCGTGCGCGTCCTGCCCGGGCTCGTCCCAGTCCAGGCAGGACCGGTCCCGGGTGGCCGGGTCCTGCGGGTCCGGGATCTCCTCGGCCTTCCAGCCGTGCGCGGCGAACTCCCGGCGCCGGCCGGTGCGGACCGCCTCGGCGAGCTGCGGATCGCCGTGGTCGGTGAAGTACTGCCACGGCGTCCTCGCGCCCCACTCCTCGCCCATGAACAGCATCGGGACGAACGGCCCGGTCAGCGCCACGGTCGCCGCGCACGCCAGCAGCCCCGGGGAGAGGGAGGCGGCGAGCCGGTCGCCCAGCGCTCGGTTGCCGATCTGGTCGTGGGTCTGGGTGTAGCCGAGGAAGCGGTGGGCCGGGGTGCGCCGGTGGTCCACCGGCCGGCCGTGGCTGCGGCCGCGGAAGGAGGACCACGTCCCGTCGTGGAAGAAGACCCGGGTCATCGTCTTGGCGAGGGCGGCGATCGGAGCCGCGGCGAAATCACCGTAGTACCCCTGGGACTCGCCGGTCAGCGCGCAGTGCAGGGCGTGGTGGAAGTCGTCGTTCCACTGGGCGTGCAGGCCCAGGCCGTTGTCGGCGCGCGGGGTGGTGGTGCGCGGGTCGCACCGGTCGGACTCGGCGATCAGGAACAGCGGCCGGCCGGTCTCGGCCGCCAGCTCGTCCACGGCCGCCGCCAGCTCCTCCAGGAAGGTCAGCGCCCGGTCGTCGGCCAGCGCGTGTACGGCGTCCAGGCGCAGCCCGTCGATCCGGTAGTCGCGCAGCCAGGCCAGCGCGCTGCCGAGGAAGTACGCGCGCACTTCGTCGGAGCCCGGCGCGTCCAGGTTCACCGCCGAACCCCAGGGGGTGTGGTGGGTGTCGGTGAAGTACGGGCCGAAGGCGGGCAGGTGGTTGCCGGAGGGACCGAGGTGGTTGTGGACCACGTCCAGGACGACGCCCAGGCCGGCGGCGTGGGCCGCCTCCACGAACCGGGCGAGGCCGGCCGGGCCGCCGTACGGCTCGTGCACCGCCCACGGGGCGACCCCGTCGTACCCCCAGCCGTGACGGCCGGGGAAGGAGCAGACGGGCATCAGCTCCACGTGGGTGACACCCAGCGCGACGAGATGCCCGAGGCGGGCGGCCGCGGCGTCGAAGGTGCCCTCGGCGGTGAAGGTGCCGATGTGCAGCTCGTACAGGACCGCGTCCTGAAGCGGAACGCGCGGTGACGGCCCCTGAGGTGTCAGTGCGTCGAAATCGACCACGGCCGACAGTCCGTCGGGCCCGTCGGGCAGCCGCCGCCCGCGCGGGTCGGGCCGTACGACGGCGTCCGCCTCGGCGCCGTCCAGCAGGAACCCGTACCGCGCCCCGTCTTCAGCGGGGACGGCCACGACCCACCAGCCGTCCCGGCCGGGATCGCGAGCCATGTCGTATGTCGCGTCGTCGAGTCGCATGGCGACATGACCTGTCAGCGGTGCCCAGACCTCGAACTGCACGGACGGTCCCCTCGTCTCCGGCGGTGTGCCAGCATGCGTATCCTGCCCATCATTCCGGGCGGAGGGCGGGAGTTCTGGACACTCCGGCCCCGACGGGCCGACAATCACCCTGTGACGTCGAGTTTCGAGTTCCCCGCCTTCCCCGCCCCGCGGCTTTCCGACGCCGAGCGGGACGATGCGCTCGGCCGGCTCAGGGAGGGCGTGGCGGTCGGCAAGCTCTCCCAGGACACGTTTATCCGCCGGATGCAACTGGCCCTGGTCGCCCGCCGCCCCGAGGATCTCGCCGTCCTCACCGCCGACCTCGAAGGCCGGGCCGGCACCGAGGCCCCCTGGATCCGCAGGCTCTTCGCCTGGGTCGGCCGGGCCTCCGCCGTGACCGTGGGCGTCCGGCGGGCCTGGACCGCCGAGAGACTCCCGAAGCTGCTGCTCCCGCACCCGAGCGCGGCGGCCCTGCGGATCGGCCGCGACCCCGGCAACGGGCTGCGGCTCAGCCACGAGACCGTCTCCCGCGCGCATGCGGAGCTGCGCATGCGGGACGGCGTGTGGGTGCTGAAGGACCTCGGGTCCACCAACGGGACCACGGTCAACGGGCGCCGGGTGACCGGCTCGGCCGTGGTCCGGGACGGTGACCAGATCAGCTTCGGGAAGGTGAGCTTCCGCCTCGCGGCGAGCTGACCGGTGCGTTTCAAACGGACCTCCAGCCCCAGGGCGTGTCTTTCGGATCTTGCCGGGCAGCGTGGGCCCGGCCAAGATCACAGAGGCCGCGGATTCGCTGCGCTGGGCCGCGCGCGACCGGGC
>NZ_JBSFTS010000013.1:0-151856 GCF_053591375.1 Streptomyces sp. NPDC003034
AACGCTCGGCTGGGAAACCCCAGCCGAGCGCCTGCATAAACTACTCGCAGCTTGATCAAACCAACCACGTGTTGCAACGACCGCTAGAAACCGCCCATCGGCCGGGGCCCCTCTCGCTCCGCTCTTCCCCGTACTGCTACCGCTGCTCCCGGCCGCCGAGCAGCCCCGGCTCCAGCGTGATCCCGCTGAACGGGTCCTCCGGATCGCCGCCCCCGCCGCCGGCGCCGCCGGTCATCCCGGCGATCGCCTGCCCGCCCGGCCGCCCGCCGGGCTTGCCGTCCCCCTGCCTGCCGGGCTTCGCGGGCTTGCCGGGATTGACCGGCGTCGTGGTCGGCTTCCCGCCGGCCGGTCCGGAGCCGGCCGCGGCGTCCGGGATGCTGACCGTGGTGAAGTCGGCTGATTCGCGCCCGGACAGCGCGCCGGTGACCGCGTCCTTCCAGATGGGGCCGGGCAGGCCGCCGCCGAAGACCTTGTCGTAGGACCTGCCGCCGATCATGATGTCCTCCATCGTGATCTTCCGCGCACCACCGGAGCCGACCCACACCGCGCCGGAGATGTTCGGGGTGTAGCCCACGAACCAGGCGTTGTAGCGGTGGTCCGTCGTACCCGTCTTGCCCGCGCTGTCGCGGTCGGTCAGACCGGCCCGCTCACCGGTACCGGCGTCGACCACACCGCGCAGCAGAGTGTTGATGGTGTCGGCGGTGTTCTGCGACATCGCCCGCTCGCACTTCGTCTTCGGCACCGCGAGGGCCTTGCCGTGCGCGTCGGTGATCGACTCGATGGCGATCGGCGTGCAGTGGACGCCGCGGTTGGCGAAGGCCGCGTACGCGTTGGCCATCGTCAGCGGGGACATCTCCTCCGAGCCGAGCGCGATGGCCGGACCGTCCGCGAGCTTCGCGCCGCTCGCCGGGACCACGCCCAGCTTCTGCGTCATCTGCGCGACCGGGCAGAGGCCGATCTCGGAGATCATCTCGACGAAGTAGGTGTTGATCGACTTCTCCATGGCCGTCCGCAGCGCATAGGGGCCGATCTCGTCCTCGGTCTCGTTCTTCGCCGTCTCCTTCGTGGTGTTGACGTACTCGGAACCGTCGCAGCGCGGGATGTTGCTCGGGTAGTCCATCCGGTTCGGCGCCGCGTACACCTTCGTCGGGGGCATGCCCTGCTCCAGGGCCGCCGCCGCGATGAACGGCTTGAAGGTCGATCCGACCTGGAAGCCGAAGTTGGATCCGCCCATCCGCTTGTCGACGGAGTAGTTGATCTGGGTCTCGTTCTTCCCGAAGCCGTACGGCTTGGACTGACCCATCGCCAGCACCCGGCCCGTACCGGGCTCGACCAGCGTCACGGCGGTCGCGATCTCGTCTTCCTGGTAGACGTGATCCTTGATCGACTCGTTGGCCGCGTCCTGCGACTGCGGATCCAGGGTCGTCCGTACGGTCAGGCCCCCCTGGTTCCAGACCTTCGCCCGCTCCTCGCGCGTCTTGCCGAAGACGGGGTCGGTCAGGAAGGAGTTGCGCACGTAGTCGCAGAAGAAGCCCGCGCCCTTGACCGCGGTGATGCAGCCGTTCTTCGGGCGCGTCACCTTCAGGTTGACCGGGTTCGCCTTCGCCGCGTCGGCCTGCGCCTGTGAGATGTCCTTGATGTCGGCCATCCGCTGGAGGACGATGTTGCGGCGCTTCATCGCCTCCTGAGTGTCGTTCACCGGGTCGTACCGGCTCGGCGACTGCACGAGGCCGGCCAGCAGGGCCGACTCCTCCAGGGTCAGGTCCTTGGCGGGTTTGCTGAAGTAGCGCTGGGCGGCGGATTCGATTCCGTAGGCCTGCTGGCCGAAGTACGTGATGTTGAGGTAGTTCTCCAGGATCTTGTTCTTCCCGAGCTCCTCTTCCACCTGGATCGAGTACTTCAGTTCGCGGATCTTGCGGCCGAGGCTCTTCTCCTGCGCCTCGCGCACCTTCGTCTCGTCGTCGCCGGCCTCTTCGACGAACACGTTCTTCACATACTGCTGAGTAAGGGTGGAGGCGCCCTGTGCGGCGCCGCCTTCCTGTGCGTTGCGGTTGACCGCGCGCAGGATGCCCTTGAGGTCGACGGCGCCGTGCTCATAGAAACGCGAGTCCTCGATCGCGACGATCGCCTTCTGCATGTACGGGGAGATGGCCGTCAGCGGGACCACCTGACGGTCGCGCGAATAGACCGTGGCGATCAAGCCACCTTCGGCATCGAGAATCGTGGTCCGCTGGCTCAGCGGCGGAGTCTTGAGATTGGCCGGGATCTCATCGAATCCCTCGACCGTGCCCTTGGCCGCCAGTCCGAGGGCGCCTGCGCCCGGGATCGCGATGCCGGCCAGTACAACTCCGGAGAGAACGGACACTCCGAGGAACTTGGCGGCCTGCTGGCTCCCCGTGAGCCCGCCGCCCGAGCGCTTCTTTGCCATGGAGGGCAGCCTACGTTCTGATTCGCCGGACACGCGCGAATGCCTTGGCCTAAGCTGTCCCCAACTGTCACAGCAGTGCGGTGCGACATCAACCCCACGGCTTGATTTTCACCCTTCCCGAATGGGTGAACTGATGTCTGATTCCCGCTCTTCGGGCTGACCGTACGGTGCGAAGACTCTGCCGATTTCACCCGAATCGCCAGAATGGTCGGGCATGTCGCCGGATCACTCCGTCGGGTGATCTGCCGCTTACCCATAGTCCGTTCGGACCATTCAAGATTGGGCCCGTCGGGGGTGTTGCGCTGTGTCTACCTTCCGTAACGTCCTCAACTGGTAGCGGTGAATATGCCGCTGCCGCCGTGGGGGAGCCTCGATTCGGGAGAGGACGGCGCCGGGATGGGCTGGGTTACCGACTGGAGTGCGCAGGCAGCCTGCCGCACTACCGATCCGGATGAACTGTTCGTTCAAGGAGCGGCACAGAACAGAGCCAAGGCGGTGTGCACCGGATGTCCGGTGCGGACCGAGTGCCTCGCCGACGCGCTCGACAATCGTGTCGAGTTCGGCGTGTGGGGCGGAATGACCGAGCGGGAACGACGCGCACTGCTGCGCCGGCGTCCCACCGTCACCTCGTGGCGACGGCTGCTCGAAACCGCGCGTACGGAGTACGAGCGCAGCACGGGCATCCTCACCATGGATGCGGACGCGGAGATCGGCGTCGACGTTCCGTACGAGGCGTACGCGGCAGCCGGGTAGAACACCCGCACGCCTCGTCCGCACCACCTCGTACGAACCGCTCACGCTCCGGCCGGAACCCCGGCCGCGAGTCGCTCTCCTATGGCCCGCAGCCCGGCGAGGTCGTGCACATCGCCGGGCAGGGCGGCCACTTCGGCCACCGCCACCTCGGGATGCAGTGAGGTGAAACGATCGCGCGTGCGATGCTCGCGGGCGATCACCTGCATCCGCTCGGCGTGCAGACGCAGCAGGCCCGCAGTGATCTCCTCCGCCGTGATGCCGTCGACCTCGACCACGTCGACCTCGTCCACGACCTCGACCACGTCGACCTCGTCCACGTATTCGACCTCGTCCACGTACTCGACGTCGCCCACGTGCTGCACCTCGTCCACGTGCTCCACGTCGCCCACGTCGTCCGGGAGGGTCCCGGCGCCGGGGGAGTCGGGCTCGGGGGAGTCCTTCCCGGTGGTCCTCGCGGTTTCCGCGGCCGCGTCACGAAGTCCAGCTTTCCCGGACTCCTGATCGACAATGCCGCCTTCTTCAAGATTCTCTGCGGCGGCCAGCGCCCGTTCCGCCGACAGTTGTTCAGCCTCGCTGCCGTGCACCCTGTTCAACACCAGCCCGGCCAGCGGCATCTGCTCCGCCGCCAGCCGCTCCACGAAGTACGCGGCTTCGCGCAAAGCATCCGGTTCCGGTGCGGCCACCACCAGGAAAGCGGTGCCGGGAGCCTGCAGGAGCCGGTAGGTCGCGTCCGCGCGGGTGCGGAAACCGCCGAACATGGTGTCCATCGCGGCCACGAAGGTCTGCACGTCCTTCAGCAGCGAGGCGCCCATCAGCTTGCTGAGCGTGCCCGTCATCATCGACATGCCGACATTCAGGAACTTCATCCCGGCTCGGCCGCCCACCTTCGCCGGGGCCATCAGCACGCGGATGAACTTCCCGTCCAGGAAGGACCCCAGACGCTTCGGCGCGTCCAGGAAGTCCAGCGCCGACCGGCTCGGCGGGGTGTCCACGACGATCAGGTCCCAGTCGTCCCGCGCCCGCAGCTGCCCCAGCTTCTCCATCGCCATGTACTCCTGCGTGCCCGCGAAGCCGGCCGACAGGGACTGGTAGAAGGGGTTGGCGAGAATGGCCCGGGCCCGCTCCCCGTCCGCGTGCGCCTCGACGATCTCGTCGAAGGTGCGCTTCATGTCCAGCATCATGGCGTGCAGTTCACCGCCGTCGGCGCCCACCGAGGCGACCTGGCGCGGGGTGTTGTCCAGCGAGTCGATCCCCATCGACTGCGCGAGCCGCCGCGCCGGGTCGATCGTGAGCACGACCACCTTCCGCCCGCGCTCGGCCGCCCGTACGCCCAGCGCCGCGGCCGTGGTCGTCTTGCCGACCCCGCCCGCCCCGCAGCACACGACGATCCGGGTCTTCGGGTCGTCCAGCAGCCGGTCGACCGCCAGCCGCGGTGGTGTGTCCAGGCCCACGGTCTGCACCCTCTCGCTCATTCGGTCCCGGTCTCCGTCTGCTTGCGCAGTTCCGTCGCCAGCTCGTACAGCCCGGCCAGGTCCATCCCCGCGCCGAGCAGGGGAAGTTCGTACGTCGGCACGCGCAGGGCGGCCAGTACGGTGCGCTGCGCGCGCTCCAGCTCCACCCGGCTCGCGTGCTCGGCCGCCTGCGCGAGCAGGGGGTCCACCAGCCGCTCGGCCAGGCCCCCTCGGCGCGCACCGCCGAGGCCCGCCCGGGAAAGGGCCTTGGCGACCTCGGCGCGGCGCTCACCGGACGCCGCGCGCAAGGTGTTCTCGTCCAGGTGGTGCGGTCGCACCATGTTGACGACGACCCGTCCGACGGGCAGCCCGGCCGCGCGCAGTTCCTCGATGCCGTCCGCGGTCTCCTGGACGGGCATCTCCTCCAGGAGGGTGACCAGGTGGACGGCCGTCTCGGGGGACTTGAGCACCTTCATGACGGCCTGCGCCTGATGGTGGATCGGACCGAAGCGGGCCAGGCCCGCCACCTCGTCGTTGACGTTCAGGAACCGGGTGATCCGCCCGGTCGGCGGAGCGTCCATGATGACGTGGTCGTAGACGAACCGGCCGGCCTTGTCCTTGCGCCGCACCGCCTCGCAGGCCTTGCCCGTCAGCAGCACGTCCCGCAGCCCGGGCGCGATGGTGGTCGCGAAGTCGATGGCGCCGAGCTTCTTGAGGGCGCGTCCGGCCGAACCCAGTTTGTAGAACATCTGGAGGTAGTCGAGCAGCGCACGCTCCGCGTCGATGGCGAGAGCGAACACCTCACCGCCCCCGCCGGGCGCCACCGCGATCTTCCGCTCCTCGTAGGGGAGCGCCTCGGCGCCGAAGAGCTGCGCGAGCCCTTGTCTGCCCTCGACCTCCACGAGAAGAGTCCGCTTGCCCTCGCGTGCGAGGGCGAGCGCGAGTGCCGCGGCGACCGTGGTCTTGCCGGTGCCGCCCTTGCCGCTGACCACCTGGAGCCTGCTCACAGCGTCCGAGCCTAACCACTCGGCTCAACCACTCGTCTCCCGGGCCGCGCATGAGCCCCGCACCACAGGCACTACGCTCGCCCCCATGACCAAGAAGTTCGAATACGCGACCGTCCCGCTGCTGGTCCACGCCACCAAGCAGATCCTGGACACCTGGGGCGAGGACGGCTGGGAGCTCGTCCAGGTCGTGCCAGGGCCGAACAACCCCGAGCAGCTCGTGGCCTACCTCAAGCGGGAGAAGGCATGACCGGCGTCATCGAGGCGAAGATCGCCGAGCTCGGGCTGACCCTGCCCGAGGTCGTCCCGCCGCTGGCCGCCTACCAGCCGGCCGTGCGGTCGGGCGGGTACGTGTACACCGCGGGCCAACTGCCGATGATCAAGGGGAGCCTGCCGGTCACCGGCAAGGTCGGCGCCGAGGTCTCGGCGGAGCAGGCCAAGCAGCTCGCCGCGACCTGCGCGCTGAACGCTCTCGCCGCAGTCAAGTCGGTCGTCGGTGACCTCGACAAGATCGCGCGTGTCGTCAAGGTGGTCGGCTTCGTCGCCTCGGCCCCGGACTTCACGGGCCAGCCGGGCGTGCTGAACGGCGCGAGCGAGCTCCTGGGCGCGGTCCTCGGCGATAAGGGCGTCCACGCGCGCAGCGCGGTGGGCGTGGCGGTGCTCCCGCTGGATGCGCCGGTCGAGATCGAGATCCAGGTCGAGCTGGACCCCTCTGCCTGACGGGGTACCAGCGTCTGCCTGACGCCGCGACCGCGTCCCGGCAGGGGCGCGGGCGGCGGCCGGGCGACGCGGCGTAGCGCCGGGCGACGCGGGGCGACCTCGAACATCGGGCCGGATGGCCGTAGCATCCGGCCATGCCGAATGGTCAGCACAGCCAGCCGCCGCGCGCCACCCCCGGCGGCCAGTGGTACCCGCCGGAGTGGCCCGACCGGATCCGCGCTCTCGCGGACGGCTCGCTCACCCCGGTACGGCCGAGGCGCGCCGCCACCGTGATGCTGCTGCGCGACACCCCGGCCGGTCCCGTCGTGCACATGCTGCGCAGACGGGCCTCCATGGCCTTCGCGGGAGGCGCGTACGCGTATCCCGGCGGGGGCGTCGACCCCCGAGACCAGGACCACCTCGTGGGCTGGGCCGGACCCGGCCGGGACGTGTGGGCGGCGCGGCTCGGCACGGAACCGGCCGTCGCCCAGGCCATCGTGTGCGGCGCCGTACGGGAGACCTTCGAGGAGTCGGGCGTCCTGCTCGCCGGGGAGAGCCCGGACACCGTCGTCGGGGACACCACCGGTGACGACTGGGAGGCCGACCGGCAGGCCCTCGTGGCGCGGGAGCTGTCCTTCGCCGAGTTCCTCGACCGCCGCGGTCTGCGGCTGCGCTCCGACCTCCTCGGGGCGTGGGCGCGCTGGATCACCCCGGAGTTCGAGCCCCGCCGGTACGACACGTGGTTCTTCGTCGCCGCCCTCCCGGAGGGCCAGCGCACCCGCAACGCCTCGACCGAGGCCGACCGGACCGTGTGGATCCGCCCGGCCGACGCGGCCGCGGGCTACGACGCGGGCGAGCTGCTGATGATGCCGCCCACCATCTCCACCCTGCGTTCCCTGGAGCCGTACGGGAGCGCCGCCGAAGCGCTCGCGGCGGCCTCGGCCCAGGACCTCGCGCCGGTCCTCGCCCGGGCCGTCCTGGAGGACGGCGAGGTGGTGCTCAGCTGGCCGGGCCACGATGAGTTCACCAAGCGCGTCCGTTCGGGAGGCAGCGCATGACCGAAGCCGCCGCACTGCCCGGCCAGCCCCGCGGAGTGGTCACCTCCGGCCCCGCCACCGCCCGTGCGGTCAACGTCCTGGCTCCGAACGCCTCCGCGATGACCCTGGACGGCACCAACACCTGGCTCGTCTCCGAACCCGGTTCCGACCTGGCCGTCGTCATCGACCCCGGGCCGCTGGACGACGGGCACCTGCGCGCGGTCATCGCCGCCGCCGAGCGGGCGGGCAAGCGGATCGCGCTCACCCTGCTCACCCACGGCCACCCCGACCACGCCGCGGGCGCCGGCCGGTTCGCAGAGCTCACCGGTACCAAGGTCCGCGCGCTGGACCCGGCCCTGCGCCTCGGCGACGAGGGGCTCGCCGCCGGGAACGTGATCCGGACCGGCGGGCTGGAGCTGGGCGTCGTGCCGACCCCCGGCCACACCGCCGACTCGCTCTGCTTCCACCTGCCCGCCGACCGGGCCGTCCTGACGGGCGACACCGTGCTCGGCCGCGGCACGGCCGTCGTGGCGCACCCCGACGGCCGCCTGGGCGACTACCTGGACTCCCTGCGCCGGCTGCGCTCGCTGACCGTGGACGACGGCGTCCACACGGTCCTGCCGGGCCACGGGCCCGTCCTGGACGACGCTCAGGGGGCCGTGGAGTACTACCTGGCCCATCGGGCGCACCGCCTCGCCCAGATCGAGACGGCGGTCGAGGACGGCTTCACCACGGCCGAGGCGATCGTCGCCCACGTCTACGCGGATGTGGACCGCTCGCTGTGGCCGGCCGCGGAATGGTCCGTCCGGGCGCAGCTGGAGTACCTGCAAGATCACGGACTGATCCCGGGGGGCCCGGAGTGACCACGCTCTTCCCGTGCTCGTCCTGCCGGTAAGGGGCCTCGACTCCTCGGCTCCTCGACTCCTCGGCTTCCTAGGACGACAGGACGCGGCGAGGGCTCTTCGTGCCGTGCCGGGCGGTGTACTCGTGCGCCAGCCACGGTCCGAGGTCCTCGGTGTAGCCGTGGAGCACCGCCGGGTCGGCGACCGGGTCCAGGGCCACGGCGGCGGCCGCCCGCACCTGCGCCGCGCGCTGGGGGTAGTAGCGGCCGAAGATCTCCGCGGATTCGGCCAGGTCGCTGGTCCAGCCGCCCCACCGCGGCATGATGAGCGTGAAGGCGGTGCGCACCAGGTGCCGCGCGAAGAACCGGCTCAGCCGGCGGTACTCCTCCGCGGTGGACGCCTCCCGTACGCTCGCCCGCCACCGGGGCAGTACGTCGGCCAGGTCGCCGTTGGTCTCCCGCGCGAGCAGGCTGTCCGGGCGGTAGCGGGGCAGGTGCTCGGCCAGGTCCGCGCCGAGCAGGGGGGTGCAGAGGCAGGCGAGGAACCAGCCCAGGTCGTGGCGTTCCCGCTCGCTCAGCAGCGTCTCCTTGCCGTACAGCAGCAGGCCCACCCCGTCGATCTGCGGGAAGTCCTCGTCGAGCCCGCGCGCCAGCACCTCGGCGGTGTCCCGGTCCTCGTCGGCGGGCTCGTGGTGCAGGGCGAGCAGCAGGTCGAGGTCGGACCGCCCCGGCCGGGCCGTCCCCCGCGGCACGGACCCGTACAGGTACGCGCTGTGCAGCCGCCGCCCGTACGCCTCCGCGACGCGCTCCCGCGCGGCCGCGACGACTCCCGCGAAGTCGGCCGGCACCCGCCCGAGGGATCCCTCGCGCTCGAAGTACCCGTCCGCGTCCAGCCCTCTGTGTCCCATGCCTCTACTGTGCCGGGGGTTCACGCGGCCGCTGTGCCGGGGGTTCACGCGGCCGCGCCGCCGGCGACGGCGCGGCGTCCGGACGCGCGAGAGGGCCCCGCCCGGCGTACGGGCAGGACCCTCTCGGCGGAGACGGGCGGTGGCGTCAGCGGGACCGCTTCGCGAGGCGCTCCACGTCCAGCAGGATGACCGCGCGGGCTTCCAGGCGCAGCCAGCCGCGGCCCGCGAAGTCGGCCAGAGCCTTGTTCACGGTCTCGCGCGAGGCGCCGACGAGCTGGGCGAGCTCCTCCTGCGTCAGGTCGTGCACGACGTGGATGCCCTCCTCCGACTGCACGCCGAAGCGGCGCGACAGGTCGAGGAGCGCCCGCGCCACACGGCCGGGGACATCGGAGAAGACCAGGTCGGACATCTGGTCGTTGGTCTTGCGCAGGCGCCGGGCGACGGCGCGCAGCAGCGCGGTCGCGACCTCGGGCCGGGCGTTCAGCCACGGCTGGAGGTCGCCGTGTCCCAGACCGAGCAGCTTGACCTCGGTGAGGGCGGTGGCGGTGGCGGTGCGCGGGCCCGGGTCGAAGAGCGACAGCTCGCCGATCAGCTCGCCGGGGCCGAGGACGGCCAGCATGTTCTCGCGGCCGTCCGGCGAGGTGCGGTGGAGCTTCACCTTGCCCTCGGTCACGACATACAGCCGGTCACCGGGGTCGCCCTCGTGGAACAGGGCGTCACCGCGTGCGAGGGTCACCTCGCCCATGGAGGCGCGGAGCTCCGCGGCCTGCTCGTCATCGAGCGCCGCGAAGAGCGGGGCGCGCCGCAGAACGTCGTCCACGAATCTCTCTCCTATGTCGACCGGCTCAGGGGACCGCTCCCCATTTTGCCGGACGGCTCAAACAGTGCGATCAGTCACAAGGATGCCGGACGTACGCGTGTGCTGTGCGGCGGGAGACCGATCGGGGCGGTGTTACCTGAGGTCCGGGCGGGTGTCAGCGACCGGCCTTAGGCTGGCCGGGTGTCCAATAAGCCGGTGAGAGCACAGGCCAAGGGGTCCGCCGGAGTGACGGCGGCCCATAATTCAGCCGTGGGCGAACATACCCCCACGATGGCGTCCGGGGAAGCTTCGCCGAGCCCCCCGGGCAAAGCTTCGGCCAAGAAACCCAAGGCCGCCGGGCCGGAATCCCGCCTGGCCATGGTGCGCCGCGCGCGCCGCATCAACCGCGAGCTGGCCGAGATCTATCCGTACGCCCATCCGGAGCTGGACTTCCGCAATCCCTTCGAGCTGCTGGTCGCCACGGTGCTGTCCGCGCAGACCACCGACCTGCGGGTGAACCAGACGACCCCGGCCCTCTTCGCCGCCTACCCGACTCCCGAGGACATGGCGGCGGCCGCCCCGGAGGATCTGGAGGAGATCATCCGGCCGACCGGATTCTTCCGGGCCAAGTCCAAGGCCCTGCTCGGCCTCTCCCAGGCGCTGCGGGACAACTTCGGCGGCGAGGTCCCGGGCCGCCTCGACGACCTGGTGACCCTGCCCGGGGTGGGCCGCAAGACCGCCAATGTGGTCCTCGGCAATGCCTTCGGTGTCCCCGGGATAACCGTGGACACCCACTTCGGGCGGCTGGTCCGCCGCTGGAAGTGGACGGAGCAGGAGGACCCGGAGAAGGTCGAGGAGGAGATCTGCGCGATCTTCCCGAAGAGCGAGTGGACGATGCTCTCGCACCGCGTCATCTTCCACGGGCGCCGGGTCTGCCATGCGCGCAAGCCCGCGTGCGGCGCCTGCGCGATCGCCCCTCTGTGCCCGGCGTACGGGGAGGGCGAGACCGACCCGGAGAAGGCGAAGAAGCTGCTCAAGTACGAGATGGGCGGGTACCCGGGCCAGCGCCTGAGCCCGCCGTCGGACTACCCGGGGCGGCCGGCCCCGCCGCTCGGCGGCTCCGGCCCCGCCGGAGGTTGAGGCCGGCGCTGCGCGGCGGCCGACCGGAAAGGGCGTCGGCGGCGGCGCCGAGGCGGTAGGAACGAATCGGTACCCGGACCGCGTTGGCGGTGCGGGGGAACACGGACAGGGGTGCCTATGACGCGCGGTACACGGGACGAGGCCACGGCGGCCCGCGAGGGCGGCGGCCTGGCCGTCAGCACCGACGGGCTGCCCAGCTGGCTGGAGCCCGTCGCGGCGGCCGCCCGCACCGTCGAGCCGCGCCAGCTCAGCCGGTTCCTGCCGCCCGAGGACGGCGGCGGCCGCCAGTCCGCCGTGCTCATCCTGTTCGGCGAGGGCGCCCGCGGCCCGGAGCTGCTGCTCATGGAGCGCTCCGGCACCCTGCGCTCGCATGCCGGCCAGCCCTCCTTCCCCGGTGGCGCCCTCGACCCGGGGGACGGCGACCCGCTGACCACCGGCCCGCTGCGGGCCGCGCTGCGGGAGGCCGAGGAGGAGACCGGCCTGGACCCCGCGGGCGTCCAGCTCTTCGGGGTGCTGCCCCGCCTGTACATCCCCGTGAGCGGGTTCGTCGTGACCCCGGTCCTCGGCTGGTGGCGCGAGCCGAGCCCGGTCGGCGTCGTGGACCCGGCCGAGACGGCCCGCGTCTTCACGGTTCCGGTGGCCGATCTCGCGGATCCGGAGCACCGTGTCACCGTCGTCCACCCCGGCGGCTACCAAGGCCCCGCGTTCACGGTCGAATCGGCCCTGGTCTGGGGTTTCACCGCCGGGGTGATCGACCGGCTGCTGCACTTCGCGGGCTGGGAGCGCCCCTGGGACCGCTCGCGCCACGTCCCGCTCGACTGGCACGCATGAGACGGTGGCCCACGTGAACGTGCTGGACATCCTGTTGTTGCTCGCTGCCGTGTGGTTCGCGATCGTCGGCTACCGCCAGGGGTTCGTCGTCGGCATCCTGTCGGTGATCGGCTTCCTCGGCGGCGGTCTCATCGCCGTTTCCCTGGTTCCGCTGATCTGGGACCGGGTGACCGACAACGGCACCCAGGTGTCCACCACGGTCGTGGTCATCACCGTGGTTGTGATCATCATCTGCGCCTCGGTCGGCCAGGCCTTCACCACCCATCTCGGCAGCAGGCTCAGGCGCCACATCACCTGGTCGCCGGCGCGCGCGCTCGACGCGACCGGCGGCGCGCTCGTCAATGTGGTCGCGATGCTGCTGGTGGCCTGGCTGATCGGTTCCGCACTCGCCGGGACCTCGCTTCCCACCCTGGGCAAGGAGGTCCGCAACTCCAAAGTGCTCCTCGGCGTGTCGCGGGTGCTGCCCGACCAGGCGAACACCTGGTTCTCGGAGTTCAGTTCGACTCTGGCGCGCAACGGGTTCCCCCAGGTGTTCAGCCCGTTCTCGAACGAGCCCATCACCGAGGTCAAGGCGCCCGACCCGGCGCTCGCCGGCAGCCCCGTCGCCGAGCAGGCCAAGCGCTCGATCGTGAAGGTCGTCGGCACCGCGCCCAGCTGCAGCAAGGTGCTGGAGGGCACCGGCTTCGTCTTCGCCCCCGGCAGGGTGATGACCAACGCGCACGTCGTCGGCGGGGTCGGCGAGCCGACCGTGCAGGTCGGCGGCGAGGGCAGGCTGTATGACGGCAAGGTCGTGCTCTACGACTGGGAGCGCGACATCGCCGTCCTCGACGTGCCCAAGCTGAAGGCGCCGCCGCTGGAGTTCTCCGACAGGGACGCGGTGAGCGGCAGCGACGCGATCGTCGCCGGCTTCCCGGAGAACGGTGCGTACGACGTCCGCGCGGCCCGCGTCCGCGGCCGGATCAATGCCAGCGGCCCCGACATCTACCACCGCGGTACGGTCCGCCGGGACGTCTACTCGCTGTACGCGACGGTCCGCCAGGGCAACTCCGGCGGCCCGCTGCTGACGCCCGACGGCAAGGTGTACGGGGTCATCTTCGCGAAGTCGCTGGACGACCCGAACACCGGTTACGCGCTGACGGCGGACGAGATCCGCGACGACATCCGCATCGGCAGGATCGCCGACCGCCGGGTCGAAAGCCAGGGCTGCGCCCTGTGAGCCGTACGGGCACGGGTCGCCCGTACGGACCGGAGGGGGCGTGGCCCAGGTCCGCGGAAGCGCGTACGGGCACGCTTCCGGTCCGCGGGCGCGCGTACGGCCGCGAGGGGGTCTCTACGTCCGCGGGTGGCGCAGGCGCGCCGAGACCCAGCGGGCCCGGCGGCGCAGGATGCGGGGGATCCCGAGCCGGAGGTCGTGGCCGGGCCGGCCCGGCCTCTCCTGGGTGCCCGGCGTCACTGCCGAGCGGCGTTCGTGTGCGGTGTCACCGTAGTCGTGCGTCCAGCTCATACTCCGAGCTGTGCCCGTGCCCCAAGGTCGGTAATCCCGTCCGGGGCGGCCAATTGGCGTATGCGCCGGGCAATTGAATGCTTGTCGGACAGTCGTACGACCGGGCGCGCGCGCACGTCTGACGGTCCGTCAGCGGTCGGGCTCCGGATCCCGCAGCCAGTTCACCAGCTCGGTCGAGAAGGCGACGGGATCCTCCTCGTGCGGGAAGTGGCCGAGACCGTCGAACAGCCGCCAGCGGTACGGGGCTTCGACGTACTCCCCGGACCCGGCCGCACTGCGCGTGCGCATCACCGGATCGAGCGAGCCGTGCAGGTGCAGCGTCGGGACCCGCACCGGCCGCTTCATCCGGCGGTTGAACTGCAGCCCGTCGGGGCGCGCCATCGAGCGCATCATCCAGCGGTACGGCTCGATCGAGCAGTGCGCGGTGGACGGGATGCACATGGCCCGCCGGTAGACGGCGAGGGCCTCGTCCGCCGACTCGTCCTGGAGCCGGGGACCCGACCAGTCCCGGATCAGCTCGCCCACGAGCGCCCCGTCGTCCGCGACGAGCTGCCGCTCCGGCAGGAACGGCCGCTGGAAGCCCCAGATGTGCGAACTCGCCCGCGTCTGCCCGAAGTCCGAGAGCATCGCCGAACGCCAGCGGCGCGGATGCGGCATGGAGGAGACGACGAGCCGGCGCACCAGCTTGGGCCGCATCACGGCCGCCGTCCAGGCCAGGTAACCGCCCAGGTCGTGCCCGACCAGCGCGGCGTCCGGCTCGCCGAGGGACCGTACGACCCCGGTGATGTCGAGGGCCAGGTTGGCCGGGTCGTAGCCGCGCGGGGTGCGGTCGCTGCCGCCCACTCCGCGCAGGTCCATCGCGACCGCGCGGTATCCGGCGTCGGCGAGCGCGGTCAGCTGGTGGCGCCAGGTCCACCAGAACTGCGGGAAACCGTGCAGCAGCAGCACCAGCGGCCCGTCACCGAGCTCGGCGACGTGGAAACGGGCGCCGTTGGCGGCGACGTCCCGGTGCGTCACGGTTCTCCCGCCCGGGAGGTCGAGCCGTACCGCCGTGGCAGCGGTGGGGGGATTGCCGAAGTCGGGGGTGGACGCTGTCATGAAGACGAGCGTGCCACACCCACAGCCTTGTCACTGACCGGCCGCGGGTGCGGCTTGACCGTCCCGACGAGCGCCGCCGTCCGCTTGACGGAGGCGATGGACTTCTCCGGCGGCTTGACCTTCTTGAACTTGCGTACGGCGATCAGCCCGAGCAGCGCCGCGATCAGCCAGAACGCCCCGCCGACGATCAGGAACGACGCCCACAGCGGCAGTCCGAGGTTGTGGAGTCCGTAGGCCGCGGCGAAGCTCAGGACCGGCAGGGAGAAGAGCACGAGCACGCCCGCGACGACGGCCGCGCCGCCGCCGATGCCCGCGCGCTTGACGTCCAGGCGCAGTTCCGCCTTGGCGAGGGCGATCTCGTCGTGTACCAGGGCGGACATCTCGGCGGTGGCCGAGGCGACCAGCTGGCCGAGTGTGCGCTCGGCTCCCTGCGCCTCTTGGTCCACTGCGCTCATCGCTCTCTCCCTCTGTCGTCTGCCGGCGGCGGCTTCCTCCGCGTGTGTCCGATCATGCCGGACGGTCGCCCTTGTTGGTGGACCCGACTGCCGCGGTCTCGGCCTTCCGGCGGTGTTCCGCGGCCCTCTCCTCGTAGATCCTCGCCATCCGGAGGTGGTATTCGGGCTGGCCCTCCTCGTAGATGTCGGGGATGCCGTCGTTGTCCTCGTCGCGCTCCTCGGCCTCCGTAAGCGCCTTGTACGTGCGGTTGCGGAGCTTGAGCATGGCCCCCGCGAGTACGGCGGCGATGAGGGAGCCGATCAGGACGGCGGCCTTCACCTCGTCGGTGAGGACCTGATCGCCGGCGAAGGCGAGCTCGCCGATCAGGAGGGAGACGGTGAAGCCGATGCCGGCGAGTATGGCCACGGCGAACACGTCCGGCCAGGCGAGGTCGTCGTTCAGCTCGGCCTTGGTGAAACGGGCCGCCAGCCAGGTGCCGCCGAAGATGCCGACGGCCTTGCCGACGACCAGGCCGAGGACGACGCCGAGGGTCTCGGGCCGGCTGAAGACCTGTCCGATGGCCCCGCCGGAAAGGGAGACGCCGGCGGCGAACAGCGCGAAGAGGGGCACGGCCAGACCGGCCGAGACGGGCCGGACGAGGTGCTCGATGCGCTCGCCCGGGGAGTGGTGCTCGCCGTCCGCGCGGGTGCAGCGCAGCATCAGGCCCATGGCGACGCCCGCGATGGTGGCGTGCACGCCGCTGTTGTACATCAGGCCCCAGACGACCAGGGCGAGCGGCAGGTAGACGTACCAGCCGCGGACGTTCTTGCGCAGCAGGAACCAGAAGAGCACCAGGCCCGCGACCGCGCCGGCGAGCGCGGGGAAGTTGATGTCGCTGGTGAAGAAGACCGCGATGATCAGGATGGCGAAGAGGTCGTCGACGACGGCGAGGGTCAGCAGGAAGGCGCGCAGCGCGGAGGGCAGCGAGGTGCCGATGACCGCGAGGACGGCGAGCGCGAAGGCGATGTCGGTGGCGGTGGGCACGGCCCAGCCGTCCATCGATCCGTTGCCGAAGGTGTTGACCAGGACGTACACCAGCGCGGGCGCGGCCATGCCGCAGAGGGCGGCGATCACCGGGAGCGCGGCCGCCCTGGCGTCGCGCAGGTCACCCGCCACGAGCTCGCGCTTGAGCTCGATGCCGGCGACGAAGAAGAAGACGGCGAGCAGGCCGTCGGCCGCCCAGTGCTGGAGCGAGAGGTCCAGGCCGAGGGCGGAGGGGCCGATGTGGAGGGAGCGGACGCTCTCGTAGCCGTCCGAGAGGGCCGGGGTGTTGGCCCACACCAGGGCGGCGATCGCGGCCAGCAGGAGCAGCACACCACCGACGGTCTCGGTGCGCAGGGCTTCGGCTACGAAGCGGCTCTCGGGGAACGACAGCCGGCCGAGCACCTTGCGGCTCGGGGTCCGGCTCCGGTCGTCGGTGGGTGCGGGCGCGCTCACGAGGTGGCCTCCGGTTGGTCGACGGCATGACGAAGCAGTTGCCGACCAGACTTCCCGGCGCACCCTGTGGTCTTTCTTTACGCTTTGAATATTTTACAGGGGCGCATGTAAGGGCGCATCCGGCGATCTTCACTTTAAGCGTGAAAGGGGCATCCGGCGCGGCGCGCCGAATGCCCCTGACCAGCTCCCGTACGGGGTGTCTCAGTCCTCGCTGCCTGCGGCCGGAAGCCTGCTCTGGATCAGGTCCATGACCGAGGAGTCCGCGAGCGTGGTGACGTCACCGATCGCCCGGTTCTCCGCCACGTCGCGCAGCAGGCGGCGCATGATCTTGCCCGAGCGGGTCTTCGGCAGTTCCTGTACCGGCAGGATCCGCTTCGGCTTGGCGATCGGGCCGAGCGTGGCGGCGACGTGGTCCCGCAGCTCCCCGACCAGCGTCGCGGTCTCGGAGGCGCTGCCGCGCAGGATGACGAAGGCCACGATGGCCTGACCGGTGGTCTCGTCGTTGGCGCCGACCACGGCGGCCTCCGCGACGGAGGGGTGTGAGACGAGCGCCGATTCGACCTCGGTGGTCGAGATGTTGTGGCCCGAGACGAGCATCACGTCGTCCACCCGGCCGAGCAGCCAGATGTCGCCGTCGTCGTCCTTCTTGGCGCCGTCGCCCGCGAAGTACTTGCCCTCGAAGCGCGACCAGTAGGTGTCGATGAACCGCTCGTCGTCACCCCAGATCGTGCGCAGCATCGACGGCCACGGCTCCGTGAGGACCAGGTAGCCGCCTCCGCCGTTCGGGACCTCGCGCGCCTCGTCGTCCACGACGGTGGCGCGGATTCCCGGCAGCGCGCGCTGTGCGGAGCCCGGCTTGGTGTGGGTGACGCCCGGCAGCGGGGAGATCATCATCGCGCCGGTCTCGGTCTGCCACCAGGTGTCCACGATCGGGCAGCGGTCACCGCCGATGTGCTTGCGGTACCACATCCAGGCCTCGGGGTTGATCGGCTCGCCGACCGAGCCGAGGACGCGCAGGCTCGACAGGTCGAACTTCGCGGGGATGTCGTCGCCCCACTTCATGAACGTACGGATGGCCGTCGGAGCGGTGTAGAGGATGGTGACGCCGTACTTCTGCACGACCTCCCAGAAACGGCCCTGGTGCGGCGTGTCGGGCGTGCCCTCGTACATCACCTGGGTGGCGCCGTTCGCGAGCGGCCCGTAGACGATGTACGAGTGCCCGGTGACCCAGCCGATGTCCGCGGTGCACCAGTAGACGTCGGTCTCCGGCTTCAGGTCGAAGACGGCGTAGTGGGTGTACGCCGCCTGCGTGAGGTAGCCACCCGAGGTGTGCAGGATGCCCTTCGGCTTACCCGTGGTCCCCGAGGTGTAGAGGATGAAGAGCGGGTGCTCGGCGTCGAAGGCCTGCGGCGTGTGCTCGGCCGACTGCCGTCCGACCAGGTCGTGCCACCAGATGTCCCGGCCCTCGGTGAAGGCGGTCTCCTGGCCGGTGCGGCGTACGACGAGGACGTGCTCGACCTGTGGGCACTTGGCCACGGCGTCGTCGATGGCGGGCTTCAGGGCGGAGGGCTTGCCGCGGCGATAGCCGCCGTCGGCCGTGATGACCAGCTTCGCGTCGGCGTCCTGGATGCGGGAGGCCACGGCCTCGGCGGAGAAGCCGCCGAAGACCACGGAGTGCGCGGCTCCGATACGGGCGCACGCGAGCATCGCGACGACCGCCTCGGGGATCATCGGCAGGTAGACGGCGACGCGGTCACCGGCCCGTACACCGAGCTCGGTCAGGGCGTTGGCGGCCTTGGAGACCTCGTCCTTGAGCTCGGCGTAGGTGATGGCGCGGCTGTCGCCGGGCTCGCCCTCGAAGTGGATGGCGACGCGGTCCCCGTTGCCGGCTTCGACGTGGCGGTCCACGCAGTTGTAGGCGACGTTGAGCGTGCCGTCCGCGAACCACTTCGCGAAGGGCGGGTTGGTCCAGTCGAGCGTCTCGGTCGGCTCGGTGTCCCAGGTCAGCCGGCGCGCCTGCTCGGCCCAGAAGCCCAGCCTGTCCGCGTCGGCCTGTGCGTACGCAGCCTCTGTCACATTGGCGGCGGCGGCCAGGTCGGCAGGCGGAGCGAAGCGTCGCTCCTCCTTCAACAGATTGGCCAGGCTTTCATTGCTCACGACATCTCCCTTTCCCAGGGTGTCCGTTGTGTCCCCGGGCATAGCTCATCAGTCAGCGGCCCAGGTGACAAGAGGTAGCCGGTAATTGGTTTAGACCTATAGCACGTCTGGACGTCGGGTGGGAACGGCTTGCGCGCGCGTGCCGAAGCCTGCCCGTGCGCACACGCGGAGGACGTGCGGCACGGGGACGGCCTGGGTACGGCGCAGGCACGCGTAGGCCGCGTAGGCACGGCGTACGAATGGCCCCTTCCCGCTGCAGGGTGCGGGAAGGGGCCAACCGACTGCACGGATACGGGAGGGTATCGGTTCAGGTGTGCTGGCCGACGCTGTCGAAGACGCCGCAGTCGAAGAAGTCCTCCCGCTCGGACAGCAGGTACGCCTGTGCCTCGCCGACGTGGAAGTACATGCCGTGCAGCTCCAGCGTGCCCTCGGCGAGCCGTCGGGCCACCGGTCCGTGAGCCCGCAAGTGCTCCAGCTGCTGGACCACATTGGTCAGGCACAGCTGCTCCACGGCGTCGGCCGGGAGCCGGCCCGCGATCCTGGCCCAGGCGTGGTGCCGGCTGCGCATGCGCTCCAGGCTGGGCAGACCATGGCGCAGCCAGCGCCGCAACGGGGTCATCGGCGCCACCGGTGAGGAGTTCAGCAGCGCCTGCATGGCCCCGCAGCCCGAATGCCCGCACACCGTGATGCTGTCCACCTCCAGCACGTCCACGGCGTACTCGATGGCCGCCGCCACCGAGTCGTCGGCGGATTCCGCTCCGGGCGGGGGGACCAGGTTGCCGACATTGCGCACGGTGAAGAGGTCCCCCGGGCCGCTGGCCGTGATCATGCTGGTCACCAGCCGGGAATCCGCGCAGGTGAGGAAGAGCTGCGAGGGCCGCTGCCCTTCGCGGGCCAGGCGGGCCAGCTCGTCCCGCACGCGGGGGGCCGTGTCGCGCTGAAAGGCGCTGATGCCGCTCGCCAGTTGGCCCGCGCCGCGTCGGCGGGGCGCGGCGGCCCGGGTCTCGGAGGCCGGGGTTTCGGAGGCCGCGGTTTCGGAGGCCGGTGGGTCGCCGGCCGTACACTGCGTGGGCCGGTGGTCGCAGTGGTTCTTCCACGGCGTCCACGGCCGGCAGCACTGGTGCGACCCGCGCTGGGGGCCGCGCCGGACGCCGGAGGCACCCTCGGTCCAGTCGGCCCGGCTCGCCCGCTCGCACTCCGCGATCCGGGGCGTGCCCGAGCGGCCGGTGACCTCGACGGAGCCCCCGTGCGCCAGCTGGGAATTCCGCCAGTCCTGAAGTGTCTCGTAGGCCGCGTGGTCCATGAACGAGCCGTCCAGCTCGATCACCGCGCGGGCGTCGTGCGGGATCTGGTTCAGCACCCGGCTCAGCCGTGGCACCGCGAGGAAGGTCAGCTGCCCCCGCGCACAGACCCGGTGGACCCCGTCGTCCAGCAGCTCCACCGTGATCCGGGTACGGGCCAGCCGGTGCAGGGCCAGCGCGACGGCCACCGCGATGCCGATGGCGACGCCCTCCAGGACCCCGCCCAGCACCACCGCGACGATGGTCGTGCCGTAGACGACCGCCTCCCGGTGCCGGGTGACGCTGCGCAGATGCGTGATGCTGACCATCTGCACGCCCACCGCCATCACCAGCGCCGCCAGCGCGGCCAGCGGGATCAGGTCGAGGACCGGGACGAGCAGCGCGGCCGCGAGCAGCACCCAGAAGCCGTGCAGCATGGTCGACCGGCGACTGACCGCACCGGATTTGACGTTCGCCACGCTGCGGACGGCCACGCCCGTGATGGGCAGACCGCCCAGGGCGCCGGAGACGATGTTCGCGGCGCCCTGGCCGCGCAGCTCCCGGTTGAGGTCGGCCCGCGGCGGGCGGTTGCCCGCGCCCCTCTCGGAGGCGATCAGCTTGTCGGTGGCGACCGCGGACAGCAGGGACTCCACGCTGCCGACCAGGGTGATGGTCAGCACGGCGGCGATGATGCCGAGGACCGGGCCCTCGGGCAGCTCGGGCAGCGCGTGGCTGCTCCAGGACGGCAGGTCCACCCGGGGCAGGGTCAGCCCGGCCAGCGTGGCCACGGCGGTGGCCGCGGCGACGGCGGCGAGCGCGGCCGGCACCTTGCGCAGGGCGCGGCCGGTGCGCCCGGGCAGTCTCGGCCAGGTGAGCAGGACGAGCAGCGTCAGCGCGCTGACGCCGAGGGCGGCCGGGTGCAGATCGGCCAACTGGCCGGGCAGCCCTCGAACATTGGCGATGGCGGAGCTCTGCGGGGTGCCGCCGAGCACGATGTGCAGCTGGGCCAGCGCGATGGTCACGCCGATGCCCGCGAGCATGCCGTGCACGATGGCCGGGCTCACCATGAGCGCGGACCGGGCGGTGCGCAGGACGGCGAGGCCGAGCTGGCAGAAGCCCGCCAGCACGGTGATGGCGCAGGTGGTGCGCCATCCGTAACGCTGGATCATTTCGGCCGTGACGACGGTGAGTCCGGCCGCGGGCCCGCTCACCTGGAGCGGAGCGCCGCCGAGCCGCCCGACCACGATCCCGCCGACCGCCGCGGCGACCAGACCGGCTTGGAGCGGTGCGCCGGTGGCCAGGGCGATGCCCAGGGAAAGCGGCAGGGCGATCAGAAAGACGGCGATGGAGGAGGAGAGGTCGGCTGAGAGGCCGGCCGGTAGGCCCTTGCGGGATGTGGAGCGGGACCCAGAAGCGGAGCCCGTGCTTGTGCCGGAGCCTGCGGGGACTCCTTCGGCGTGGGCCTTGGCCTGGTCCTGGGCGCGGCCTTTGGTGCGGCGTGTGCGGGAGGTGGCTGTCATAAGGTCCCGTCTCCTCCGGGAGGGGTGAAGCGGCGGGAGTCTCAACACTCGGTAAATGAAGGGTAATGGAGAGTAAAGGCGAGCGGGCGGCAATACGGGCAAATGGCGTACAAATTAGCGCCTGAGAGTGATTAAGCATTTTGTACGGCTTGTCACCTCTTCCTCGAAGTAGGCCGCATGGGACGTTGCGGCCCGGAAGTCTGCGACGGAACTGTGAGGGAGAGGTGGGGCGAATGATCGCCGCCACGAAGAAGGTCGCCGGCGGCTTGGTCGCCACGGCTCTGGTCCTGGGAGCGGCCGGGTGCGGCTCCTCCGAGCCTGCCGGGCCCGCCGGTTCCGGAAGGCAGGGCGCGAACGGAGGCGCCCGTGCCCCGGAGGCGCCCGGGAGCGTGAACCGGCCCATCGGTGACGGCTCGACCGCCTACACCGGCCCGCAGCCGCACGTCCAGCAGGTGCAGAAGCTGAAGCCGGGTCAGCGGCCGCCGCAGTTCGTGGTGTTCTCGTGGGACGGGGCCGGCGAGGACAGTCAGAGGCTCTTCTCCCACTTTCGCCAGGTCGGCAAGAAGTACAACGCCCGCATGACGTACTTCCTCAGCGGCGTGTACCTGCTCCCGGAGGAGAAACGTTCCCTCTATATCGCCCCCCAGCACGCCCCCGGCCGCTCCGAGATCGGCTTCGGCGACCTCCAGGGCATCAAGGACACCGCCACCCAGGTGCGCGCGGCCTGGCTGGAGGGCAACGAGATCGGCACCCACTTCAACGGCCACTTCTGCGGGCCCGAGGGCGGCGTCGGCACCTGGTCCGTGGAGGAGTGGAAGAGCGAGATCATCCAGGCCAAGTCATTCGTCAAGAACTGGAAGACCAACGCGGGCCTGAAGGGCATGCCGGCACTGCCCTTCGACTACGAGAAGGAGCTCATCGGCGCCCGCACCCCCTGCCTGGAGGGCCAGAAGAACTTCATGCTGGCGGCGAAGGCCATGGGTGGCTTCCGCTACGACTCCAGCGGCATCAGCAAGCAGATCTGGCCCAAGAAGAAGGACGGCCTCTGGGACATCCCGCTGCAGCTCGTGCCCATCCCGGGCCGCGCGTTCGAGACCCTGAGCATGGACTACAACTTCATGGTCAACCAGTCCGGATCGACCACCCAGGGTGACCCCCTGCAGCACAGGTACTGGGGCGACCAGATGCGCGACGGCCTGCTCAAGGCCTTCGACCGGGCCTACCGGGGCAACCGCGCACCGCTGATCATCGGCAACCACTTCGAGTCCTGGAACGGCGGCACCTACATGCGTGCCGTCGAGGAGTCCATCAAGGCTATGTGCACCCAGAAGGAAGTCCGCTGCGTGCCCTTCCGCGAGCTGGTCGACTGGCTGGACGCCCAGGACCCGAAGACCTTGGAGCGGATGCGCACCCTCGACGTGGGCCAGACGCCGAAGGAGGGCTGGACGCAGTTCCTCACCGCGCCGCCCACGCCCACGCCGTCGGCCGCGCCCGCGGGCCCCGCAGGCGTCAAGCCGGCTGGGGAGCCGGCTGATGCGGATGAGGACGAGGGCTGACCAGGTCCCCCTCCTGGGCCTCCCCGCCCTGTCCGGTCGTCTCTTCCCGCCCCTCGTGAGTCTCCCGCCGCTCTTGGCTCGGTTGTCCCGCCTGAGCGTCGGGGATTCCGTCCTCGGCCCGATCGTCCGCGTCCGCGTTGGCGCTGGCGCTGGCGTCCGTGCTGACGCTGTCACTCAGCCCGTCCCCGATCCCGCCACGGGCCCCCTCGCGGAGTTCCTCGCGCAGGACGAAGCCGGGGTCGATCTGGTCCGCCAGGTCGGTCCCGGTCCTGGCGTTCCCCCAGCTCTCCGCGTTCTTGAGGTGGAAGCGCACCATCTGCTCGGTGTACCGGTCCCAGTCGCGGTGAGCGTACGAATCGTCGGCCGCGTCCTGGAGGGCCTGGAGCGCGAGCCGGTTGGTCGCCTCCAGCAGCTCGAAGGCGGCCGGGCGGCCCTTCTCCATGGCCCGTACCCAGTCGGAGTGCCCGACGGTCACCAGCAGGTCCTCGCCCACCTCGTCCTGGAGGAACTCGATGTCCTCCGGACCCTGCACCTTGTTGCCGACGACCTTGAGAGCCACCCCGAAGTCCCCCGCGTACTCCTTGTACTGGCGGTAGACGGAGACGCCCTTGCGGGTCGGCTCGGCGACCAGGAAGGTCATGTCGAAGCGGGTGAACATGCCGGAGGCGAAGGAGTCCGAGCCGGCCGTCATGTCGACGACCACGTACTCGTCCGGACCGTCGACCAGGTGGTTGAGGCAGAGCTCGACCGCCCCGACCTTGGAGTGGTAACACGCCACGCCGAGATCCGACTCGGTGAAGGGCCCGGTGGCCATGAGACGTACGAGTCCGCTGTCGCTGTCGCCGTCGAGCAGGACCGTGCGCGCGCAGGCCTCGTAGACCGGGTTGTCCTCGGTGACCCGCAGCAGGCGCGAACCCGTGCCCGGCGGGGTCGTCTTGATCATCGTCTCGGCCGACGAGATGCGCGGATTGGAGCCGCGCAGGTATTCCTTGATCAGGGGCAGGCGCGCGCCCATGGCGGGCAGTGCGGCGGCCTCCTCCTCGCCGAGTCCGAGCGCGGCGCCCAGGTGCTGATTGATGTCGGCGTCCACCGCGACGACGGGGGCTTCATTGGCGGCGAGGTGGCGGATGAACAGGGAGGACAGCGTGGTCTTGCCGCTGCCGCCCTTTCCCACGAAAGCGATCTTCATGTTCACCAAGGGTAGTGGAGCGGTCGCAGGGCGTGGTCACGGTCAGTGAAGAAGACCACTCGAAGGAGGGGTCGGTGCTATGGGTGGGCAGTGCGTAGGCTCCCTACTTATGAGTAGCGCTTCTGACTCCGCATCCGGTCCGGCTTCGCCCTCCGCTTCCGCGCCGGTTCCCCCGCCGGGCCCGGCTGCTGCGCCCGGCGCGGCCGCCGCGGCCGACCCGCTGGCGCCGCTGGGCGCGCTGCCGGGTGTCGCCGAGTCCGTGGATTCCGTACGCAAGGCCGTGGACCGGGTCTACGGGCACCGCGTGATGCGCCGCCGCAGTGCGGAGATCACCTCGGAGGCCGCACTGCGCGGCGCTCGCGGGAGCGCCGCGCTCTCGGGGGCCGACTGGGCGCTGGAGGAGGTGCGCCGCCGGACCGACTTCGGGTCGGAGCCGGAGGCGCTGACGGTCGGCGCCGCGCTGCGGCTCACCGCCGAGGCCGGCCAGCTGCTGAGCATCTGGCGCCAGTCGCCGCTACGGGTCCTGGCGCGGCTGCACCTCGTCGCGTCGGGGTCGACGGCGGACGGGGACGTGGTGGGCCGACCGCGTCTCGCGGGTGAACCGGTGGACGAGCCCCTGGTGACCCTTCCTCTGCCCAGCGCGGAGGAGGTCGCGGGCCGGCTCGACGGCCTGTCCCGTCTGATCATCGCGGGCGGCTCGGCGCCGGCCCTGATCGCAGCGGCGGTCGTGCACGGCGAGCTGCTGGCCCTGCGCCCCTTCGCCACCTACAACGGCCTGGTCGCACGGGCTGCCGAGCGCATCGTCCTGATCAACAGCGGCCTGGATCCCAAGGCGATCTGCCCGGCTGAGGTCGGTCACGCGGAACTGGGGCGCGACGCGTATCTGGCCGCCTTCGAGGGCTACGTATCCGGGACCGGGGAGGGCATGGCCGCTTGGATCGCCCACTGCGGCCGCGCGATCGAGCTCGGTGTCCGTGAGTCGACGGCGGTCTGCGAGGCGCTGCAGCGCGGCGCGGCGTAACGGCCTGATGTCGTTGCCGCGCGCATCCCCTCGGGGGCGTCGCGGCTGCGGGGAGTCCCCCGACATGGGTTGCGGCGACACCGTGTTGCTTCGGTGCCGCCGCTGGCAATCGCGCCGGGTTACCAAGCGTCCTCGATGGTTGCCCATCAGGCCGGGAACTTTGCCCGTCACCTGGTGCGGCTGGCCCGTAATCGACGGGTCGACGTCGCGTGGGTGCCCGGCGTTCATGCTTCGGTCCGTGGGCCTTACTGCGTTTAAAGATGATCCTTTCGGATGTTCTTCGGTCTCGCGGGCCTTGACTCCTTTCTACTCCGCTCGGCAAGCAAACGAAAGCCCTGGCCGCACTTCTTTACTTTCTGGGCAATGCCGGACTAATCGGACGGGTGGGAACCTCGCAAGTCAGGACATCCCGACCCGTCCACGGTGAGAGGTCGCCCCCACGATGCCCCTGCTCACGTGGCTGCGGCGGCAGCGGTGAACGCTCCGGCCCGGCGCCGGCTCGCGTACCAGACGAGGCCCGCCGTCGCGGCTGCCGCGCCCACGGCGGCCGCGGCGATCAGCGCGGGCCGCGCGGGCATCGACAGCCCCGGCAGCCGCTGCTTGAGCCGCACCGGCCGGTTGAAGACGAGGACCGGCCAGTCCCGGGCCGTGGCCTCCCGGCGCAGTGCACGGTCGGGGTTCACGGCGTGCGGGTGTCCGACCGCCTCCAGCATCGGGACGTCGGTGGCCGAGTCGCTGTAGGCGTAGCACCGAGCGAGGTCGTACCCCTCGGACTCGGCGAGCTCCCGTACGGCCTCCGCCTTCGTGGGGCCGTAGGCGTAGTACTCGATCTCGCCGGTGAAGCAGCCGTCCTCCCCCACGACCATGCGGGTGGCGACGACGCGGTCGGCGCCGAGCATCTCGCCGATGGGCTCGACGACTTCCGCGCCCGAGGTAGAGACGATCACTACGTCCCGGCCGGCCGTGTGGTGTGCCTCGATGAGGGACGCGGCCTCGTCGTAAATGATCGGGTCGATCAGGTCGTGCAGGGCTTCGGCGACGATCTCCCGCACCTGCTGCACGTTCCACCCCTTGCAGAGGGCGGACAGGTACTCGCGCATCCGCTCCATCTGGTCGTGGTCGGCGCCGCCGGCCAGGAAGATGAACTGCGTGTACGCGGTGCGCAGCACGGCTCGCCGGTTGATCAGGCCGCCTTGGTAGAAGGACTTGCTGAACGTCAGAGTGCTCGACTTCGCAATGACCGTCTTGTCCAGGTCGAAGAAGGCTGCGGTGCGAGGCAAGGAGAGCGGCAAGGGCTGATTTTCCACGAGCCGAGCATATGCGCCCACCATTCGGCGTAAAGTATGGCGCGTGGGTTTGCCTGAGAAGGCTCTCGGGTACACCATGGAAGTCACGGATCGTTCGCGACCGTGCTAACCCGGTCTGGCTCCTCCCCCCCCGAGTCGGACCGTGGGGACGACCCCCGCTCTCCCCCCCGGCGGGGGTCGTCGCATGTCCGGACGCGGTTTGGCGTCCCTGCCTTCGGCCCAAGTGATCATCCCTCTGGCTCCTTCCTCTGCGTCGGGGCCTGCGTGGCGAAGGCCCTCACTCCACCAGACTCGTCACCGTGCGTAATTGTTCCGCCGCGCTCCGGAAGCCATCCGTGTGAGTGACCGGGTTATTCACAGTGGGCTGGTTATCCACAGTTTTTGAGCAAGATCCTCTTCTTTTTCCTGATCGCTGCACGGTGATTCCAGCCGCGAAGTCCGCGGCGCTGGATTTGCAGTGAGAAGGGGGCGGAGATCGTGGCTCGATCGAAGTCGTGTGAAGCGCCGAAGCCCGCGCCGACCGCTGGGAAGGGGCTCCCGGCCCGTACGGGTGGGGTGCTGCCGGGCGGCGGGCGACCGCTGATCATCACCGAGGATCCCTTGCTGCTCGACGACCTGCTGCGGCTGTGCGCCGCCGCCGGCGCCGAGCCGCACGTGCGGCATGCGATGCCCGAGCAAAGTGGCGCGGGTGGGGACCCGGCCGTGGAAAGCCTCGGAAGCGCCGGGGGCGCCGACCGGGACGGGGGCGTCGGATGGGACTCGGCGCCGCTGGTCCTGGTCGGGGACGACGCCGCCCGGCGGGTCCGCTGGGCGGTGCCTCGCCGGGACGGGGTGTTCCTCGTCGGGCGAGAGCTGGACGACCCGCTCGTATGGCAGCGGGCGGTGGAGATCGGCGCGGAGGAGGTGCTGCGGCTCCCCGACGCCGAGGCAACCCTCGTGGACCGCATCGCCGATGTGGTGGAAGGAGCCGGGCGCCCCGCTCTCGCCGTCGGGGTGATCGGCGGCAGCGGCGGAGCGGGAGCCTCCACGCTGGCTTGCGCGCTGGCCGTCCGGGCCGCCCGCGCCGGGGAGCGCACCATCCTCATCGACGGCGATCCGCTGGGCGGGGGCATGGATGTGCTGCTCGGCGGCGAGGCCGCGCAGGGACTGCGCTGGCCCGACTTCGCGGGCTCCCGGGGGCGGGTCGGCGCCGGCGCCCTGGAGGAATCGCTGCCCGAGCTCCACGCCCTGCGGGTGCTCAGCTGGGACCGCGGCGACCGGGTGGTGGTGCCGCCCGCCGCGATGCGGTCGGTGGTGGCCGCCGCGCGCCGCCGTGGCGGGGTAGTCGTGGTCGACCTGCCCCGGCGGGTCGACGAAGCCGTGGCCGAGGTCCTGGCCCAGCTGGACCTGGTGCTGATGGTGGTGCCGGATGAGGTGCGGGCGGTGGCCGCGGCGGGCCGGGTGGCGGCCGGGGTGCGGATGGTGGCTCGGGACGTGCGTGTCGTCGTACGGGGCCGCTCCGCCGGAGGCCTGGATCCACAGGCCGTGGCCGGGCTGCTGGGGGCGCCGCTGGCCGGTGAGGTACCGGTCGAGGTGGGGCTCCCCGGGCGGGTGGCCGAGGGGGAACCACCTGGAGCGCAGGGCAGGGGCTCCCTGGCCCGGTTCTGCGACGGCTTCTGGCAGCGGGCACTCGGCTCCGCCCAGGGGGTGGCGGCATGAGCGCGGTCCTGCTGGACGCGGTGCGCCAGCGGCTCGCCGAGAGCGGGGCAGAGCCGACCCCGGCCCGGGTGGCGGCGGCATTGCGGGCCCAGGGCCGGCTGCTCGGGGACGCGGAAGTGCTGGGGGTGGCGGCCGAGCTGCGCTCCGAGCTGGTGGGCGCGGGACCGCTGGAGGCGCTGATGGCCGACCCCGAGGTCACCGACGTGCTGGTCGCGGCTCCCGACCGGGTGTGGGTGGACCGGGGTGGAGGGCTGGAGCTCACGGGGGTGACCTTCCCCGACGCCGCGGCCGTGCGCAGGCTCGCCCAACGGCTGGCGGCCGTCGCGGGCCGGCGGCTGGACGACGCCCGGCCCTGGGTGGACGCCCGGATGCCGGACGGGACCCGGCTGCATGCCGTGCTGCCTCCCGTGGCGGTGGGCTCCGCCTGCCTGTCGCTGCGGGTGGTGCGCCCGAGGGCGTTCACGCTGGAGGAACTGGTGGCGGTGGGCACACTGCCGCCCGGCGGGCAGCGGCTGCTCCGGGAGATGGTCGAGGCCCGGCTGTCGTTCCTCGTCTCGGGCGGGACGGGGACGGGCAAGACCACTCTGCTCAGCGCGCTGCTGGGGCTGGTCGGACCCGGTGAGCGGATCGTGCTGGCCGAGGATTCCGCCGAACTGCGCCCCGACCATCCCCATGTGGTGCGGCTGGAGACCCGGCCGGCCAATCAGGAGGGTGCGGGCCTCGTCACTCTGGCCGATCTGGTCCGCCAGGCGTTGCGGATGCGCCCCGACCGGCTGGTGGTCGGCGAGGTGCGAGGCCCGGAAGTGGCGGATCTCCTCGCGGCACTCAACACCGGACACGAGGGGGGTTGCGGCACGGTCCACGCGAACGCCGCCGCCCATGTCCCGGCCCGGCTGGAGGCGCTCGGGACCGCCGCGGGGCTTGACCGGGCCGCCCTGCACAGCCAGTTGGCGGCCGCGCTGACCCTGGTGGTCCACCTGGTCCGGGACCGGGAAGGGAGGCGCCGGGTCGCGGAGGTCCATGTGCTGGAGCGGGACCCCGCCGGGCTGGTGGTCACCGTGCCGGCGCTGCGCTGGGCCGCGCGGGGTTTCGTACGGGAGCGGGGCTGGGAGCGGCTCCGCCCGCTGTTGCGGGGTGCCCGATGAGCGCCGGGACGGTGCTGCCCCTGCCGGTCTTCGCCGGGGTGTTGTGCGCAGGGGCGGCGGCTTGGGTGCTGGCCGGTGGCGACCGGGTGTCCCGGCGGGCCCGGATGGTGCTGGCGGGCGGCGGGCCCGTGGTCCCGCGCGGGCCGGTGCGCTGGGAGAGGCTGGTGATCGCCGTTCGGGTACGGGCGGCGCGGTGGCGGGAGTGGGCCTGCCTGGGCGCCGGGCTGGCGGTCGCTCTGCTGGGCGGGTCGTTCATCCCGCTGGCGGTGGGGGCGGCGGCGGTGCCGCTGGTACGGCGGTGGTTGCGGGGCCGGGACCGGGAGCGGGCCCGGGTGGCGCGGGCAGCGGAGGTGGTCGCGCTGTGCGGCGCGGTGGTGGGGGAGCTGAGGGCCGGGGCGCAGCCGGGGCAGGCCTTGACCGCGGCGATGCGCAGGACCGTCTCCGGCCCGGGCGGTCCGGGTGCGGCGCAGGCGGGGGTGCTGGCCGCCGCGGCGTTCGGCGGGGATGTGCCCGGGGCGCTGCGGCAGGCGGCGGGCGAGCCCGGAGCGGAAGGGCTGGCCGCGATGGCTGCCTGCTGGCGGGTGTCGGTGGACGGCGGTGCGGGCCTGGCCGCCGGACTGGACCGGCTGGAGGGGGCCCTGCGGTCCGACCGGGACCGGCAGGAGTCCATGCGGGCCCAGCTGGCCGGGGCCAGATCGACGGCGGTGGTGCTGGCCCTGCTGCCGCTGGTGGGCTTGTTGATCGGCTCCGGGCTGGGCGCCGATCCGCTGCGGGTGCTGCTGCACACCCCGGTGGGCTGGGGCTGCCTGCTGGCGGGCGGGGTGCTGGAGGCACTCGGGGTGCTGTGGTGCCGACGGATCGTACGGACGGGGGAACGGTGATGGGCGCCTTCACCGTCCACAGGTTGGGGATCGCGCTGTGCCTCGCGGCGGCGGTGCTCTGCATCGCATCGGGTGTCGCGGAGCGGGTCCGGGCCCGGGCGTCCAGGCGCAGGGTCGCGGCCCTGCTGGCGGCACGGCCACAGCCCAGACGGTCCCTGCGGGGCTCCCGGATACGAGGGCTGACGGCGGGCTGGGCCTGGCCGGCCGGGGCGGCGCTGGCGGGCTGGGTGCTGATCGGCGGGGTGGCCGGCGTGGCGGCCGGATGCGCCGCGGCGTTCGGGGTGCGGCGCTGGCAGAGCAGAGCGCGCCCGCCGGCCGCGGTGGACCTGCGGGAGGCCGAGAGCCAGCTCCCCTTCGCGGCGGATCTGCTGGCCGCGTGCCTGGCGGCCGGAGCGGGGCCGGTGGAGGCGGCGGAAGCGGTGGGCGAGTCGCTCGGCGGGCCCGTGGGGGAGCGGCTGGCGCTGGCAGGGGCGGAGCTGCGGCTCGGCGGCGAACCGGGGGCCGCGTGGGGGAGGTTGGCGGAGATACCGGGTGCCCGGACGCTCGCGGAATGCCTGGAGCGCGCCGCCCGGACGGGTTCGCCGGCCGCGGAACCGGTCTCCCGGCTCGCATCGGCCCTCCGGGCGGACCGGAGCCGGCGGGCGACCGCCCGGGCGCAGCGGGCGGCGGTGCTCGTCACCGCGCCGGTGGGGCTGTGTTTCCTCCCGGCATTTCTCGCGATCGGGGTTGCCCCGGTGGTGATCGGGATGGCTTCCGGTCTTCTCTCGAACACCTGAAATCACTTCAAGAACAAAAAATCAAGGAGGTTGCCATGAGGATCATCTGGTTTCGTGTGCGGTCCGCGCTGAGCGTCCGTGAGAGGGACGCGGGGATGTCCACTTCGGAATACGCCATGGGCACGATCGCGGCCTGTGCGTTCGCGGCCGTTCTGTACAAGGTCGTGACGAGCGAAGTGGTGGCCACGGCGCTGCAGTCGACCATCGGGAAGGCGCTCGATGTGCCGTTCTGAGGGAAAGCCGCGCGAAAGGGGCGACCGCGGATATGTGACGGCGGAGGCCGCCCTGGTCATCCCGGCGCTCGTGTTGTTCGCGGCGCTGCTGGTGTGGGCGCTGATGGCGGCGGCGGCGCAGATCCGGTGTGTGGACGCGGCCCGGGCCGGTGCGCGGGCGGCTGCCCGCTCCGAGCCGTCGGAGGTCGCCGTGGCGGCGGCCCGGGAGGCCGCGCCGCCGGGGGCCGAGGTGGAGGTGGAGCGGATGGGCGACCTGTGGCGGGTCCGGGTGGCGGCCCCGGCGCCTGGGCCGCAGGGGCTACCCGTACGGCTGGGCGCGCAGGCGGTGGCCCTCGCCGAGGACAGCGTGGGGCCGCCGCCGTGAGCCGGGACCGGGGCTCGGCCACGGTGTGGGCCGCGCTCGTGGCCACGGTGCTGGGGGCGGTCTTCGGCGGAGTGCTCCTGCTCGGTCAGGCCGTGGTGGCCCGCCACCGGGCGGCGGCCGCCGCCGACCTGGCGGCCCTCGCCGCCGCCGCGACCTGGGCGCACGGCCCGGAGGCCGCCTGCGCGGCGGCCCTGCGGGTGGTCCGCGCTCAGGCCGCGGAACTGACCTCCTGCCGCCTGGACGGGGAGGTGGCGCAGGTGACGGCCCGCGCCGCTACGGGGCCCTTCAGCCCGGGGATCCGGGCCCGTGCGGGCCCACCCCGCGAGGCACCGCCCCCGCCGGGAACCGCCGCGGTCACGGCCGGGGCGGGGAGTGTCCAGAGCTGCCCGGGGGTTCCGGAGTGTCCGGTGCCGCCGCAGCGGCCGGGGCGGGCGGCGCTTCGGACAGGAGGCGGGTGAGGAGGCGGATGGCGCCGCGCTTGTGGAGGGGGTCGTTGCCGTTGCCGCATTTGGGCGACTGGATGCAGGAGGGGCAGCCGGCCTCGCACTCGCAGGAGGCGATGGCGTCCCGGGTGGCGCTCAGCCAGACCCGGGCCGTCTGGAAGGCCCGCTCCGCGAAGCCGGCGCCGCCGGGGTGGCCGTCGTAGACGAAGACCGTGGGGAGGAGGGTGTCGGGATGCAGGGGCACGGATACGCCGCCGATGTCCCAGCGGTCGCAGGTGGCGAACAGTGGCAGCAGGCCGATGGAGGCGTGCTCGGCGGCGTGCAGGGCCCCGCCGAGGATCTCCGGGCTGATCCGGGCCTCGTCGAGCTGCTCCTCCGTGACCGTCCACCACACGGCCCGGGTGCGCAGGACGCGCGGCGGCAGGTCCAGCTTGGCCTCGCCGAGGACCTCGCCGGTGATCAGTTTGCGCCGTAGGTAGGAGACGACCTGGTTGGTCACCTCTACGGAGCCGTAGCAGAGCCGGCCACGGCCCCAGGGGATCTCGGTGTCGGTCTCCAGGACGGAGATGGAAGTGACGTCGCGGGCTGTGGTGGAGAAGGGCGGGCTGGCCTCCTCCACCAGGGCCACCGGTCCGTGCGGATCGTCCAGGTCCAGGCGCTCCACCAGGTAGGTGCGCCCCTGGTGGAGGTGGACGGCTCCGTCGTGGACGGTGGAGTGGGCGGCCGACTCGTCGACCGTGCCCAGCAGCCGGCCGGTCTCGGACTCGACGATCTGCACCGGGCGGCCACCGCCGCCCCGGATGTCGGTCAGGTCGCAGGCCCGCTCCCGGCGGGTCCAGTGCCAGGCCGTCGCCCGGCGGCGCAGCAGCTTCGCCGCTTCCAGCTGGGGGAGGAGTTCCTCGGTGGCCGGGCCGAACAGCGCCAGGTCGGGCTCCGTCAGCGGCAGCTCCGCCGCCGCCGCGCACAGGTGGGGGGCCAGGACGTACGGGTTGTCCGGGTCCAGCACGGTGGCCTCCACCGGCTGCTGGAACAGCGCCTGCGGGTGGTGGACGAGGTAGGTGTCCAGCGGGTCGTCCCGGGCGACCAGCACGGCCAGGGCGCCCTGCCCCGCCCGGCCGGCGCGGCCCGCCTGCTGCCACAGGGAGGCCCTGGTGCCCGGGTAGCCGGTGATCAGGACGGCGTCGAGCCCGGAGACGTCCACACCCAGCTCCAGGGCGGTCGTGGCGGCCAGCCCCAGCAGCTCACCGGAGTGCAGGGCCCGCTCCAGGGCCCGCCGCTCCTCGGGCAGGTAGCCGCCCCGGTAGGCCGCGACCCGCCGGGCCAGGGACCGGTCGACCTCGGACAGCCGTTCCTGCGAGATCAGCGCGATCAGCTCGGCGCCCCGCCGGGAGCGGACGAAGGCGACCGTACGGACTCCCTGGACGACGAGGTCCGTGAGCAGGTCGGCGGTCTCCGCCGTGGCGGTGCGGCGTACCGGAGCGCCCCGCTCGCCCCGCAGGTCCGTGAGGAGCGGCGGCTCCCACAGGGCGAAGACCACCTGGCCGCGCGGGGAGGCGTCGTCGGTGATCTCCGTCACGGCGAGCCCCGTCAGCCGGGACGCGGCGGCCGCCGGGTCGCTCGCGGTGGCGGAGGCCAGCAGGAAGACCGGTTCGGAGCCGTAGCGGGCGCACAGCCGGCGTAGCCGGCGCAGGACCTGCGCCACGTGGGAGCCGAAGACCCCGCGGTAGGAGTGGCACTCATCGATCACGACGTAGCGCAGGGCGCGCAGGAAGGAGGCCCAGCGCGGGTGGGCCGGAAGGATCCCGCGGTGCAGCATGTCCGGGTTGGTCAGGACGTAATTGGCGTACTGGCGGACCCATTCGCGTTCCTCGACCGGCGTGTCGCCGTCGTAGACCGCGGGCCGTACCGCGTTGCCGAGCGGGGCGGCCAGTTCCCGTACGGCGCGCCGCTGGTCGGCCGCCAGGGCTTTGGTGGGGGCGAGGTACAGGGCCGTCGCGCCCCTTCCGTTCGGGGCCTCGGCCCCGTCGGCGAGGGCGGACAGGACGGGTGCCAGATACGCCAGCGACTTGCCCGACGCGGTGCCGGTGGCGACGACCACGGATTCGCCGTCCAGGGCGTGCTCGGCGGCCGCTGCCTGATGTTCCCACGGATGTTCGATTCCCGCGGCCTGGATGGCGGCCACGACATCCGTTCGGATGCGGTCCGGCCAGACTGCATGACGCCCCGTCCGAGGGGGCAAGTGCTCCGTATGAGTGATGCGAGCAGCTCGCGAAGGCCCCCGTGACAGCCGGTCCAGGACCGTGCCGGGGGTGGCTCTGGCGTCCGCGGGTGGCGTGAGCCGACCGGGACGGTGAGTATTGGCCATTGGAACCGAGTGTGTCACTGGCGTGCGGGACAATGGTCCGAAGGCGTCGTGCGCGCCTGCCGGTAAGTGATTGAATGCCATCGCGGCAGCCAATCCCTCCCCAACCCTCGGGTGGGGAGGCCCCTGGGGGGCGCCGCTCGATAGCAAGGTGCTGGAGGATCCGTGGACCTGTCCCTGTCGACTCGCACTGTCGGCGACCGCACGGTCGTAGAGGTCGGTGGCGAGATTGATGTGTATACCGCGCCCAAGCTGCGCGAGCAGTTGGTCGAGTTGGTGAACGACGGCAGCTACCACTTGGTTGTCGACATGGAGCGAGTGGACTTCCTCGACTCCACCGGACTTGGTGTGCTCGTGGGAGGCCTCAAGCGCGTCCGCGCGCACGAGGGTTCGCTGCGCCTGGTGTGCAATCAGGAGCGGATCCTGAAGATCTTCCGCATCACCGGTCTGACCAAGGTGTTCCCGATCCACACCACTGTGGAAGACGCCGTCAACGCCACCGACTGACGGCTCCTGCGGCAAGGAGCCGACGAGGAGAACGGGGGTACCGGGCCGAGGGTGGCCCGTACCCCTGTCAAGGCACGCCCGTAGTCCGAGGGGGACGCGCATGGCCACCGTTGAACTGCGCTTCAGCGCCCAGCCCGAACACGTCAGGACGGCCCGCCTGGTCGCGGCCGCCGTGGCGCGCAGGGCCGGCGTGGAGGAAGCCGTCCTCGACGAGGTCCGCCTCGCCGTGGGCGAGGCCTGTTCGCGCGCCGTCGGACTCCACCGCAGCAACGGATTGGCCGCGCCCGTCCGGGTCGTGCTGACCGAGGAGGAGAAGGTGTTCTCCATCGAGGTCGGCGACGAGGTTCCCGGACCGGCCGGCAGCCCGGGTGACGCCGTACCCGGCATCACGGCCGTCCTCGACCCCGATATCGAAGGGGAGGACGAGATGGGCCTCGCCGTGATCAGCGGGCTCGTCGACGACGTCGAGGTGACCACGGGCGAAGGGGGCGGGACCATCCGGATGAGCTGGCCCGTCCTCGGGACGGCCGAGCTCCGCCAGGGCCCCCCGGCCGTGTGAGACCCCCCGGGCAGCGCCCGGGCTTCGTCCCCGGCCCGCTCCCGCCCGGTTCGCGTGCGCCGCCACCGGCCCGGCACGCTCCCGCCCGGTTCGCGTGCGCCGCCACCGGCCCGGCCCGCTCCCGCCCGGTTCGCGTGCGCCGCCACCGGCCCGGTTCGCACCGGCGCCCGTCCGGTCCGGCGCACGCCGAGCCGCCGCGCGACCGGGACATCGTATCTTCCGATCTTTATCAAGGCCCTGCTGAGCAGGGCCTTTTCCATGTCTCGCGGCAATATCCGCACCGCCTCGCGGTTCGCTCCCCGGCAGCCTCACGGCCGGTTTGCTGATCACCGATCACGCGTCAACGCCTTTGTCCCATTACTCATTTCGAGGGTAATGGAGTGACGCGATCTATTGCTGAGGAGCAAGTGCAAGCCAATTCCGTTTCCTGCGCACTGTTTTGATCAGGATCCGCTCCCTACAATCCGTCCACATCTTGAGCTCATCGCGTCAAGGAGGACGAATGACGGGGCTCTTCACCCCTATCGCGCCGGATCGCACCACTGATCTGGCAGCCGCAGTACTCACTGATGACAATCGGCTCATCGTGATCATCATCGCGGCCGTGGCACTCGCCGCACTCGTCGTCGCGCAGATCCTGGTCCGCCAGGTCCTCGCCGCCGGCGAGGGAACCGACAGCATGAAGAAGATCGCCGCCGCCGTGCAGGAAGGCGCCAACGCCTACCTCGGCCGGCAGATGCGCACCCTCGCCATCTTCGCCGTCGTGGTGTTCTTCCTGCTGTTCCTGCTGCCCGCCGACACCTGGTCCCAGCGGGCGGGACGTTCCGCCTTCTTCCTCGTGGGCGCCCTCTTCTCGGCGGCCACCGGTTACATCGGCATGCGTCTCGCGGTCCGCGCCAACGTCCGCGTCGCCGCCGCCGCGCGCGAGGCCACCCCCGCCGAGGGCGAGCCCGCCAAGGACCTGACCGAGGTCTCCCACAAGGCGATGAAGATCGCCTTCCGTACGGGCGGCGTGGTCGGCATGTTCACCGTCGGCCTCGGCCTCCTCGGCGCCTCCTGCGTCGTGCTGGTCTACGCGGCCGACGCCCCCAAGGTCCTGGAGGGCTTCGGCCTCGGTGCCGCGCTGATCGCGATGTTCATGCGTGTCGGCGGCGGCATCTTCACCAAGGCCGCCGACGTCGGCGCCGACCTGGTCGGCAAGGTCGAGCAGGGCATTCCGGAGGACGATCCGCGCAATGCCGCGACCATCGCCGACAATGTGGGCGACAACGTCGGCGACTGCGCCGGAATGGCGGCCGACCTCTTCGAGTCGTACGCCGTCACCCTGGTGGCCGCGCTCATCCTCGGCAAGGCCGCCTTCGGCGACCTGGGCCTCGCCTTCCCGCTGATCGTGCCCGCGATCGGCGTCGTCACCGCCATGATCGGAATCTTCGCGGTCTCCCCGCGCCGCTCCGACCGCAGCGGCATGACCGCCATCAACCGCGGCTTCTTCATCTCCGCCGTCACCTCCCTGGTGCTCGTCGGGATCGCGGTGTACGCCTACCTGCCGGGCACCTACGCGGAGCTCGTCGGCGTCGAGGACGCCGCGATCCTGGCCCACCCCGGCGACCCGCGGGTCCTGGCCGTCGTCGCCGTCGCCATCGGCATCGTGCTCGCGGCCCTCATCCAGCAGCTGACCGGCTACTTCACCGAGACCAACCGCCGTCCCGTCCGGGACATCGGCAAGTCGTCGCTGACCGGCGCGGCCACCGTCGTCCTCGCCGGCATCTCCGTCGGCCTGGAGTCCGCCGTCTACACGGCGCTGCTCATCGGCCTCGGCGTCTACGGGGCGTTCCTGCTCGGTGGTGCGTCGATCATGCTGGCCCTCTTCGCGGTGGCCCTGGCCGGCACCGGCCTGCTCACCACCGTCGGCGTGATCGTCGCCATGGACACCTTCGGACCCGTCTCCGACAACGCCCAGGGCATCGCCGAGATGTCCGGTGACGTGCAGGGCGCCGGCGCGCAGGTGCTGACCGACCTGGACGCCGTGGGCAACACGACCAAGGCCATCACCAAGGGCATCGCCATCGCCACGGCCGTGCTCGCCGCGGCCGCACTCTTCGGCTCGTACAACGACGCCATCGCCAACGCGGTCAGGGAGGTCGGGGCCAAGGCCGGGGAGATGAACCTCAGCCTGGACATCGCCCAGCCCAACAACCTCGTCGGGCTCATCCTCGGCGCGGCGGTCGTCTTCCTGTTCTCCGGCCTCGCGATCAACGCGGTCTCCCGCTCCGCGGGCGCCGTGGTCTACGAGGTGCGCCGCCAGTTCCGCGAGCACCCCGGGATCATGGACTACACCGAGAAGCCCGAGTACGGGCGGGTGGTCGACATCTGCACCAAGGACGCGCTGCGCGAGCTCGCCACGCCCGGCCTGCTCGCCGTACTCACCCCGATCGCCGTGGGCTTCTCCCTCGGCGTCGGCGCGCTCGGCTCCTTCCTGGCCGGCGCCATCGGCACCGGCACGCTGATGGCCGTCTTCCTCGCCAACTCCGGTGGCGCGTGGGACAACGCGAAGAAGCTCGTCGAGGACGGCCACCACGGCGGCAAGGGCAGTGAGGCCCATGCCGCGGTCGTCATCGGCGACACGGTCGGGGACCCGTTCAAGGACACCGCCGGTCCCGCGATCAACCCGCTGCTCAAGGTCATGAACCTGGTGGCGCTGCTGATCGCCCCGGCGGTCGTGCAGTTCAGCTACGGCGACGACACCAGCCCCCTGGTGCGCGGGATCATCGCGGTCCTGGCGATCAGTGTCATCGTCGGTGCGGTGTACGTCTCCAAGCGCCGCGGCATCGCGGTCGGCGACGAGCCCGCGGGCGGAGCCGCCGAGCGGGTTGCCAAGTCGGCCGGTCCGGCGACGGTCTCCTGACCCGGGGCCGGCCGGGGGACGGGCAGAGCCCGGGCAGGCCGGCCCTACGCCCGAACGGCGGACAGGCGGCGCGTACCGACGCGCCGTCTGTCCGCCTTTGTGTCCCGCCCGACGGCAGGCGTGTATCTTCCGGGCCGAGAGCCTTCGAAGGGACCAATCCGGTGAACAAGAAGCTTGCGGCCGCAATGTCAGGCGGTGCGGTACTGGTGCTCGTCCTGTCCGGCTGCGGCGGGGACGACGGCGACAAGAAGGCCGACGCCTGGGCCAAGCAGGTCTGCGACCAGTGGCAGCCCGAACTCAACAAGATCGAGGCGGCCAACGCGGAGATCAAGCGGGTGGCGACGGAGAGCAGCAAGCCCGAGGAAGTGCAGAAGACCGATTCTGCGGCATTCGGGACCATGTCCGAGTCGTACAAGAAGATGGGCACGGCCCTGCGGGAGGCGGGAGTCCCGCCGGTCAAGAACGGGCAGGCGACCCAGGACGCGGCGGTCAAGGGCTTCGACGAGACCTCCAAGGGCTACGCCGACCTGAAGGCGAAGATGGACGCCCTCGACCCCAAGGACCAGACCAAGTTCGCCGCGGGCCTCAAGGAACTGGCGGGCGGTCTCGAAGAGGCCACCAAGGGCGGCAAGGACGCCCTCGCGCAGCTCAACGCCGGTGGTCTGGACAAGGCGATGAACAAGCAGAAGGGCTGCCAGGTCACCATGCCGACAGCGGCCGGCTGACGACGGGACGTGGTGGCTGACGACGCGGTGGGCTGAGGCCGGACGCCGCCTCGCCGGCGCGGCGCGGCGACCAGGGTGGCCGGGGTCCCGGAAGGGGCCGCGGCCGCCCTTTTCGCGTGCCGGCGCGGTGGCCGTCCGTGTCCCCGGCGGCCGCGGGTGCCGTTGCCCGCGCGGGACCGGCGGCCGTCTCGTGCCGTTGCCCACGCCGACGTCCGCGCGGCGCACGGTTTCCCGGTCCCAGCGGACACAATGGACCGGTGAGTACCACCAGCCTTCCCTCGCCCGACCACACCGCCGAGCTCCGCAGTGCCCTGCTCGCCGCCGGCTTCACCGCCGACGGGCTGCTCGACCTGCTCGGTGCCCCCGCCTACGCCGCGCTCGCCCGCAGCGAAACCGTCCCCGCGCTGCGCGCCACCCGCGGCGACGGGCCGCTCGCGAGCCTGGTCCGGCTGTTCCTGCTCCAGCGGCCCGTGCCGTACGCGCAGGCCCGCGACGCCCTGCCCGTCGAGCTCGCCCTCGCGGACGGCTGGCTGCGCTCCGAGGGCGACGAGGTGCACGCCACCGTCGACGTGCGCCCGTACGGCGGCCCGGACGGCGAGGACTGGTTCATCGTCTCGGACCTCGGCTGCGCCGTCGGCGGGGCCGGCGGGATCGGTAGCCGCGAGGAGGGCGTCGTCCTCGGCGTGGGCGGAGCCTCCACCACCCTGGCCGGGATCACCGTCCGCATCCCGGTCGCAACCGCCCTCGACCTCGGTACCGGCTCGGGCATCCAGGCGCTGCACGCCGCCCAGCACGCCACCCGGGTCACCGCCACCGACGTCAACCCGAGGGCGCTGGAATTCACCCGGCTGACGCTGGCGCTGTCCGGCGCTCCGGAGGCCCAACTGCTCGCCGGGTCGCTCTTCGAGCCGGTCGGCGACGCGACGTACGACCTGATCGTGTCGAATCCCCCCTTCGTGATCTCCCCCGGCGCCCGCCTCACCTACCGGGACGGCGGGATGGGCGGCGACGACCTGTGCCGGAGCCTGGTCCAGGAGGCCGGCGCGCGGCTCAATCCGGGCGGTTACGCGCAGTTCCTCGGCAACTGGCAGCACGTGGAGGGCGAGGACTGGCACGACCGGCTCCGCTCCTGGGTGCCGCGCGGCTGCGATGCGTGGATCGTGCAGCGTGATGTGCAGGACGTGACGCAGTACGCGGAGCTCTGGCTGCGCGATGCGGGCGACCACCGGACCGACCCCGCCGAGTACGCCCGGCGGTACGAGGAGTGGCTGGACGAGTTCGAGGCCCGCAAGACCAAGGCGGTCGGCTTCGGCTGGATCACCTTGCGCCGGACGGACGCGGCGGAGCCCTCGATCGTGGTCGAGGAGTGGCCGCACTCGGTGGAGCAGCCGCTCGGCGAAACCGTACTGGCTCATTTCGCCCGGCAGGATTACTTGCGGGAGCACGACGACGCGGCCCTCCTGGCGGCCCGCTTCGTACTCGCCGCGGAAGTGGTCCAGGAGCAGGTCGGCGCGCCGGGAGCGGAGGATCCCGAGCACGTCGTGCTCCGGCAGAACCGCGGGATGCGGCGCGCCACCAAGGTCGACACGGTCGGAGCGGGCTTCGCCGGAGTGTGTGACGGCTCACTGAGCGCGGGCCGGATCCTGGACGCGATCGCGCAGCTCGTCCAGGAAGATCCGGTCGTCCTGCGGGACCGGACTCCCGAGGCCATCCGGATGCTGGTCGAGCAGGGTTTCCTGGAGCCGGTACGGGACTGAGACCCCGCCCGCCGCGGGCGCGGTCGACCCGGTGATGTAACGCGCGGTTCGCCCGCCGTACGCCCTCCGCTGGCAGGCTCGTGTCAGGAGCGGTTCACGGGAATCCGGGGATCCCGGGAGCGGCTCCACGAGCGGCTCCGAACGACTCGGGGGCAAGGGGGGAGCGGCATGGACACCGGTCCGGCGATCTTCGCGGTTACGGTGTCCCTGCTGTTCGGAGCCGCTCCGCCGCTCCGCACGGGGGCGCGCGCCCGGCGCCGCGCGCCGGTGGCCGGAGGAGTGCGCCACCTCGTGGCCGTACCGCTCGCGCCGGGCGCCGCCGGCGGCTCGCGCGCCCCCGCGATCCGGGCCGCCGCGAGGCTCTGAGGCGCAGCCGGGAACCGGCGCGGATCCGGCCACCGGTCGCGGTGTGTCGAAGGGCACGCGGTCGGGGCCGAACGGCCCCGGGAGCGCTCCAGGCGGTGATCGGGAAGGGTCCGGCGGGGTATCCGGGCGGCAGAAACCGCGCTTGTCGGGTTACCGTTCGAGTGGCCGTTGCGGGCTTGTGCCGTTTGACACGGGTGCGGGTTGTACCGTCACACTCCGCAGCGTCGCCGTACCGCGACCGTGTGCCGACCGGAGAGAAGAGCCAAGTTGTCCCCGACTAGCGAGACCGCAAAGGGCGGCCGCCGACTCGTCATCGTCGAGTCCCCTGCCAAGGCGAAGACGATCAAGGGCTACCTCGGCCCCGGATACGTCGTCGAGGCGAGCGTCGGGCACATCCGCGACCTCCCGAACGGCGCGGCCGAGGTTCCCGACAAGTACACCGGCGAGGTCCGCCGCCTCGGCGTGGACGTCGAGCACGACTTCCAGCCGATCTACGTCGTCAACGCCGACAAGAAGGCTCAGGTCAGGAAGCTCAAGGAGCTGCTGGCCGAGTCTGACGAACTCTTCCTCGCCACCGATGAGGACCGCGAGGGCGAAGCCATCGCGTGGCACCTGCAGGAAGTCCTCAAGCCCAAGGTCCCCGTCCACCGGATGGTCTTCCACGAGATCACCAAGGACGCGATCCGCGACGCCGTCGCCAACCCGCGCGAGCTGAACCAGCGCATGGTCGACGCCCAGGAGACGCGCCGCATCCTCGACCGTCTCTACGGCTACGAGGTCTCGCCGGTCCTGTGGAAGAAGGTCATGCCGCGGCTGTCGGCCGGCCGCGTCCAGTCGGTGGCCACCCGCCTCGTCGTCGAGCGGGAGCGCGAGCGCATCGCCTTCCGTTCCGCCGAGTACTGGGACCTGACCGGAACCTTCTCCACCGGCCGCACCGGTGACGCCTCCGACCCCTCGACGCTGGTCGCCCGTCTGAACGCGGTGGACGGCAAGCGCGTCGCGCAGGGCCGCGACTTCGGCTCGACCGGGCAGCTCAAGAGCGAGGTGCTGCACCTCGACGAGGCGAACGCCCGGGCCCTGGCCGCCGCTCTGGAAGGCGCCTCGTTCGCCGTCCGGTCGGTCGAGTCCAAGCCGTACCGCCGCTCCCCGTACGCCCCGTTCCGTACGACGACGCTCCAGCAGGAGGCCTCGCGCAAGCTGGGCTTCGGTGCGAAGGCGACGATGCAGGTGGCCCAGAAGCTGTACGAGAACGGCTTCATCACCTACATGCGTACGGACTCCACGACCCTGTCCGAGACCGCCGTCACGGCGGCGCGGGCGCAGGTCACGCAGCTGTACGGGGCCGACTACCTGCCCGAGAAGCCCCGCGTCTACGCGGGCAAGGTCAAGAACGCGCAGGAGGCGCACGAGGCGATCCGGCCTTCGGGTGATCGTTTCCGCACGCCGGCCGAGACGGGTCTCACCGGCGACCAGTTCCGCCTGTACGAGCTCATCTGGAAGCGGACCGTCGCCTCCCAGATGAAGGACGCGGTCGGCAACTCGGTGACCGTGAAGATCGGCGGCCGGGCGAGCGACGGACGCGACGCCGAATTCTCCGCCTCCGGCAAGACGATCACCTTCCACGGCTTCATGAAGGCGTACGTCGAGGGCGCGGACGACCCGAACGCCGAGCTCGACGACCGCGAGAAGCGCCTGCCGCAGGTCGCGGAGGGCGACGCGCTCGCCGCCGAAGAGATCACGGCGGACGGGCACTCCACCAAGCCGCCGGCCCGCTACACCGAGGCCTCGCTGGTCAAGGAGCTCGAAGAGCGCGAGATCGGCCGCCCCTCGACCTACGCGTCGATCATCGGCACCATCCTCGACCGCGGATACGTCTTCAAGAAGGGCACGGCGCTCGTGCCGTCCTTCCTGTCGTTCGCCGTGGTGAACCTCCTGGAGACCCACTTCGGGCGGCTCGTCGACTACGACTTCACCGCCAAGATGGAGGACGACCTCGACCGCATCGCGCGCGGCGAGGCCCAGTCCGTGCCGTGGCTGAAGCGCTTCTACTTCGGCGCGGAGGACGCCTCGGAGGTCGTGCCGGCGGACGGCGACGCCCTCGGCGGCCTGAAGGAGCTGGTCACGGACCTCGGCGCCATCGACGCCCGGGAGATCTCCTCCTTCCCCGTCGGCGAGGGAATCGTGCTGCGGGTCGGCCGCTACGGGCCGTACGTGGAGCGGGGCGAGAAGGACGCGGAAGGCCACCAGCGGGCCGACGTACCGGACGACATGGCTCCGGACGAGCTGACGGTCGAGTACGCGGAGGAGCTGTTCGCGAAGCCCAGCGGGGAATTCGCGCTCGGCAAGGACCCGGTCAGCGGGAACGAGATCGTCGCGAAGGACGGCCGCTACGGCCCCTATGTGACGGAGATCCTCCCCGAGGGCACGCCGAAGACGGGCAAGAACGCGGTGAAGCCGCGCACCGCCTCGCTGTTCAAGTCGATGTCCCTGGACACGGTCACGCTCGACGACGCGCTCAAGCTGATGTCGCTGCCGCGCGTGGTCGGCGTGGACGCGGAGGGCGTGGAGATCACGGCCCAGAACGGCCGCTACGGCCCGTACCTGAAGAAGGGCACGGACTCGCGCTCGCTGGAGACCGAGGACCAGCTCTTCTCGATCACGCTGGACGAGGCGCTCGCGATCTACGCGCAGCCCAAGCAGCGGGGGCGGGCGGCCGCCAAGCCGCCGCTGAAGGAACTGGGCACGGACCCGGTGAGCGAGAAGCCGGTGGTGGTCAAGGACGGCCGCTTCGGGCCGTACGTGACGGACGGCGAGACGAACGCGACGCTGCGGCGGGACGACGACGTCGAGACGATCACGCCGGAGCGGGGCTACGAGCTGCTCGCGGAGAAGCGCGCGAAGAGCCCGGCCAAGAAGGTGGCCAAGAAGGCACCCGCGAAGAAGGCCCCGGCGAAGAAGGCGACGGCGACGAAGACCGCTGCCGCGAAGAAGACGATGGCGGCCAAGAAGACGACCGCGAAGACGGCCGCCAAGAAGACCGCGACCAAGAAGGCGGCCACGGCCCCGGCGGACGAGTAACCGTTCCATCGAGCGTCGGCGGGGCAAATCCAGCCCCGCCGGCGTTTGAGGCGCGGGGGCGCACCCGGCCCCGTCGGGTGCGGGGAGCGCAAATCCAGCCCCGCCGGCGTTTGAGGCGCGGGGTTCCGGGGCGGAGCCCCGAAAGCCGGGCGCAGCCCGGGCCGCTCGCGCAACGGCGCCGCACGTGCCGACCACGCCGGGCCGCGGGGGCCGGGCCCGGACCGGGTTGTCCACAGGCCTCCGCACCCGCCAAGCGCAGCGGATAGGCTGGGCGGATGACGCGAGCCGAGCAGCCGACGGTCGTGACCGGCCAAGGGAACCCGACCTACGACGAAGCCCTAGCCGCGGATTCGCGCGAGCGCGCGGTGCGCGCCCTGCTGCGCACTCCCCGCCTGCGCCGGCTGTGGAGCGCCCAGCTGGTGAGCGGCATCGGTGATGCCCTCGCCCTGCTGGTGCTGGTCCTGCTGGCCCTTCAGGCAGCCGTGGCGGAAGGGGGACTCGGCAGCGGCTACCGCGGCGCCGCCCTGGCCGTCACCACCGTCTTCGCGGTCCGGATCCTCGCCACCCTCCTGTTCGGCGCGGTCCTCCTGGGCCCACTGGCGGCGCTCATCGGCCCCGGCGGCAAGCTCGACCGCCGCTGGACGATGATCGGCGCCGACGGGGTCCGGCTCGGGCTCTTCGTCGTCGCCCCGCTGTGGCTCGACTGGATCCCCGGCCACGCGCTCACCGCGCTGCTGGCCACCGTCTTCGTCTCCGGAGCCGCCGAGCGGCTGTGGACCCTGGCCAAGGACAGCGCCGCTCCCGCGCTGCTGCCCGTGCCGCCGCCGGAGGGGGCGACCGTGCGGCCGCTTCCGGACCATCTGGACACGCTGCGGCGCCTCACCCTCCGTACGGCCTTCGCGGCGCTGCCCGTCGCCGCGGCCGTACTGCTCGCCGCCACCCTGGTCGGCAAGGCCCTGGGCCTCGGCGTGGACTGGTTCGCGGAGAACCAGGCCGCCCTCGGCTCGTACGTGGCCTCCGGCCTCTTCGCGGCGTCGGTCTCGCTGCTGCTGCCGCTGGTCCTGCCCGGCGGGAAGACCCCGCGGCCCCGTTCGCCGCTGGAGGGCCTGCGCGCCCCGAAGGCGGGCGACCGGGCCGAGAGGGGCCGTACGGGCGCCATCCCGGTGCTGGTCATGGCCAGTGCCGCGGTCGCCGGAGCGGTGTCCTGCGCCGTCGCCGTATCCGTACTGCACGCCTTCGACCTGGGTGGTGGGCCGGCCTCCTTCGCGCTGTTCGTCCTCGTACTGGTCGGCGGCACCGCCGTCGGCATCCGCGCCACCCAGGCCGGGAAGGTGCTGCCCGCCCTGTCGCGGCGCCGCCTGCTCGCCCTCGCCATAGCGGTGACGGGCCTGGCGCTGCTGCTGGCCGGTCTCGTCCCCGATACGGCCACCGTGCTGTTCGTGTCGCTGCTCGCGGGCACCTCCGCGGGCGTCGCGGCCAACACCGGGCACACCCTGCTGGACCAGGAGACCGAGGAGTTCCGCCGGGCGCGGCTCACCTTGCACCTCCAGGCCGTCGTACGGGTGGCCATCGCCGTAGGGGCCCTCGCCGCGCCCGTCCTCGCCGCGGTGATCGGACCGCACCGGCTGACCGGCGGCGAGGTGGTCTTCGCCCACGGCGGCGCCGCTTTCACCCTGATGCTGGTCGGTGCTCTGCTGCTGCCGGTGGCCGCCGTCGTGCTGGCCAAGACCGACGACCGCGGCGGCGTACCCCTGCGACGCGACCTGCGCGAGGCGCTGCGCGGCGGGGAACCGGTGCAGGCGGCCTCCGCCACCGGTTTCTTCATCGCTCTGGAGGGCGGCGACGGAGCCGGCAAGTCCACCCAGGTGGAGGCGCTGGCCGACTGGATACGCGGCAAGGGCCACGAGGTCGTGGTCACCCGCGAGCCGGGCGCCACCCCGGTGGGCAAGCGGCTGCGCTCGATCCTGCTCGACATCTCCTCGGCGGGCCTGTCGAACCGCGCCGAGGCACTGCTGTACGCCGCGGACCGGGCCGAACACGTGGACACGGTGGTCCGCCCGGCGCTGGAGCGCGGTGCGGTCGTCATCACCGACCGGTACATCGACTCCTCGGTGGCCTACCAGGGCGCCGGCCGCGATCTCTCGCCGACCGAGATCGCCCGCATCTCGCGCTGGGCCACGGACGGACTCGTACCGAATCTGACCGTACTGCTCGACGTCTCGCCGGAGGCGGCGCGCGAGCGGTTCACGGAGGCGCCGGACCGGCTGGAATCGGAGCCGGCGGAATTCCACCAGCGGGTGCGGGCCGGTTTCCTGACCCTTGCCGCGTCCGACCCCGGGCGCTACCTGGTGGTCGACGCGGGACAGGATCCGGAATCGGTGAGCACCGTCGTACGCCACCGCCTGGACCGGATGCTTCCGCTCTCCGAGGCCGAGGTGGCGGCTCAGGCGGAGGCGCGTCGCCGCGCCGAGGAGGAGGCCAGGCGCAGGGCCGAGGAAGAGGCGGCGCGCAAGGCGGAGGAGGAGCGGCTGCGGGTCGAGGAAGCGGCACGGCTGGCCCGCGAGGCCGAGGAAGCCCGGATCAAGGCCGAGGCGGAGGCCGCACGCAAGGCGGAAGAGGAGCGGCTGCGCGCCGAGGAGGAAGCGCGCGCCCGGGCCGAGGCCGAGCGGCTGCGTGCGGAGGCCGAGGAGAGGGCCCGCGCGGCGGAGCAGGAACGGTTGCGCCGGCAGGCCGAGGAGGAGGCCCGGCTGCGGGCCGAGGCCGAGGAGCGGCGGCTGGAGAAGCAGCGTCGGGCCGAGGAGGCCCTGCTGAAGGCCGAGGAGGCGCGGCGGCTGGCGGCGGCCGAGGCGGCCGAGCAGGCGGCGAACGCGGCGGCCGCTGCGGCGGCGTCCGCGGCTGCCGCCGCAGCGGCTGCTCCACCGGTTGATCCGCCCGCTGCCGCCCCGAAGGTGGGCATGACGAAGGACCCGCATCCGGCGTCCCACGCGGACGACGCGCTGACGGTCGAGACGCCGATGGCCAAGCGGGTCGTCCGGCCCGATGACGTGACGCAGACGGTTCCGGTGCCGAAGACGGATCCGGCGGGGCCGGCGGGGCCCCTCGCCCGCCCGACCGACGAGACGGCGGTGCTGCCGCCCGTACGGCCGGAGGCGGGCCCGCATGACACGGCGGTCCTGCCGCCCGTACGGCCGGACGCGGGCCCCTCGGGACGGACCGGCGGGGCGGCCGCCGGCTCTCCCGAAGCGCCCGCGCGTGGCGGCCGTAAGGCCGGACCGGCCGCCCCCTCTGCCTCGTCCGCCTCGCGGCCGACGGCCCGGCGCAGCGAGGAAAGCCCGGCCGACCGGGTGCCTCCGGGCATCTTCCGGGACGCCGGCAACGACCGGACGCGGGAGCTCCCGGTGCTCGGGGAGGACGGCCGACCGCGCCGGGGGCGCTCGGACTGGGCCGAGGAGACCCCGTTGGACGACCTGCCGACGCTGGCGGACGAACTGCTGGGCCGCCACCGGGACGAGGACGACGAGGGCGGGACGCGCCGCCGCTGAGCGGTCACGGGCGCGATGGGCGGGATTGTCAGTGGCGCGCGCCACACTGTGAACAGGCGGGCGCGAAGAGGTGTCGGCGTTCAGCCGTGTCGGCGTGTGGACGTGCAGACGGCCCGTCCACGGACATGCGTACGGCACGTGCGGGACCACGCACGGACGGAAAGTGAAAGGCGGTGGGCGGGATGCCCGTATGGGACGACCTGGTGGGACAGGAGCGTGTCCAGACGCAGCTGGCCGCCGCCGCCCGGGACGCAGACGCCCTGGTCACGTCGGTCGCGGACGGGACCGTGGAGCCGTCCTCGTCGAAGATGACCCATGCCTGGCTGTTCACCGGGCCCCCCGGCTCGGGGCGCTCCACCGCCGCCCGTGCCTTCGCGGCCGCCCTCCAGTGCACCAGCCCCGACCGCGCCCTGGGCGGCGAGCCGGGCTGCGGCTTCTGCGACGGCTGCCACACCTCCCTGGTCGGCACGCACTCCGATGTGGAGATCGTCCGCACCGATCTGCTGTCCATCGGCGTGAAGGAGACCCGCGATCTGGTCCGCCGCGCGCAGCTCTCCCCGGCGGTCGGCCGCTGGCAGGTCATCGTCCTGGAGGACGCCGACCGGCTGACGGAAGGGGCGGGCAATGTGCTGCTCAAGGCCGTGGAGGAGCCCGCTCCGCGGACGGTCTGGTTGCTGTGTGCGCCTTCGCTGGAGGACGTGCTGCCCACGATCCGGTCCCGCTGCCGGCATCTGACCCTGCGCACCCCGCCCGTCGACGCCGTCGCCGAGGTCCTGGTGCGGCGCGACGGCATCGAGCCCGCCGTGGCGGCCGCCGCCGCCCGGGCGACCCAGGGGCACATCGGCCGCGCCCGCCGACTGGCCACCGACGAGGCCGCCCGCTCCCGCCGGGCCACCGTGCTGAAGCTCCCGCTGCGGGTCGACGACGTGGGCGGCTGCCTCAAGGCCGCGCAGGAGCTGGTCGACGCCGCCGCCGAGGATGCCAAGCAGGTCGCGGAGGAGGTCGACACCAAGGAGACCGAGGAGCTGCGGGCCGCGCTCGGCGCCGGTGCGGGGGCCGGGAGCCGGATGCCGCGCGGCACTGCGGGCGTGATGAAGGACCTGGAGGACCGGCAGAAACGCCGCCGCACGCGGACCCAGCGAGACAGCCTCGACCTGGCGCTGACCGACCTCATGGGCTTCTACCGGGACGTGCTCGCCCTCCAGCTCGGCTCGTCCGTGGCCATCGCGAACGAGGAGATACGGCCGGACCTCGACCGGATCGCCCGCGCCTCGGGTCCCGAGCGGACGCTGCGCCGGATCGAGGCGATCATCGCCTGCCGGGACGCCCTCGACCGGAACGTGGCCCCGCTCCTCGCGGTCGAGGCGATGACGATGTCGCTGCGCGCGGGCTGACCCGACGGGCACACCCGCCGGGCTGGCTGCGCGGGCCGTGTCAGCGCCCGGGGGGCTTTCGGGCTCGTCGGCGGGGGAGGTGCCGGGTTGACGGCCTCACCCGTACGAGCGACGGGCGGCGGCTCCGGGCCACCCGGACGGCTCCGGGCCTTGCCGCGGCCCGCTCCCGCGGCGGTGGACGGTCCGCGGGCGCGGGGGACGGCGTACCGGAGCAGGCGGCCCGGGAGCGTTCGCCGGATCACCTCGGGCACGCCAAGCCGTAGGCTCCAAGGATGGACACCAGTCGCCTGCTGCGTACCACCGGGACCGTGATCGCCGCCGCAGGGCTGCTGCTCTCCGGGTGTACCTCGGGCGGTTCGGGAGGACCGCGGGCCGCGGCGTCCTCCGCCTCGGCCGGGGGCACGGGGACGCCGACCGCCGACCCCTCCGCCCAGTCGGCCGCGCTGCGCCCGTACTACGAGCAGAAGCTGAGCTGGCGCGACTGCGGCGTGCCCGGATTCCAGTGCGCCACCATGAAGGCGCCCCTGGACTACGCCGACCCCGGATCCGGCCAGGACGTCGACATCGCGGTCGCCCGCCGCCAGGCCACCGGCCCCGGCAAGCGGCTCGGCTCACTCGTCGTCAACCCGGGCGGCCCGGGCGGCTCCGGCATCGGCTACCTCCAGGCATACGCGGGCATCGGCTATCCCGCGCCCGTCCGCGCCCAGTACGACATGGTCTCCTTCGACCCGCGCGGCGTGGAGCGCAGCAGCCCCGTGCAGTGCCTCTCCGGTCCCGCCATGGACCGGTACACGCAGGTGGACCAGACGCCGGACGATCCGCGTGAGCGGGCCCTGCTGGTGGCCGCCTTCAGGGAGTTCGCCGCAGGCTGCCAGGCCCGCTCGAAGCGGGTCCTGCCGCACGTCTCCACGGTCGACGCCGCCCGCGACATGGACGTGCTGCGCGCGGTGCTGGGCGACGAGAAGCTGACGTACGTCGGCGCCTCGTACGGCACCTTCCTGGGGGCGACGTACGCGGACCTCTTCCCCGGCCGGGTCGGCCGGCTGGTCCTGGACGGTGCGATGGACCCCTCCCGTTCGGCGCTCGACCTGAACCGCGACCAGACGGCGGGTTTTGAGACGGCTCTCACGTCCTTCGCCAAGGACTGCGCGACGCAGCCGGACTGCCCGCTCGGAACGGGCGGCCCCGCGTCGGTGGCGGCGCGGCTGAAGGAGTTCTTCCGCAAGGTCGACGCGCAGCCGGTGCCGACCGGCGAACCGGAACGCCCGCTGGGCGAGTCGCTCGCGACGACCGGGGTGATCGCGGCGCTCTACGACGAAAGCGCCTGGCCGCAGCTGCGGGAGGCACTCACCGCCGCCATGACCGGCGACGGGGCGCCCCTGCTGAGCCTCGCCGACAGCTACTACGAGCGTGATCCGGAGGGCAAGTACGCCAATCTGATGTACGCGAACGCGGCCGTCAACTGCCTCGACCAACCCCCGGCCTTCGGCGGCCCCGAGGCGGTCGAGGCCGCCCTGCCCTCCTTCCAGAAGGCCTCCCCGGTCTTCGGCACGGGCCTGGCCTGGGCCTCGCTGAACTGCGCGTACTGGCCGGTGAAGGCCACGGGCACGGCGAAGGCGCTGACCGCGAAGGGCGCCGCGCCGATCGTGGTGGTCGGTACCACGCGCGACCCGGCGACCCCGTACAAGTGGGCGCAGGCGCTGGCCGCACAGCTGGATTCCGGCGTTCTGCTCACGTACGACGGCGACGGCCACACGGCGTACGGCCGCGGCAGCGACTGCGTCGACACCGCGATCAACCAGTACCTGCTGGAGGGCAAGGCGCCGGCGGACGGCAAGAAGTGCTGAGCGCGCGCTGAGCGCGCGGCCGGCCGATTCCTAGTGGCCCGGTCCGGAAGCTCTGAAGCCTTTCGGCATCATCCACACCACGAGCACCAGCACCGTGCTCGCGATGCCGATGGACACGTACGAGGTCGTGGTCAGGGCGCTGTCGAAGGCGTCCCGCGCCCGCTCCATCAGCCCGGCGCTCTCGGCGGCCGGAAGCCGCTCCGCATACTCCTTCGCCCCGCCGATGGACTCGGCCGCGTGGGGAGGCGTACCCGCCATCAGCGCGGAGTAGGCCGCCGCGTGGACGGAGCCGAGGAGCGCGACGCCGAGGCCCACCCCGAGCTCGTAGGAGGTCTCCGACACGGCGCCCGCCTGGCCGGCCCGCTCCGCCGGGACGGCGGAGACCAGCACGGAGGCGGCGGTGGTGACGGCGAGGCCGTCGCTGAATCCGAGGGTGACCAGGAAGACGGCGATGTACGCGTACGAGGTCGGCTGCGGGGCCAGGGCCAGCAGGGTGAATCCGGCCGCCAGTCCGGCCGTCCCGAGCGCCATGCAGGCCCGGGCGCCGATCCGGTGCGCCAGCGTCCGTGTCAGCAGGGAGCTGACCAGCATGGCGAGGGCGGTCGGCAGGGTGCGCAGCCCGGCTTCGAAGGGGGAGTAGCCGTGGACGTACTGGAGCCACAGGGAGACCAGGAACAGCGCGGCGCCTGCGGCGAGCATGGCCATCAGGGTCACGAGCGCGGCGGCGGTGAAGGGCCGGCTCAGGAAGAGCCGCACATCGAGGAGCGGATCCGCCAGCCGCAGCTGGCGCCGGACGAACCACGCCAGCAGCGCGATGCCGGCCAGCAGGATCCCCAGGTCGAGAAGGCCCGGGTTGCCTTTGGCGACGTGCTTGATGCCCCAGGCGAGGGCGACGATGCCGACGACGGAGACTACGGCGCTGATCCAGTCGAGGGCGTGGTGGCCGGCGTCCTTGAACTCGGGCAGCAGCCACAGCCCGGCGACCACGGTCGCGACCACCACCGGCACATTGACCCAGAAGGCCGCGGCCCAGCCGTACCGCTCGACCAGCAGGCCGCCGACGAGCGGCCCGACGGCGGCTCCGGCACCGGCCACGGCCGCCCAGATGCCGATGGCCAGGGCCCGCTCGTGGGCGTCGGTGAAGATGTTCCGGATCAGCGAGAGCGTGGACGGCATCACCATCGCCCCGCCGATGCCGAGCAGCACGCGGCCGGCGATGAGCTGCGTCGAACTCTCGGCGGTGGCGGCGAGCACGGACGCCAGACCGAAGAGCACGAAGCCGGTCAGGAACAGCTTCCGGCGCCCCAGCCGGTCGCTGACGGCGCCGGTGGTGACGAGCAGACCACCGAGCACCAGCCCGTAGACGTCGATGATCCACAGCTGCTGGACCGCGCTGGGGCGCAGGTGGTCGATGAGGGAGGGGAGCGCGACGTTCAGGATGGTGGCGTCCATCGCCACCAGCAGCAGACTCGCGCACAGCACGGCGAGCATCGCCCAGCGCACGGACCCGGACACCGGACGGCTTCCGGCGGCGGGACCTGCGCGGTTCACGGCTCGGGCCACGGCACGTCTCATCCGTTCGGGGGTACGCGGCAGACCGATGCCCGCCGGTTATGGCATATCTGCCCCAGTATGTGACCCCGCTCTCACCCCCGCGAACTCGGTTCAGGGCACCCCCGCACACCCTGTAGACTTGGCGCCGCTGCTGATGAGCACCCCTCACCGAGGGAATACTTGTCTGACCAGCGGTGCCGCCTTAGCTCAGTTGGCCAGAGCAACGCACTCGTAATGCGTAGGTCTCGGGTTCGAATCCCGAAGGCGGCTCTGTAGAACCCCCAGGACTCACTCGCCGTGACCTGGGGGTTTTGCTATTTCCGGGGTCGGGCGGCGGGTCGGGCGCCTGGGGCCGGCAGGGCGTGGGCGGTCGGTGGCGGAGGTTGTGCAACTGGATCGGCGGGAGGCCCGGGGCCGCGATCAGCTGCTCGAACGGTGTCGGACACCTGGGCCGGCAGCAGCCAGGAGCGGCGTCCTCGGTGAAGGCGAGGCCCGACTCCACCCGGGCCCTCCGCGTGACGCCGCTCCGGAACGCCCACCGTCTTGTCGTCAGCGCCACCGCGCGGCAGCCGCTGGCCGTCTTCGGGCCCTGGGGCCTGGAAATGCGATCGCCAGTCGCTCGGTCGAGACTGCTGTGTTCTCCCCCGTATCCACCATGGCGTCAGATTATTAACAACGCCTTTACGGCCGAGCCGACTTGGCGGCTCTGTAGGGGCGCAGGGTATGCGCCCGGCACCTCGCAGTGCCACTGTGACAAATATCGCTGAGGACCGGCTGCCCCGATGGCACCGGTCAAGGTCGAAGACGGGGCGAACTGGGCACGTATGTCGTCCCGTTGGTCCCTCGCCGCACCGGATTGGGCGTCAGCTGAGCCGGGGGCTCGAGGAGGCGCGGTGCACGCGTCGGGCGGTGGCCTGCTGGGGATGGGGCGGGAGTAGGGGGAAGCGTGGCTCCACGTGGACGACGTGTCAGGGGGAGCAGTGGGTCGCGTCGCGCTTCGACGGGCTTTCATCGGGGCGGCCCTGACGGGGCGTTGAATGCCGTCAGCCTGCGCGTCTCATGATCCGAGATATGTGCCATGGGCACTTGTGTAAGCAAGTGAAGGCATGAATAGACTTTGGGAGTCTGATCAACCTGGCTGTCCATGGTTGCTGCATTCCGGCAACCGAAGGAGTTAGTGCACGTGACGCAGCAGAACACGGGGGACTTAACGGCGAATGCCGTGAAGGTTGATGCGCGCACCGCCGTCGAAAGAGACCGACAAGAGATCGACGCGCTCGACTCCAAGATTATCGAACTGATTCAGAGCCGGCACCGGGTTTCCTTCCGGATCCAGCAGCGCCGCCAGGGGGACGGCGGTCCGCGGACCGTGCTGGCGCGCGAGATGGTCGTCATCGACCGTTACCGGCAGGCACTGGGGCCCGAGGGCACCGCGCTCGCGACGGACATCCTGCGGCTGTGCCGGGGACGGGGACCGGCCGCCGGGGCGAGCCGCGGCGAGCCGGCCTCGTGACCGTGGTCAACGCCACCTCCCGACCGCCGGCCGCTGCCCGTCGCACCACGTCCGTATCTCCGTCCGCCCAGCTGAGGGTGGGGGACATCTCCTTCCTCAACTGCGCCCCGCTGCGGTGGGGCCTGGCGCGCAGCGGTGCCCGCGAAGCGTTCGACATGCTGTCCGGGCCGCCGGAGTGGCTGGCCGAGGAACTGCTCGCGGGACGGCTGGACGCGGGCCCGGTCAGTCTGGTCCGGTATCTGCGGCACACCGACGCCTGGGAGCTGCTGCCCGGCGGCGTCGCCGTCGGCAGCGACGGACCGGTGCACTCCTGCCACCTGGTCTCCCGCAGGCCTCTCAAGCAGCTCGACGGGGCCGTCGTAGCCCTGTCGGAGGCCAGCCGCAGCACGGCCATGTTGGTCAGGATGCTGCTGGAGGACGCCGTGGGCGTACGTCCGGTCTACCGCTCGGCCCCGCAGGACCTGGACGACATGCTGGCCGTCGCGGACGCCGCCCTCCTGATCGGGGACGAGGCGCTACGGCTGCACGCCCGGCGCCCGGCAGGCCTGCTGGTCCAGGACACCGGCGCGCTCTGGCGCAGCTGGACCGGCCTGCCGATGGTCTTCGCCGTCTGGGTGGTGCGGCGCGAGGTCGCGCGCGAGCGCCCCGAGCGGGTGCTGGAGGTGGCCGCGGCGCTCACCGACGCGGCCGAGAGGGCCCGCGCGCACCCGGAAGCGGTGGCCGCGGCGGCGGCCGCCGAGTCGGCCCGCGGCCCGGGCGGACGCCTGCCCGAGCAGGTGCTCCTCGACTACTACCGGGTGCTCGACTACTCCCTCGGCGACCGGCAGCTCGCCGCCGTACGCGAGTTCGCGCGGCGCGCCGCCGACCGCGGCGAGGTCCCCGCGGGCCGCATCCATTTCCCCGTACCAGGAGAACGCTTGTGATTCGCCACTACGTGCTGTTCAAGTTCAAGCCCGGCGTCTCGTGGGACGACCCCAGGGCCCGGGAGGCCGAGGAGATCGCGGCCAAGGTGGGCGGCGAGGTGCCGGAACTCCGCGAGTGGACCGTGGGCCGCAACATATCCACCCGGCCGGTCGCCTACGACTTCATCGTCGTCGGCCTCATGGACGATATGGAGGCCGTGGAGCGCTATTTGGTCCACCCCTTCCACCAGGAAGCCATCAAGGCCTGGCGGGAGATCAGCGACTGGGTGATCGCGGATGTCGAGGAATGAAGTCAGGGTGAACCCCTGAAGAATTCCGTCGCCCTTCGGTGAGCGGCGTCTGAATTCAGTACGAGTACATGAAATGGGGAAAATCGTGGGGTACCAGTTCGAGAAGTGTGCGATTGTCGTCGACAAGGAGCTTCCCGCAGGGCTGGCGATGAACACCGTCGCGGCGCTCGCCCTGTCGGTCGGGAAATTCACCGACGGCATCGTCGGCGATGACGTGAAGGACGCGGACGGCCGGCTGCACACGGGTATCACCTCGATCCCGCTGCCCGTCCTGAAGGCCGACGCCGGGGAGCTGCGCGACGTCGCGCTCCGCGCCGTGGACGCGAGTGACGTCTTCGTCGTCGACTTCACCTCGGTGGCGCAGTCGTCGCGTTCGTACGACGAGTACACGCGCCGCACCGCCGAGATCTCCACCGGTGAACTCCCGTACATCGGGATCGCCTTGTGCGGCAGCAAGAAGGCAGTGGACAAGATCACCGGAAGTCTGCCGCTGTACCGCTGACGCGAGCGCGACAGCCCGGCCCACATCACCGACTTCCGACCCACTTCACACTTCACCCCGCCTGCACGCGGCAGGCCCCCTGGCGCTTCGGCATGCCCGCCGGCGCCGGCCCTCTTCCGCGGCGCCCCGGCCGGCCGGCCGGTCAGCCCTGCCCGCGAACCGGCGAGGGGCCGATCGCGCGCCGACACGGCCAGCGCGGGCGCCTCACGCATGACCACCCACTTCCCGCACGCGAACGAACACGAGAGGAAGGCATGTTCACGGTCTTCAACGATCAACTCGCCTTCACCGCCCGTGAAATACGCGACCGGCACCGCTCCTACGCGGCCGGCCGCTGGACCGAAGACGAACTGGCGGCCCACCAACTCAGCGCACTGCGCACCACGGTCGAGTACGTCAAGACGCACTCCCCCTTCTACGGCCGCCACTTGGCGGACGTGGACCCCCAGGCGATCACCTCACTCGCACCCGAGCAGCTCGCCACCCTGCCCTTCACCACCAAGGACCACCTGAGGCAGGAGTTCGCCGACGTCCTGTCGCTGCCGATGCACAAGGCGTGGATCTTCTACGAGACCACCGGCACCACCGGCCGCAGCACCCCGTGCCCGCGCGACAACATCGACTCCCTGCACAACAACACCGCGCTGACCGTGTACTACGACACGATCTTCCGCCAGTACGGCGACGAGCAGATCATCGGCGTCTCCGGCCCGACCGAGCTGCACGCCTTCGGCGACACCTTCGGCGATGTGTGCCGCAACCTCGGCCACGCCGTGGCGAAGATGTGGCCGCACTCCCCGATGGTCGGCTTCGAGCGCGCCTTGGAGACCCTGCGGACGCTGCCCGTCACCGGCCTGTTCAGTACGCCCGGCATGGCCCTCACCCTGGCCAAGAAGGCCTACGCCGCCGGCCTCGACCCGCGCCGCGACTTCCACCTCGACGTCATCATGTGCACCGGCGAACTCGCGTCGCCCAGCATGCTGGAGAACATCGGCGAAGTCTGGGGCGCCCGCGTCCACAACGCCCTGTACGCCTCCCAGGAAGCCTCCGTGATGGGCGCGTCCGGCGCCGACGGCGGCCTGTACACGGCCCCGCTGCTCAACATCTACGAGGTCATCGACCCGGACACCGGGCAGGCCGTGGCCCCGGGCGCGGACGGCGTGCGCACCGGCGAGCTCGTCGTCACCTCCCTCTACCAGGGCAGCAAGCCCCTCGTGCGCTACCGGACGGGCGACCTCGTCCGGCTCGGCCCGCCCTCCGCCGGCCGCTCCCTGCCCGCGCCCACCCTCGAAGTCCTCGGCCGCACCCGGGACGCGCTGCTGATCGGCGGCCGCGAAATCAGCGGCTACGACCTCGAAGAGCTGCTGCTCACCCACCCGCGCGGCTACCTGGACTACCAGATCGTCATCGACGCCGTGGACGGCCGGGACGAGCTGACGCTGCGCTTGCAACTCCCGGACGACCGCGACGGCGTACGCCTCGACGAGAGCGCGATCAGCCGCGCCGTCGACGACCGGCTGGGGGTGCCGCTCCGCTTCGAGTACGGCCCCCTCGGCAGCGTCACGACCACCGGCGCCATGGTCAGCTGGAAGGCCGCCCGTGTGGAGGACCGCCGGCTGGCGGTCCCCGACGCGGAGCAGGCAGCCGCGCTCGCCGTGGCGGGCGGGAGGGCCCAGTGACCGTCACCCAGAACGGCGCTCCCGCGCAGGTCTCCCCTGCCGTTGCGCAGATCGCCTACCACGACGGCGAGTTCGTGCCGCTGGAGCGTGCCGTGGTGCCCGTCACCACACAGGCCCTGCAGTACGGCACCGGAGTCTTCGAAGGCATCCGGGCCTACGTCCAGGACGGCGGCGGCCTCGCGGTCTTCCGCGCCCACGACCACTACCGCCGGCTGCTGCGCAGCTCCCGCACCCTGCGCATCGACGTCGGCCGCTCGGCCGAGGAGCTGTGCGAGCTCACCGCGGAACTGCTGCGGCGGATCGGCGCGACCGAGGACACGTACATCCGGCCACTGGCCTACAAGCGCGCCCTGCTGCCCGGCCAGAAACCGGGCGTCAGCCTCTCGGGGGTCTCCGACGCGCTGTCCGTCAACGCCTTCCGGATGGGCTCCTACACCGACCCGGCCGGTATCCGCTGCGCCATCAGCTCCTGGCGCCGGCCCAGCTCCGACGTGCTGCCGGTGCGCGCCAAGGTCACCGGCGGGTACGTCAACAACGCGCTCGCCGCGGACGAGGCGCGGGCGGCCGGGTGCGACGACGCGATCCTCCTCAACAGCAGGGGACAGGTCGCCGAGGCCAGCACCTCCAACGTGTTCGCCGTCATCGGCGGGCGGTTGGTGACCCCGCCGGTCTCCGCCGATCTGCTGGAGGGCATCACCCGCGACACGGTGATGACGATCGCGGCGGATCTGCTGCAGACGCAGACGGACGCCCGTGACCTGGGCCGTGACGAACTCGCCGGCGCGGACGAGGTCTTCCTCACCGGCACCGGAACCGAGATCGTCCCGGTCACCGAACTCGCCGGGCGTCCCGTCGCCGATGGCACCCCCGGCCCGCTCACCACCGCTCTGATGAGCGCGTACCAGGACGTCGTCCGCGGCAGAGAACCGCGCTACGGCCACTGGCTGCATCCCGTTCACGCGTGATCCGCAACACCGGCGCGTGACCCGCGGTACAGCGTGACCCGCAACACAGGCGCGTGACCCGTGCCTGACCCGCAATTCGGGCCGCGACTCAGCGGCACACTCAGGGGGACTGGATGACTACTGAGGCATCTGACTGGATAGACACCGCACTCACCTACGGCCCGTCGGTCGACACCATCGGCACGCTCGGCCCCGCCGGCACCAGCAGTGAGCAGGCCGCTTTATATCTGTGGGCCGACCGGGGCCGGGGCGCGGTCCCGGACATCCGGCTGTACGACACCTACGAGCAGGCCGGCGAGGCGCTGCGCGAAGGCGCGGTGAGCCATCTGGTGATCGCCAACGCGTACGCCGGCGTGCACAGCTTCTACATGGACCCGAAGCTCCGCTTCGCCGGTGCCTTCCTCTTCGACACCCCGCACTACGGCATCGCCGTCTCGCCCGGGCACCCCATTCCGAAGCGGGCCCGCATCGCGACGCACCCCGCACCGCTCGCCCTCGTAGGGGAGCTGCTGCCCGAGGAGTACACGGTGGAGGAGATCCTCTACGCGACCTCCACCAGTGCCGCCGCCGGCCAGGCCCGCCGCCGTGAGACGGATCTGGCGCTGACCACCCAGCCCGCGGCCCTGGCCAACGACCTGGAGTTCATCTCCCGGACCCGCCCGATCCGCATGCTCTGGTCGGTCTTCACGCTGGCCGGTCAGACGGCCTGACCGACCCGTCAGCAGGGGGCAGGGGTGGCGTACGGGCCGGTCCCTGCCGTACGTCACCCCTGCCCGGGCTGCCCACGAACGCCGAGGAAGGAAACGCCCACCCATGCTCTTGATCGACCGTGCCACGGTCCGCCGGGTCTACCCCATCGAGCGCGCCACCGAGGTCATGGCCGAGGCCATGCGCCGCTACAGCTCCGGCCTCGTCGACCAGCCGCTGCGCACCATCCTGCGCCCGGAGCGCGACAGCGGACTCCTCGGGACCATGCCGGGCTTCGTGGCCGGTGAGGAACTGGCCGGATACGGACTGAAGGCGATGGTGCTCAAGCCGGAGAACCCGGCCCGCGGCCTGGAGCTGCACATCGGGATCGTCATGGTCTTCGACCCGGAGACCGGCGCCCCGCTCGCACTGATGGACGCGGGCGCCGTGACGGCCGTACGGACGGCCGCGGTCTCCGCGGTGGCGACCGACGCGCTGGCCCGGCCCGACGCGGGGGACCTGGCGGTCCTCGGCTCCGGGGTGCAGGCCCGCAGCCACCTGGAGGCCATGGCGGTGGTCCGCGAGCTCCGCCGGGTACGGGTGTGGAGTCGCACCCCGGCCAACGCCGAGGCCTACCGCCAGTGGGCCGCGAAGGAGCTCGGCATCGAGGTCGAGGTGATGGGCAGTCCCGCCGCCGCCCTGGACGGGGCCGACATCGTGTGCACCACGACCGCCGCCAAGGAGCCCGTCGTGGAGGCCGGCGACCTTGCCCCGGGCGCCCACGTCAACGCCGCCGGCGCCTCCTTCGTCGACCACCGGGAGCTGTCGGCGCGGGCGGTGGCGCGAGCTGCGTTCTTCGTGGACAGCCGCCAGTCGGCGCTCGCCGAGTCCGGTGACCTGAAGGCGCCGCTGGACGCCGGGCTGGTCGGACCCGACCACATCCTCGCCGAGCTGGGCGAGGTGCTGCTCGGCCGCCATCCGGGCCGCCGCGACGAGCGGGAGATCACCGTCTTCAAGTCGCTCGGGCTCGGCGTGCAGGACATCATGTCCGGCTTCGCGATCGCCGAGGCGGCTGCCGCCCAGGGGCTCGGCCAAGCCTGGGACCAGGACTGACGCGACACCCGAGAGGACGCACAACCCGCCATGAGCACAACCAGTACGTCGCCGAGCGCTCCCAGCGCACCGGGTACGGCCAGAGCAACGGGTACGGACACGCCGACCGGTACGGACACGCCGACCGGTACGGCCCGTACGACGGCCCCCGCGCCCCGCGCGGTGCTCGCCGCCGTCCCCGCCTATGTGCCCAAGCCCCCGGCCCCACCCGCCGAGGGCCCCTCCCACCGGCTGTTCCTCAACGAGAACCCGTACCCGCCCCTGCCCTCCGTACGGGAGACCATCGCCCAGGCGGCGGCGCGGAGCAACTACTACCCGACCATCCACCCCGAGCGTCTGACGGAAGCCCTCGCCCGGCGGTTCGACGTCCCGCCCGGGCATCTCGTCACCGGTCCCGGTTCGGTCGGCATCTACCAGCAGATCGGCCAGGCCATGCTGGAGCCCGGCGACGAAGTCGTCTACGCCTGGCCGTCGTTCGAGGCGTATCCGATCGTGGCGCGGATCGCCGGTGCCGTGCCCGTGGAGGTGCCGCTCCTCGACGGCGTCCACGACCTGGACGCCATGGCCGCCGCCATCACCCCCCGGACCAGGGCCGTCTTCCTGTGCGAGCCCAACAACCCCACCGGGACGGCCGTCGGCGCCGCCGAACTGGACCGGTTCCTGGACCGGGTGCCCGGTGATGTCCTGGTCGTCCTGGACGAGGCGTACTTCGAGTTCTACCGCTCACCCAGCGCCCCTGACGGCATGAAGCTGCACCAGGCACGGCCCAACCTGCTGGCGCTGCGCACCTTTTCGAAGGCCTACGGGCTGGCGGGGCTGCGCGTCGGCTACGGCGTCGCGCAACCCGCGATCGCCGAGGCCCTGCGCAAGTGCGCCGTGCCGTGCGGGGTGGGCCGTCTCGCCGAGGAGGCCGCGCTGACCGCGCTGCGGGTGGAGGGGGAACTCTTCGAGCGGGTGGAGCGGATCGTCGCGGAGCGGGAGCGTATCCGCGCGGCGCTGCTCGGGCTCGGCTGGGAGGTACTGCCCAGTGAGACCAACTTCCTGTGGCTGCCGACGGGGGAGGGCACGGAGTCGGTGGCGCGGGAGTGGGAGCGGCGCGGCCTGCTCGTCCGGGCCTTCCCGGGCAGCGGCCTGCGGGTGACCGTGGGCGGCCTGGAGGCGAACGACCTGCTGATCACGGCGGCGAAGGAGACCCCGCCGCCGGGCCGGTGACCTGCTCGCGCGGGGGTCCGTACGGGCGTCACGCCGGGCCGGTGACCTGCTCGCGAGGCGGTCGTACGGGGGTTACGCCGGGCCGATGACCTTCTTGCGCATGTGCCCGTAGACCAGCGATGTCCGTACGTCGGCGAGCTCCGGACGCTTCGTCAGCTTGTCCAGGACCACCGCGTGCAGGTGGTCGGTGTCGCGGACGGCGACGTGCACCAGGAAGTCGTCGTTCCCGGCGAGGACGAAGAGCGAGATCACCTCGGGCATCCGCTCCAGGAAGGCCTGGAAGGACTCGATCACCGCACGCGTCGGCGGGCGGACGCGCACGGCGATCACGGCCTGCAGCCCGCGGCCGATCGCCGCGAGGTCGGCTTCCGCGTGGAAGCCGGTCAGGACGCCGCGCTCGCGCAGCGACCGGATCCGCTCCAGGCAGGTGGACGGGGCGATACCGAGCGCTTGGGCCATGTCCCGGTTGGTGCGCCGACCGTCTTCCTGGAGCATCCGTACCAACGCCGAATCAAGTTCGTCCATGCTCGCCTCACTCTGCCGTATTCCGAAGGTAATTCGGATTCTACGCGTCACCTTCGATGATCTTGCTAACCTCCTCCTCAGTCGACTGGCTTTTGTTCGGACGGCGGTGCGTTCGGCGGTGGTGGAGAGGGGATTCAGGTGCGTGAGCGAGGGCCCAGCATGGGGGCGGTGAGTGCGGTGGTGGCGGCCGCACTGTTCTGGAGCAGTTCGTACGCGGTGACCAAGCACGTGCTGCAGGACGTCGGCCCGCTCAGTATCGGCGCCATCAGATTCACCCTGGCGGCCGTACTCCTGGCCGTACTGGTGCGGCTGAACCGCAATCGCCCGGCGCGGCCGGACGCACCGCAGCGGCGGCAGCTCTACGTGAGCGGATTCCTCGGCATCACCGTCTACTTCGTCCTGGAGAACGTCGGCGTCGACCTGTCCACGGCGTCCGACGCTTCCCTGATCGTGGCCACGTACCCGCTGATGACGATGCTGCTGGAACTGGTCCTCTACCGGACCCGGATGCCGCTGCTGCGTGTGGCGGGCGTGCTGCTGGCCACCGTCGGCGCGTTCCTCGTCGTACGCAACGGAGCCGAGGTCGGCGGCAGTGCGCGATGGACGGGAGACATCCTGCTGCTGCTCGGCGGGCTGGCCTGGGCCGGGTACAACGTACTCGGCAAGCGTGCCAGCGCCGGGCAGAACGCCGTGAGCGTCACCTACTACCAGACCGTGGCGGGCGCGGCGGGATTCCTCCTCGCCTCCCTGCTGGAGGCGGGCGACTGGCGCATGCCGGGCCTGACCTCCTCCTCGCTGCTCGTCTACCTGGCCGTGGCGTGCTCGGTCGGCGGCTTCCTGCTCTACAACTACGGCCTGCGCAGGATGGCGTCGAGCGTCGCCGTGAACATCCTCAACCTGGTCCCGGTCTTCGGCGTCCTCGGCGCCGTCGTGATCAACGGGGAGTCGATCCGGCTGGCGCAGGCGGCGGGCGGCGTCATCATCATGGTCGGGGTGGTGATGGGCATGATCGAGCGGGGCCCGGGAACCACCGCGAAGCAGAGGCAGCAGCCGGGCGAGGCAGCGGGCGCGAGCCGGTCTTCCGAGACGGAGACGGAGACGGAGACCGAGGCCGAAACCGTGGCCCAGACCGTGGCCCAGGCCCAGGCCCAGGCCCAGGCCGAGACCGAGGCCGAAACCGTGGCCCAGACCGTGGCCCAGGCCGAGACCGAGACCGAGACCGCGACCGCCCGGGCCTGAGCCTGGCCGCGGCTGTACGGGGAGCTTCACGACCCCGCGGGCGCCGCCACCACGTACTCGTACTCAAGGTGACTTCACTTGGCGTCCGCGTAGCACTCCACCACCGCCGTGGTGAAGGGGAAGCGGACCGGGGTGTCGCCGAAGGCGATGCGGCCGGCCCGGGCTCCGGCGGCGCGGATCGCCTCCACGACCGCCTCCGCCTCCTCGGCCGGGCAGTGCACGATCACCTCGTCGTGCTGGAAGAACACCAGCTCGGCGCGCATCCCGGCGGTGGCCTGCCGTAGCGCCGCGAGCAGCAGCAGGGTCCAGTCAGCGGCGCTGCCCTGGACGACGAAGTTACGGGTGAACCGGCCGCGGGCCCGGGTGTCGGTCGAGGCGTAGCTCGGGGTCCAGCCGTCGTCCTGCCGGGGCGCGGGGATGCCCGCCTCCCCGTCGTCGGACTCGGCGGCGGTGACGGGCGGCGGGCAGGTGCGGCCCAGCCAGGTCCGTACGAGCCGGCCTTCCTCCCCGGCCCGGGCCGCGTCGTCCACGTACGCGACGGCCCGGGGGAAGCGGCGGCGCAGCGCGGCCAGGTTCTTCAGCCCGTCTCCGGAGGTCTGCCCGTACACGGCGCCGAGCACGGCGAGTTTGGCCTTGTCCCGGTCGCCGGAGAAGCCCTCGCGGGAGACGGCGGTGTAGAGGTCCTCGGGCCGCCCGGCCACCTCCATGAAGGCGGGGTCCCGGGAGATGGCGGCGAGCACGCGCGGCTCCATCTGGTCGGCGTCGGCGACGACGAGCCGCCAGCCCGGGTCGGCCACGACGGCCCTGCGGATCACCTTGGGGATCTGCAGGGCCCCGCCGCCGTTGGTGACCCAGCGGCCGGTGAGGGTGCCGCCCGGGACGAACTCCGGGCGGAACCGGCCGTCGTGGACCCAGTCGGCGAGCCAGCCCCAGCCGTGGGCCGTGTAGATCCGGTAGAGCTTCTTGTACTCGATCAGCGGGCGGACGGCCGGGTGGTCGAGCTCCTGGATCTCCCAGCGGCGGGTGGACTTGAGCTTGATCCCCGCCCCGGCGAAAGCCCTGATCACATCCGCGGGCAGCTCCGGGCGGACCCGCCGCCCGAACGCCGCCGACACCTCGTCGGCCAGCTCGGCCAGCCGCCTGGGCTCCCCGCCGCCGGCATACCGCTCGCCCAGCAGCTCGCTCAGCAGCGCCCGGTGTACGTCGGCCCGCCAGGGCAGGCCCGCGCGGTTCATCTCGGCGGCCACGAGGAAGGCCGCGGACTCGGCGGCGGTGAGCAGCCGCATGCGGTCGGGGTGGGCGGTGGCGTCGAGCCGGCGCGCCTGGTCGGCGTGGACGGCGAGCAGTGCCTCCAGGGGCAGCGGCGCCGGCTGCGGGTCGAAGAGCGAGGACTGGGTACCGGGCTCGGCGGCGCGCTGCGGTGGGTCGGCCGGTACGGGGCCACCGGTGAGCCGTGCCCACGCGGCGGCGGCGGAGCGCGGCTCGCCGCCGCGGCCCTCGTGGCCGAGCAGCAGGACCTCGGCGTCCTCCACGTCGTAGCACCGCTCGACGCGGACGCCGGCCGTGAGGAGACGGGGGTAGACGGCCGCGGTGGAGCGCCACACCCACCGCGTACCGGCGGGGGCCGCCCGCACGGCCGTGGCGGGGTCGCGGACGGTGATCCGCCCGCCGCCCGCGGGAGCCCCGGGACCCCCGCCGCCCACGCGGGCCCCCGGTCCGCCGGGGACCACGGGATCCACCGGTTCCACCGGTTCCACGGGGGCGGCATGCCACCATCCGTCGCCGTCCTCGGCGAGGGCCCACCGGGGGATGCGGTCGCTCATGGGTGCGAGTGTCCCACCGGGGTGTGACAGGCCCGGCCGGGCCGCGCGGCGCCGGATCTCCGCTCGCCCGCCCGGCCGACCGGGACGACCCCGGAGCTCGGCCCCCGGCCCGCGCCCGGAGCTCGGACCGGGACCGGGCGGGGACCGGGACCGGGCGGGGACCGTCGGGGCCGGGGGTTCCAGTGCTTCAGCACGCCGTGGACGGCATCTCGCAGCCGATGCCGACCTCACCGGCCCGCCGCCCGGCCCGCCGCCCGGCCCGCCGCCCGGCCCGCCGCCCGGCCCGCCGCCCCCACACCGCGGCCGTCCGCCCCGGGAAGGGGGCGCGGGGCTGACATGCCAAGCTGAGAGGCGTGAGAGACCTTGCCGAAACCGTCGACCGAGCCTTCGCGGCCGCCCTCTACGCCCAGGACGACGCCGGCCTGGACACCGGCGCCTCGCTGCTCGTCACCGAGCCGGGGCAGTGGGCCGGGGTCGGGCAGGAACTGCTGGCGCGCGGGGAGGCGTACGTACGGCAGGGCTGGGAGCGCGGCTGGCAGCCGGCCGACGTGCTGCGGCTGGTCCGCCGGGACCTCGACGAGCGGCACGTGCGGATCACCGGTGACCTGATCGCCGCCGAGGCGCGCCGCTACGCCCGGCTGCCCGAGCGGTGGACCGAGGCCGAGGTCTGGTGGGGCGCGGACACGGCGTACGCCGACCGGCTCGCGCAGCGGGAGCGGACGGACCGGTTCACCCTGGCCACGGCGGTCCTGGAGGTGCTGCGGCTGCTGATCCGGCTGCCCTCGATCGAACCGGTCGGGCCGCTTCCGGGCGACCCGGCCGACATCGCCGGGCTGTCGCCGTCCGCGCACATCGAACCGCGCATGCTGGGCCGGATCCGCGCGCTGCTCGCCAAGGCGGAGGCCACCACCTTCCCGGAGGAGGCGGAGGCGCTCAGCGCCAAAGCCCAGGAGCTGATGGCCCGGCACACCGTGGACGAGGCGCTGCTGGCGGCGCGCGGGGGCGGCGCCGCCCGGCCGCCTGGCGCCTGCCGGATCGGGGTCGAGCCGCCGTACGAGGAGGCCAAGGCGGTCCTGCTGGACGCGGTGGCGACGGCCAACCGCTGCCGGGCGGTGTGGAACAGCGGCTACGAGTTCTCCACGGTGGTCGGCTTCGAGAGCGACCTGGAGGCGGTGGAGCTGCTGTACACCTCCCTGCTCGTGCAGGGCACGGCCGCGATGACCCGCGCGGAGGCCGCGCAGCGCTCCGGCGGACGCAAGCGGACGAAGACCTTCAGGCAGTCCTTCCTGCTCGCCTACGCCAGCCGGCTCGGCCAGCGGCTCGCCGAGACCGCCGAGCACACGGCCACCGAGGCCCCGGACAACCTGCCGGCCCTGGTGGCGCGCGACGTGGCGGTGACCTCGCGGGCGGAGGAGATGTTCCCGCGCACCACGACCACCCGCTTGCGCGGTGCGACCGACCACGCGGGCTGGGAGCACGGCACGGCCGCCGCCGACCGGGCACGGATGGGCGGGGAGGACCGCCGCGCCCTGCCGTAGCCCGGGCCCGGCTCCCCGCGTGATCGGGACACCACGCCGCGTGCACGTGCATCTGCCCGTGCAGCCGCTGAGGAACAGAGCTATGATCCGGTGCAGTTGACATCTGCACTATCGGGGGCTTCCTGTGGACCACGCGTACAACGGGATAGCAGCTGCAGAACTCGCTTCCTTGTATGAGCTGACCTGGCAGAAGAGCAGACACAGCAATTCGCAGGGGTCCTGTGTGGAGTTCGCGAAACTGCCCGGCGGCGATGTCGCCATGCGCAACTCGCGTTTTCCGGACGGTCCGGCACTCGTCTACACGCCGGCCGAGATAGAGGCGCTGCTTCTGGGCGTCAAGGACGGCGAGTTCGACCACCTGACCAGCTGAGATCAAGCCGTGCACGTGCACTGGCCGGTACCGATCTCGTGATCGGTACCGGCCAGTCGTCGTCCGTGCGCGTCCGGATCCCGGCGGCCCTGGAATCCGCCAGGCGCTCCGCTGTGCTCCCTCAGTCCTGGAGCAGGAAGAGCGCCCAGACCACCTTGCCGGTCAGCCGCCCCGCCAGCGGGTGCCAGCCCCAGCTGTCGCTGTACGAGTCCACCAGGAACAGCCCGCGTCCGGACTCCAGGTCGAAGTTCTCCTCCGTGCGCTCCGGCGAGAAGGCGCCGCCGGGCCGGTCCTCGCTCGGGTCGCGCACCGCGCACACCAGCCGGGTGCTCCACCGCATCAGGTGCAGCCGTACCGGCGGCTCCGCCTCGCCGCCCGCGCGCCGCGGATCGTCCGGCAGGGCATGGCGCAGCGCGTTGGTGACGAGTTCGGACACGACCAGCGACACGTCGTCGAAGCGCTCGTCGAGCCCCCACTGGGCCAGTGTCGAGCGGGTGAAGGTGCGCGCCGCGCGCACCGCTTCGAAGCAGCCGGGCAGGGCGCACGACGCGGACCCGGAGACAGCCGTGGGGTCGACCGGGGGAAGCCCCTGCCGTAACGGCTCCAGCATGGTCGATCCATTCGTCCCCATGCGAGGCACTCCCGGGATTCGCGGACGGAGCGGCGGGCTCCGGCCAAAGAGAACTGCGGGGTGGGTCCGGCGCCGGCGTGAAACTGAACGCAGGTGCGCGGCACCATCGTTCCCAAACGCCGCGCCGGATGCAAGGGCAGATGCACGTGCACGCGCCGGACCTGTCCCCTCCCGTGACGGTTCTTGCTCATTTCTTCCGGCGCATCCTTGCGGACTTCTTTTCCCGGAGGCGGGATTCCGTTACAGAACGAGTACGGGCCAATGCGTTTTGGTGGCAGACTGCGGCCCCTGGGGTACGGGGGCCCCGCGCACACCACGGCGATGGGGAGGGCAGGACAAGTGACCGCAGAAGCGAGCGGTTCTGTGGTGCGCCGCATCCTCCTGGGTTCACAGCTCAGGCGATTGCGTGAATCCCGCGGCATCACCCGTGAGGCGGCCGGCTACTCGATCCGCGCATCAGAATCGAAGATCAGCCGCTTGGAGTTGGGAAGGGTGAGCTTCAAGTCCAGAGACGTCGAGGACCTCCTCACGCTCTACGGAGTCACGGACGCCGCTGAGCGCGAGTCCCTGCTCGGACTGGTCCGGGAGGCCAACGCGACGGGCTGGTGGCACAGTTACGGCGACGTGCTGCCCGGCTGGTTCCAGACGTACGTCGGCCTGGAGGGCGCGGCCTCGCTCATCAGGATCTACGAAGTGCAGTTCGTGCACGGGCTGTTGCAGACGGAGGCGTACGCCCACGCCGTCGTCGCCCGCGGCATGGCCGGCGCCACCGCCGCCGAGATCGACCGCCGCGTCGCACTGCGCCTGGAGCGGCAGAAAGTGCTCGTCTCCGAGAGCGCGCCCGTCTTCCATGCCGTGCTGGACGAGGCGGCGCTGCGCCGCCCGTACGGCGACCGCGACGTCATGCGCGGCCAGCTGGAGCACCTCATCGAGGTCTCCCAGCGGCCCAATGTGCAGCTCCAGGTGATGCCGTTCTCCTTCGGCGGCCACGCCGGCGAGAGCGGAGCCTTCACCCTGCTGCGGTTCCCCGAGTCGGACCTTCAGGACATCGTCTATCTGGAACAGCTCACCAGCGCCCTCTACCTGGACAAGGACGAGGAAGTGGGGCAGTACGAGCGGGTCATGGAACGGCTCCAGGCCGACTGCCCCGACCCGGACCGGACGCGGGATCTCCTGCGCGGTCTGCTCCAACTGTCTTGATCGGCACGTACTATGACGTCTGATCAGTGCATGATGACCGATCGGTCTCCGGTGCAGCGCAAGGGTGCGCGCTCGCAGTAAGGGATGGCATGTCCATATTCACCGACCTGGCTCGCCAGTACATCGACGGCGAATGGCTGGCCGGCACCGGTTCGTGGGACATCATCGACGTCAACCCGTACAACGGGGAGAAGCTCGCGGCCATCACCGTGGCCACCGTCGACCAGGTGGACCGGGCCTACCGCGCCGCCGAACGCGCGCAGAGGGACTGGGCCGCCACCAGCCCCTACGTGAGACGCGCGGTCCTGGAACGCGCCCTTCGGATCATCGAGGAGCGCGAGAAGGAGCTCGTCGAGGTGATGATCGACGAGCTCGGCGGGACGCGCCCGAAGGCCCAGTACGAGGTCTACCTCGCCATGGAGTTCATCCGCGAGGCGATCCAGCTGGCCGTCCGGCCCGAGGGCCGCATCCTGCCCTCGCCGGTCGAGGGCAAGGAGAACCGGGTCCAGCGGCTGCCCGTCGGGGTCGTCGCCGTGATCAGCCCCTTCAACTTCCCCTTCCTGGTCACCCTCAAGTCGGTCGCCCCCGCCCTGGCGCTGGGCAATGCCGTCGTGATCAAGCCGAACCAGAACGCGCCCGTCGTCGGCGGCGGGGTCATCGCCAAGATCTTCGAGGACGCCGGGCTTCCGGCGGGCCTCCTCAACGTCCTGGTCACCGACATCGCCGAGATAGGCGACGCGCTCCTGACCCACCCCGTGCCCAAGGTCATCTCCTTCGCCGGTTCCGACCGGGTCGGCCGGCACGTCGGCGCGGTCGCCGCCCGCCACTTCAAGCGCACGGTCCTGGAGCTCAGCGGCAACAGCGCGCTGGTCGTGCTGGACGACGCCGACCTCGACTACGCGGTGGACGCGGCCGTCTTCAGCCGCTTCGTCTACCAGGGCCAGGTGTGCATGGCCGCGAACCGGATCCTGGTCGACGCCTCGGTCGCCGAGGAGTTCACCGAGAAGTTCACCGCCCGCGTGCGGAGCCTGAAGGCGGGCGACCCGCGCGACGCCGAGACCCAGATCGGCCCGCTGATCAACTCTTCCCAGGCCGACGCCCTGACCGCGCTCGTGGACCGGGCCGTGGAGGGCGGTGCGCGGGCGCTCGTACGGGGGACCACGCGCGGCAACGTCGTGGAGCCGACCGTCCTGGCCGGGCTCCCCGAGGACTCCCCGCTCCTGCGCCAGGAGATCTTCGGGCCCGTCGCCCTGCTGGTGGTCTTCGACGGCGAGGACGAGGCCGTACGGCTCACCAACGCGACGCCCTACGGCCTGAGCGGCGCGGTCCACACGCGGGACGTGGAGCGCGGTGTCCGCTTCGCGCAGCGGATCGAGACCGGGATGATCCACGTCAACGACTCCACCATCGGGGACGAGCCCCTCCCGGCCTTCGGCGGCGAGAAGGCCTCCGGCCTGGGTCGGCTGAACGGCGAGGCCACGGTCGAGGCGTTCACCACGCAGAAGTGGATCTCCGTACAGCACGGCCGGACGCGCTTCCCGTTCTGAGGGGCGCGGCCGAGGCGCGTCTTCGGCATCCGACCGGGCACGCTCACAGCCGCCGCGGCCGTCGCCGTGCCCCCGCCGGCGGCGGCGGGACACCCCCTAGACTCGGCCGGGCGAGTACGGCGTCGCCCGGGGGAGATCAGAGTTGAGCAACATACCGGAGACCGGCCGGACCCCTCGGGTCCAGAACCGGCTCGTCGTCATCCAGATCGTGGTCTTCTCGCTGCTGCTCACCCTGGGCGGGCGGCTCTGGTACCTCCAGATACGCAATGGCCAGGAGTACACGGACGAGGCGAAGAACAACCACGTCCAGCAGGTCGTCCAGCCCGCCGTGCGCGGCTCGATCCTGGACGCGCGCGGTGTCCCCCTCGCCGACAACGCCACCCACCTCGTGGTCTCCGCCAACCGCACCGAGCTGCTCACCATGAAGGACCGCGGCAAGGAGGTCCTCACCCGCCTCGCCGGAGTCCTCGGCATGAACCCCCAGGACGTCATCGACAAGGTCCGGCTCTGCGACGCCAAAACCCCGCAGCCCTGCTGGAACGGCTCGCCCTACCAGCCCATCCCGGTCAGCGACGAGGCCACCACCGAGCAGGCCCTGCACCTGCGCGAGCACGCCGAGGAGTTCCCCGGCATCACCGCCGAGCCGACCGCCCTGCGGCGCTACGCGGCCCCCGACCAGGCCAACACCTCCCAGGTGCTCGGCTACCTCTCGCCCGTCACCGACGAGGAGATCGCCAAGGCGAAGAACTCCGACTCGCCCTACCTGCGGTCCGACCAGGTGGGCCGCTCGGGCCTGGAGCGCACCTACGACAAGGAGCTGCGCGGCAAGGCCGGCATCACGCGGTACGAGGTGGACAACCTCGGCCGCGTCATCGGGCAGGCCCGGAGCGACAAGGCCCAGGCCGGCTCGAACGTCGTCACGTCGATCGACTCGCGCGTGCAGGCCGTCGCCGAGCGCGAGCTGCACCACGCGATGGTCGAGGCCCGCAAGGGGTACGACCGGAACACGCACCGCAACTACGAGGCGGACTCGGGCGCCGTCGTGGTCATGGAGTCCAAGACCGGCCGCGTCGTCGCGATGGCCTCGAATCCGACCTACGACCCGAACGCCTGGGTGGGCGGCATCTCCGCCAAGGACTACGCGGCCCTCACCGACAAGAGTTCCAACTACCCCCTGCTGAACCGGGCCATCCAGGCCCAGGCCGCCCCCGGCTCCATCTTCAAGGTGGTCACCTCGACCGCCGCGGTGAACGCCGGCTACCCCTTCAACGCCCGCTACCCCTGCCCCAGCTCGTACACGGTCGGCAATCAGACCTTCACGAACTTCGAGTCGCAGGGCTACGGCGACATCACCATCGGCCGGGCCCTGGAAGTGTCCTGCGACACCGTCTACTACAGCCTCGCGGACCGGGAGTGGAAGAAGGACGGCGGCATCAACCCGAAGAAGAACCCCGCCGACTGGTTCTTCAAGACCGCCCACGAGTTCGGGCTCGGCAAGCGCACCGGCATCGACCTGCCGAACGAGGTGCCCGGCCGGGTCCCGGACCGCCAGTGGAAGCAGGACTTCTTCGAGGCGAACAAGGCGGCCTGGTGCCGGGACGGCAAGAAGAACGGCACCTTCGCGGAGAAGATCGCCTACGAGAACTGCCGCCAGGGCAACCAGCTGCGCGAGGGCGACGCGATCAACTACTCGATCGGGCAGGGGGACACGCTCGTCACGCCGATCCAGATGGCCTCCGTCTACGCCGCGATCGCCAACGGCGGCACGCTCCACCAGCCCAGCGTCGGCAAGGCGATCGTCAGCGCCGACGGCACCTCGGTCCGCGAGATCACCCCGAAGGTGCAGGGCAAGCTGCCGATGGACGCCAAGACGCTCGACGACATCGACGGCGCCCTCGCCTCGGTCGCCACGACCGGCAGCGCCGCCTGGCGGTTCGGCGGCTGGCCGCACCAGCGGATCCCGATGCACGCCAAGACGGGCACGGCCGAGGTCCAGGGCAAGCAGACCACCTCGTGGTTCGCCTCCTACACCGAGGAGTACACGATCGTCATGACGATCTCTCAGGGCGGCACCGGCTCCGGCGCCTCCGGGCCGGCGGTGCGCAAGATCTACGAGGCGATGTACGGGCTCGACGCGACGGGCAGGCAGGACCTCTCCAAGGCCCTCCTGCCGCAGCCCGCCACCGCACTGCCGGCGATCCGCCCGGACGGTGAGATCGCCGCTCATTGAGGACGGAACCTGACCGCAAGTCCCCCTAGCTTGACGGGTGTCGGCAGGGCAAGGGCCCCGGCGGCGATCCGCAGGAAACCCACACACGAAGGCGGTCGGTCATGGCTCAGATTTCCGCAGAGGTCCCCGGTGACGAGCGGGGCACCCTGCTGGCCTTCGTCGAGGCCCAGCGCGTCGCGATCCGCGAATCGCTGCTCGGGCTGAGCGAGGAGCAGGCGGCGAGCAGCCCCAGTGCCAGCGAGCTTTCGCTGTCGGGGCTGCTCAAGCACGTGGCGCAGGTCGAGCTCGGCTGGCTGCGGATGGCCCAGGAGCGGCCCGACGAGCGCGCGCAGACGGGGCAGAGCCGGGAAGACGGCTTCCGCCTGGTCGAGGGCGAGTCCATCCCGGCCGTCCTGGCCTTCTGGGACGGGGTGGCGGAGCAGACGGCGGCCTTCATCACCGCCGCCCCCAGCCTCGACCAGACCTTCCCGCTGCCCCCGGCGCCCTGGTTCCCCGAAAACGGCAAGGTCTCGCTGCGCTGGATGCTCCTGCACCTCGTGGAGGAGTTCGCCCGGCACGCGGGCCACGCGGACATCGTCCGCGAAACCCTGGACGGCACCCGCGCCATGTCCGCGTAACCGCCCCCGTCCTCAGCGCTCCAGCGGCGTGCTCCCCGCTTTCCCCCCTCGGCGCTTGCACCTCACGCCACGTGAGGGACCACAGTGAAGGGCGTACCCGAACAGAGGAGGGGAAGGCGATGAGCTACTCCGTGGGCCAGGTCGCCGGTTTCGCCGGAGTCACGGTGCGCACGCTGCACCACTACGACGAGATCGGGCTGCTCTGCCCGAGCGGCCGCAGCCACGCGGGACACCGGCGGTACGACGACGCCGACCTCGACCGGCTGCAGCGGATCCTGTTCTACCGGGAGCTCGGCTTCCCCCTCGACGAGGTCGCGGTCCTGCTGGACGATCCGCGGTCGGATCCGCAGGAGCATCTGCGCCGGCAGCACGCCCTGCTGTCCGACCGGATCGCCCGGCTCCAGCAGATGGCCAAGGCCGTTGAGCACGCCATGGAGGCGAAGAAGATGGGCATCAACCTCACGCCCGAGGAGAAGTTCGAGGTCTTCGGGGAGTTCGACCCCGACGACCACGCCGAGGAGGTCGAGCGGCGCTGGGGCGGCACGGACGCGTACGCGGAGTCCACCCGCCGGGCCGCCGCCTACACGAAGGACGACTGGAAGCGGATCCTGGCCGAGGCCGAGGCGATCAACGGGCGGCTGGCCGCGCTGATGGATTCCGGGGCCTCCCCGGAATCCGCAGGGGCCATGGACCTGGCGGAGGAGCACCGCGGCTGGATCGACCGGAACCACTACACGTGCTCGTACGAGATGCACGTCTGCCTGGGTGAGATGTACGTCGCGGACGAGCGTTTCGCGGCCCACTACGACGCCGTCCGGCCGGGCCTGGCGGTGTTCCTGAGGGACGCGATCACGGCCAACGCCGTCCGCAAGGCGTAGGGCGGAGTTCCCGTACGGCCCCCTTCCGGTACCTGGAACCGGGCGGGGGTCGTGTGCGTTGATAATTGAGACCACTCGCACCGCCCCGCAAGCAGACCCATCACCCCGATCCAGGAGAGTCCGGACACGTGAATACGATTGCGCTCGGCCCAGAGTGGCTGACCCCGGACTATCTGATCTCGCACTTCGGATTGATCGGCATCCTGGTCATCGTCTTCGCGGAGTCCGGGCTCTTCGCCTTCCTGCCGGGTGACTCGCTGCTCTTCACGGCGGGCCTGCTCGTCGCGGACGGCCAGTACATCAAGCAGCCGCTGTGGCTGGTCTGCACCCTGATCGTGGCGGCCGCGATCATCGGTGACCAGGTCGGCTACATGATCGGCAAGTTCTTCGGGCCGAAGATCTTCAACCGGCCGAACTCCAAGCTCTTCAAGCGGGAGAACCTGGACAAGGCACACGAGTTCATGGACCGGCACGGGCCGAAGGCCATCGTGCTGGCCCGCTTCGTGCCGATCATCCGCACCTTCGCCCCGATGGTCGCGGGCGCGGGCTCGATGAAGTACCGCACCTTCCTCACCTACAACATCATCGGCGGCATCGGCTGGGGTGCGGGTGTCACGGTGGCGGGCTACTGGCTCGGCCAGATCGAGTTCATCAAGACCAATGTCGAGCCGATCCTCGTGGGCATCGTCCTCGTCTCGGTCATCCCGGTGGTCTTCGAGGTCATCAAGGCGCGCAAGGAGGGCAAGGCCGCCGCGGCGGCGGCCGAGGCCCTCGCGGAGGACGGCGACGGCGCCGGCCCGCAGACCACGGGCCAGCGCGGCCGCCACGCCAAGCGCTAGGGCCGCACCAGGAGTACCGCCCGTACCGCCCCGGAGCCTCGCGAGAGCCCCGGGGCGTACGTGTACCCGTACGCGGCCCCCGTGGGCCCCCTTCGTACGCTCTAGAAGCCGCGGGTGCGCTTCGCGGCCCGGCGCTTGGCTGCGCTCGCCGCTCCCGGGATCCGCATGAACAGCCGCGAGGTCTCCGAGCCCAGGTTGACCCCGATCGCGATGGCGAGGGCGATGGCGGCGGCGTTCGTCAGCGAGCCCAGCCCCTCGTTCAGCCGGTTCTCGGCGATCAGCAGCAGCCCGTAGTACGTCGCCGAGCCGGGCAGCAGCGGGCCGATGGCCGCCGTCACGTACGGAAGTGCGGAGGCGAAGCGGTAGCGGGAGAAGAGCTGCCCGAAGAGGCCCACCAGGCCGGCCGCGACCGCCGTGGAGGGCACCGGCGGGATGCCGCCCGCGTAGTGCAGGGCCCCGAAGGTGACCCAGGCGACCGCGCCGTTCAGGGTCACGATCCACACGGTGGAGCGTTCCTGCTGGAGCAGGATCGCGAAGGTGAACACCAGCACCATCGAGGCCGCGATCTGGATCAGCGGCCGCTGGGTGATCTGGAGGACCTCCTCCGGCCTCGGGGAGGCGTCGAACTGGAGCCCGATGTAGAGCACCACCAGCACGCCCATGATGATGCCGATGAAGAGGTACATGACCTCCAGCAGCCGGGCCGAGGCGGTGATGTAGTAGCCGGTCAGGCCGTCCTGCACGGCCGCGACCAGGGCGCGCCCCGGCAGCAGCGCGAACAGCCCGCCGGTGATCACGGCGGAGGCGCGGACGTCGATCCCCGTCATGTTCAGCGCCACCCCGATCGCGGCCGGCGGCATGGCGGCGACCACGAACTGGTAGAACTCCGGCAGTCCGCGTCCGGCGCACAGCCAGGCCAGCCGGTCGCCGAGCACGGCCCCGAGGGCCGCCGCGAAGAAGACGAGCACCCCGCCGCCGACGAGGGTGGAGGCGGCGCCGGCGAGCAGCCCGGCCGAGGCGGTGAGCATCCAGCCGGGGTACGGGTGCCGGTTGCGGCGGATCTCGGCGAGGCGCCGGTAGGCCTCCTCCAGCGAGACGTCCATCTCGTGCGCGCTGATGTCGTCCACGAGCCGGTACACCGCCGCCAGGCGGTTGTAGTCGGTGCCGCGGCGGCGCACGGTCCGGTTCGCCGAGACGGGGTCGTCCACCAGGGAGGGCTGGTGGGTGATCGACAGCATGGTGAAGGTGACGGTCGGTTCGCAGCGGTCCAGCCCGTAGGAGCGGGCCACGGCGAACATCGCGGCCTCCACGTCCTCGGCGCCCTCCCCGCCCGCGAGCAGCAGCTCGCCGATGCGCAGGGTCAGGTCGAGGACGCGGCCGACGGCGGGCCCGCTCTCGCTCGTCCGCTGGGCGGCCTCCGGGACGGGCCGGACGTCGACCGGCATGCGCAGCATCGTGCGCATGCGGTCCTGCCAGGGGGATTCCTTCATCCCGGCCACGGGGAAACCGTGGCCCGGGGTGTAGGCGGGCGGGGAGTGCTGGGCTCGGTAGGTGGCCGGGGCGGCGAAGGCGGACCCCTCGGGCCCGGCCGGCTGGGCCTCCATGCCGACGGGGACGGAGAACTCCGAGGTCGGCTGGTCCTCCTCCGGCGCCTCCGGTTCCATTCCGGGCGGCGGCGTGAAGGCGCTGTGCGCCTCGTCGGACGTGGGCTTCCTGTCCTCTGCCCCGTCGGCCTCCGCCACGCGTCCTCCAGTCCCGTCATCACCTGCGGTATCAGTATGCGGAACCGTTTCGTCCACGGCGAAACCGGCGCCGGGGGAACGCCGTAGCCCGGGCGGGGGGAACGCGACAGCGGGCGGCACCCCCGCGGAGGGGGTGCCGCCCGCCATGTCACAAGGGGTGCGGGAAAGCCCGCCTGCCCCGTCCGGCCGAGCGCGAGCTCAGTGGTGGCCGCCCTGCGCCTCAAGGCGCTTGTACGAGGCCTCGATCTCGGCCTCGGCCTCGGTGCGACCGACCCAGTTGGCGCCCTCGACGGACTTGCCCGGCTCCAGGTCCTTGTAGACCTCGAAGAAGTGCTGGATCTCCAGGCGGTCGAACTCGGACACGTGGTGGATGTCGCGCAGGTGCTCGACACGCGGGTCGGAGGCCGGCACGCACAGCAGCTTGTCGTCGCCGCCCGCCTCGTCCGTCATGCGGAACATGCCGATGGCGCGGCACTTGATCAGGCAGCCCGGGAAGGTCGGCTCGTCAAGGATGACCAGCGCGTCCAGCGGGTCGCCGTCCTCACCGAGGGTGTTCTCGACGAAGCCGTAGTCGGCCGGGTAGCTGGTCGAGGTGAAGAGGCGACGGTCCAGACGGATCCGGCCGGTCTCGTGGTCCACCTCGTACTTGTTCCGCGAACCCTTGGGGATCTCGATGGTGACGTCGAACTCCACGTCCTGCTCCTCCATGATCAGCTTCATTGCTTCGAGACTGCGTTGATTCACCTGCGTGCGCGTCCGGCCCAGCCCTGCCGGGCGGGATGCCATGCTCGCGGCAAGACGCAGTGGTTAAGTGTCCCTCACGCATATGTGTGATCGCGAAAGGGGCTGGTCCGAGGTGCCATTGGTCAAGACGTGGCAGCTCATCGCGGGGTCGGCCGTGGCCGGCCTCGCCCTGTCGGTGGCAGCGGTGGCCGCCGCCGGTCCTTGGGACTCCGGCCAGCGTAAGGCCGAGCGGGACAGGGCCGCCTCCTGGGGCCGTACGGGTGGCGCAGATCACGGCGCCGGACCCCTCCCGCAGGCCGCGCCCAGCGCCCCGGGGGTGCTCGGCGGGACCGGCCCCGGCCGAGCCGGCCGGCAGGCCGCCGCCCCGCAGAGCCTCGCCGCCGCCCTCGGGCCGCTGCTCGCCGACCCCGCCCTCGGCAGTGTCCGTACCGCCTCCGTGATCGACACGGCCAGCGGGCAGGTGCTGTACGAATCGGGGGCGCGGGCCGCGATGACCCCGGCCTCCACCATCAAGATCGCCACCGCGGCGGCCGCGCTGGCCGCCCTCGGGCCCGAGCACCGGATCCGGACCACCGTGACGCCCGGCGCCGCCCCCGGGCAGATCCTCCTCGTCGGCGGAGGGGACCCCTCGCTCACCGCGAAGAAGAAGAGCCCCGCCGGATCCGGCGGCAGCCTCGTCGCCCTGGCCGCCGACACCGCGCGGGCCCTCAAGGCCGCCGGCACGGACACCGTGACCCTCGGCTACGACGACACCCTCTACACCGGCCCCGTCCGCCACCCGATCGGCGCCAACCCCAACATCGCGCCCGTGACCGCCCTGATGGCCGATGAGGGCCGCCCCGACGACTCGGCCTCCGGCCCCGTCGAACGGGCCGAGGACCCGTCCGGGGAGACCGCCCGCGCCTTCGCCGCCCTGCTGGCGGAACGCGGCATCGAAGTCACCGGCGAACCGGCCCGGGCCAAGGCCGCGGCCGGAATCCAGCCGCTGGCCACCACCCACTCCACCCCGCTGGCCGGTCTCGTGGAGCGCATGCTGACCAACAGCGACAACGACATCGCCGAAGCCCTGGCCCGGCAGACCGCCCTCGCCTCCGGGCAGCCCGCCAGCTTCGAAGGCGCCGAGAAGGCCGTCACCGCCCGCCTCGCCGGCCTCGGCGTCGACGTCGCGGGCTCCCGATTCGCCGACGGCAGCGGCCTGGGCCGCGCCGACAAGGTCACCGCCGGGCTGCTGACCGGGCTCCTCGCGAAGGCCGCCGACCCCCAGCGGCCGGAGCTGCGGCCCGTCCTCACCGGACTGCCCGTCGCCGGATTCACCGGGACGCTGCGCACCCGCAATTCCGCCGGCTCCCCGGGCGCCGGCCTGGTCCGGGCCAAGACCGGCACCCTGACGGGCGTGAACTCCCTCGCCGGTACGGTCGTGGACTCCTCCGGGCGGCTGCTCGCCTTCGCCTTCCTGACCGCGAACGGCCCCGGCCAGGAAGGCGCCGAGAAGGCCCTCGACAAGGTGGCGGCGGCCGTCGCCGGGACCTCGTAGCGAAGCTCCGCCGGCCGGGCGCCGGGCCGCCGCCCGGCCGACTGGAGGCGGCTGACCCGGCCGTGGGGGGTCCGCCCTGAGGCCGGTCCACGTACGGTTGACGCATGACGAGCATCGGTGGTGCGGAGTTGGTCGACTGGAAGCTCGCGGTGGCGACCGCGACCCGGTTCGTGCGGCCCGGCCCGGAGGTCAGCCGGGACGAGGCCCGGGCCGTGGTCGCGGAGCTGCGCGAGCACGCCAGGACCTCGGAACGGCACGTACGCGAGTTCACCCGGATGATCCCCGAAGGCGCGCCCTTCCAGGACACCCCCGTGCTCGTGGTCGACCGGCCGGGGTGGGTCAGGGCCAATGTGGCCGGCTTCCGGGAGCTGCTGGCGCCGCTCCTCGGCAAGCTCCAGGAGCGGCGCGGCAACATCCCGGGCGGGGCCGTGTTCGGCGCGGTCGGCGGCAAGATCACCGGCGTCGAGCTGGGCATGCTGCTGAGCTTCCTGGCCTCCCGGGTCCTCGGCCAGTACGAGACCTTCGCGCCGGTCAGCCGCGACCTGCCGGGCTCCGCGACCGGCGGCGGCCGGCTTCTCCTCGTCGCCCCCAACATCGTGCACGTAGAACGCGAGCTGGAGGTGCACCCGCACGACTTCCGGCTGTGGGTCTGCCTCCACGAGGAGACGCACCGTACGCAGTTCACCGCCGTTCCGTGGCTCCGAGATCACCTCGAAGGCGAAATCCAGACGTTCCTCGGCGCCACCGAGGTGGACCCGATGACGGTCCTGGAGCGCCTGCGCGAGGCCGTCCAGTCCTTCGCCGGCGCCCGCCCCGAGGCCGAGCGGGGCGAGGAGGGCCGGTCCCTGGTCGAGCTGGTGCAGACCCCAGAGCAGCGGGAGGTGCTCGGCCGGCTCACCGCCGTCATGTCCCTGCTGGAGGGCCACGCGGACTTCGTGATGGACGGGGTCGGCCCCGAGGTGGTGCCCTCGGTCGCCGAGATCCGGGAGAAGTTCCAGCAGCGCCGGGCAACCGGCGCCGGCCGTCTCGACGTCGCCCTGCGCAAGCTGCTCGGCCTCGACGCCAAGCTGCGCCAGTACCGCGACGGCGAGCGCTTCGTGCGCGCCGTCGTCGGCCAGGTCGGCATGGACGGTTTCAACCGCGTCTGGACCTCCCCGAACACACTGCCGACGAAGGCGGAGATCGCCAGGCCGGCGGACTGGGTGGCCCGCGTGCACCGCAAGGGGAGCGAAGAGAGCGAACAGGGGTGACGCAGGGGGCGTGAAGATGTCTCACTGGGGGAAGCAGCGTCACCCGTCCGAGGGACCGTAGGCCGCGCATGGCCGTGCGATGCTCAGGGAACGGCTCGGTTCTGTCACCATCGACGCACTCTGAGTGACAGTCCTTGTCTCGTGGGGCTCCTCGCGGGCTCCTCTCGCGTGGCCCCGCACCCGGGGAACCCGCGGGACACCGGGCAGCACCACCGAACGCGCTCCAGCAGCCGGCCACCCCGGCACGACACCCCCAACGCCTTCGAGGCATCCGAACACCACCGAAGGGCACCGGACATGGGTCCCCATCCTGCGGTCGCGGCGATACGCCTGGCGGTCCGCCGCGTACTCCACGACGTCCTCACCGAACTCACCGACCACAGCCGGACTCCGTCCGGGGCAGCCCCCCGTGCCGGGGCCCGCACCCCCGCGGACACCGCACCACTCGTCCTCGTCGCCTGCTCCGGTGGCGCCGACTCCATGGCGCTCGCCTCCGCCCTCGCCTTCGAGGCCCCCAAACTGGGCATCCGGGCCGGCGGCATCACCGTCGACCACGGGCTCCAGGCCGGATCCGACCTGCGCGCCGCCGAGGTCGTCTCCCGCATGACCGCGCTCCGCCTCGACCCGGTGGAGTCCGTCGCCGTGCGCGTCGGCCGTGACGGCGGACCCGAGGCCGCCGCCCGCGACGCCCGCTACGCCGCCCTGGACGAGGCCGCCGACCGGCTGGGCGCCGCCGCCGTGCTGCTCGGCCACACCCGCGACGACCAAGCGGAAACCGTCCTGCTGGGCCTCGCCCGCGGCTCCGGCATCCGCTCGCTCTCCGGCATGCCCGAGGTCTCCCGGGGCCCCGGCGGGCCCGGGCGCACCCACCGCTACCGCCGCCCCTTCCTCCAGGTGGACCGGCAGACCGCCCGCAAGGCCTGCATGGTCCAGTCCCTGGCCGTCTGGGACGACCCGCACAACATGGACCCCGCCTACACCCGCTCCCGGCTGCGCCACGAGGGACTGCCCGCCCTGGAGAAGGCGCTGGGCAAGGGTGTCGTCGAGGCGCTGGCCCGCACCGCCCAGCTCTCCCGCGACGACGCCGACGCCCTGGACGCCTGGGCCGCCGAGGCGGAGGGCGGCGTACGGGACGCGGACGGCCGGCTGGAGTGCGCCAAGCTGTACGCCCTGCCCCCGGCCGTCCGCCGCCGGGTGCTGCGCAGGGCCGTGGTCGCGGCCGGTTCCCCCGCGGGCTCGCTCTTCGCCCGCCACATCGAGGAAGTCGACCGGCTCATCACCGGATGGCGCGGTCAGGGCGCCATCAACCTGCCCGGCCGGGTGGAGGCTCAGCGGCAGGGTGGCAGACTGGTCATCCGGCAGGGCTGATTGGTGCTGAAACACGGCTGAGTCCTCCGGGGGCACACCCCGGAGCCCCAGCCGTCGACGAAAGTGATGCGGGTGGACGAGAAGGACATGGGCGGCGACCTCCAGTCGGTGCTCATCACCAAGGAAGAGATCGACGCGAAGCTGGCCGAGCTGGCAGCGAAGATCGACGCGGAGTACGCGGGCAAGGACCTGCTCATCGTCGGTGTCCTCAAGGGCGCGGTGATGGTGATGGCGGACCTGGCGCGTGCCTTGTCCACCCCGCTCACCATGGACTGGATGGCGGTGTCCTCGTACGGCGCCGGGACCCAGTCCTCGGGTGTGGTCCGGATCCTCAAGGACCTGGACACCGACATCAAGGGCAAGCACGTCCTGATCGTCGAGGACATCATCGACTCGGGCCTGACGCTGTCCTGGCTGCTGTCGAACCTGGGATCGCGCGAGCCGGCCTCCCTGGAGGTCTGCACGCTGCTGCGCAAGCCCGACGCCGCCAAGGTCGCGATCGACGTGAAGTGGGTCGGCTTCGACATCCCCAACGAGTTCGTCGTGGGCTACGGCCTCGACTACGCGGAGAAGTACCGCAACCTGCCGTTCGTCGGCACGCTCGCCCCGCACGTCTACGGCGGCTGACCCCGCCGCGCCTTTTTCCGGCCCCCGGGGAACCGACAGGGAACCTGGGGGACGCTCCCGCCGTTGGAGCAGGGGAAGGCGGGTATGTCAGCCGTCCCACGGGGCCGCGGGTGACAATACAGGGGTACATTCCGAAGAACAGTCTTTACTCACAGCAGCATTTACCTACGGGCAGGAGGGACGGGGTGCCTAGCGCCCCGTATGGATGGACGTGAAGCGATACTTCCGTGGGCCGGTCATGTGGATCGTGCTGGCCGTCCTCGCCGTGGTCGTGTTGATGAATGTCGTCGGCTCCGGCGGCGGCTACAAGTCGGTGGACACCAGCGAGGTCATCAAGGCGATCAACAGTGGTCAGGTGGAGACAGCCAAGCTGACCACCGGCGACAGCCAGATGATCAAGATCGAGCTGAAGGGCGACCAGAAGCTCGGCAAGCATGACGGCACCAAGTTCCAGGCCAACTACATCGGGGATCAGGGCGTCCAGCTCGCCCAGAACCTCCAGACCAAGTACGAAGCCGGTCAGATCCAGGACGGGTACTCCGTCACGCCGGACAAGACCAGCCCGTTCCTGAGCGTGCTGCTCTCGCTCCTGCCCTTCGTCCTCATCGTCGTAGTCTTCCTGTTCCTGATGAATCAGATGCAGGGCGGCGGCTCCCGGGTCATGCAGTTCGGGAAGTCCAAGGCCAAGCTGATCACCAAGGACACCCCGAAGACCACGTTCGCGGATGTCGCGGGTTCGGACGAGGCCGTCGAGGAACTCCACGAGATCAAGGAATTCCTCCAGGAGCCGGCGAAGTTCCAGGCCGTCGGCGCCAAGATCCCCAAGGGTGTGCTGCTCTACGGCCCGCCCGGCACCGGTAAGACCCTGCTGGCGCGCGCCGTCGCGGGCGAGGCCGGTGTGCCCTTCTACTCGATCTCCGGTTCCGACTTCGTCGAGATGTTCGTCGGCGTCGGTGCCTCGCGTGTCCGCGACCTGTTCGAGCAGGCCAAGGCCAACGCTCCGGCGATCGTCTTCGTGGACGAGATCGACGCCGTCGGCCGGCACCGCGGTGCGGGTCTCGGCGGCGGCCACGACGAGCGCGAGCAGACCCTCAACCAGCTGCTCGTGGAGATGGACGGCTTCGACGTGAAGGGCGGGGTCATCCTGATCGCCGCCACGAACCGTCCCGACATCCTGGACCCGGCGCTCCTGCGCCCCGGCCGCTTCGACCGGCAGATCGCGGTCGACCGTCCGGACATGCAGGGCCGGCTGGAGATCCTCAAGGTCCACCAGAAGGGCAAGCCGGTAGCCCCGGACGTCGACCTCGGCGCCGTCGCCCGTCGCACGCCCGGCTTCACCGGTGCCGATCTCTCCAACGTCCTGAACGAGGCCGCGCTGCTCACGGCCCGCTCGGACAAGAAGCTGATCGACAACCACTCGCTGGACGAGGCCATCGACCGCGTCGTGGCGGGCCCGCAGAAGCGGACCCGGATCATGTCGGACCGGGAAAAGAAGATCACCGCGTACCACGAGGGCGGACACGCCCTGGTCGCGGCGGCCTCCCCCAATTCCGACCCGGTCCACAAGATCACGATCCTGTCCCGTGGCCGGGCCCTGGGTTACACCATGGTCCTGCCCGACGAGGACAAGTACTCGACCACGCGCAACGAGATGCTCGACCAGCTGGCATACATGCTGGGCGGGCGCGCGGCCGAGGAGCTGGTCTTCCACGACCCGACGACGGGCGCGGCCAACGACATCGAGAAGGCCACCGCCACGGCGCGGGCCATGGTCACGCAGTACGGCATGACCGAGCGTCTCGGTGCGATCAAGTTCGGCGGCGACAACACCGAGCCGTTCCTGGGCCGCGAGATGGCCCACCCGCGCGACTACTCGGAAGAGGTCGCGGCGCTGGTCGACGAAGAGGTCAAGAAGCTCATCGAGACCGCGCACAACGAGGCCTGGGAGATCCTCGTCGAGAACCGCGACGTTCTCGACAACCTGGTCCTCGCGCTGCTGGAGAAGGAGACGCTGAACAAGGAGCAGATCGCCGAGATCTTCTCCACGATCGTGAAGCGTCCGGCCCGCCCCGCGTGGACCGGCTCCTCCCGCCGCACCCCCTCCACCCGCCCGCCGGTGCTCTCTCCCAAGGAGCTCCAGCTGACGAACGCGGCGAACGGAACGTCGGCGGCCGCCGCCGTCACGCCGGTCGTCACGGAGAAGGGCATCGAGGTGGTCCCCGAGGACCGCACCGAGTAATCGGAGCCCCGGCCCACCCGGAATGCGTGCCGCGCCCCCCAGGTTCTAGCCTGGGGGGCGCGGCGCTTTCATGCGCGTGAACGAAAAGAAAAAGGAACGAGGCAGTGATGACCGACCCGGTGACCCTGAGCGGTGGCGAGGGCACGATCGGCGAGTTCGACGAGAAGCGCGCCGAGGCGGCGGTCCGCGAGCTCCTGATCGCGGTCGGTGAGGACCCGGAGCGCGAAGGGCTCCAGGAGACCCCGGCGCGCGTGGCGCGGGCGTACCGGGAGCTGTTCGCCGGGTTGTGGCAGAAGCCCGAAGAGGTGCTGACCACGACCTTCGACCTGGGTCACGACGAGATGGTCCTCGTGAAGGACATCGAGGTCATGAGCAACTGCGAGCACCACCTGGTGCCCTTCCACGGCGTGGCGCACGTCGGCTACATCCCGTCCAGCGACGGCAAGATAACCGGCTTGTCGAAGCTGGCCCGCCTCGTGGACGTGTTCGCCCGCCGCCCCCAGGTCCAGGAGCGGCTGACCACCCAGATAGCGGACTCCCTGATGGAGATCCTGGAGCCCCGCGGGGTCATCGTAGTCATCGAGTGCGAGCACATGTGCATGACGATGCGGGGGGTCCGCAAGCCCGGCGCGAAGACCATCACCTCCGCGGTCCGCGGCCAGCTGCGCGACTCGGCGACCCGCAACGAGGCCATGAGCCTGATCATCGCCCGCTGAGGCTCAAGGCCCCCGCACCTGCGGCGCCCCGGCCGGGCCGTCAGGCGCGGGCCGGGGCCTCCGGGGATTCGTCGTCGTCCTCGGGGAGCTTGAGGACGTGTTCCAGGAAGAGGGCGGCGGCGATGACCGCCACGCCCGCCAGGACCGCGAAGCCGGCGTACCAGGCCTGGTCGCGGCGGACGGGGCTGTCGAGGGACTCGGCCAGCAGGAAGACCCCCACACCGCCGTACATGCCCGCCACCAGGGCCGTCACCAGGGCACTGGCCTGGCCGAAGACCAGCGCGCGGGCCGCCATCAGCGGCTCCACGCCCTTGGCTCCCGGCCGGCGCTCGCGCTGGGCCTTGAGCCGGGACCGCAGGGACAGCGCCGTCGCGAAGAGCACCACGGCGATCACGGCCAGGACGATCGGCGCGGCCAGCGGCACGCCGGGCAGCGTGCCGTACGCGTGCCACAGGCGGGCGCCCGCCCAGGACAGGATCCCCGCGACCGCGAAGATGCCCGCCAGGACCGCCGGCCTCAGTTGCTTCACGTGCCTGTTCCCCGCTTTCCGCGCCGATCCGTCGATCCGCCGATCCGTAGACCGGGCGATACGCCGATCCGTCAGCAGTCCACAGGTTAACGACTACTCGGGCAGGCGGAGTTCCAGGTCCGGGCGCGGCGTGACACCGGTCAGGCCGATTCCGGCCAGGAGCGCCGCCACCGGGCCGTGCCCGGGGATCTGCGCCGCGGTGTCCACGTCGTTCCAGGGGGCCAGGACGAAGGCCCGCTGGTGGGCCCGGGGGTGCGGGAGGGTGAGCGCGGGGTCCTCGGAGACCACGTCGGCGTACGCGACGATGTCCACGTCGATCGTGCGCGGCCCCCACCGCTCCTCGCGGACGCGGTCGAAGGCTTCCTCGATGGCCTGTCCGCGCTCCAGGAGCGAGGACGGCGGCAGGGTGGTCTTCACCGAGACGACCGCGTTGAAGTACGCGGGCTGGGAGCCGGGCTCGACGCCCCACGGCTCGGTCTCGTAGACGCGGGAGACGGCCTTGACCCGCAGGCCCGGGGTGTCGCCGAGGGCGTCGATGGCGCCCTGCAGGGTCTCCAGCCGGTTCCCGAGGTTCGCGCCGAGCGCGATGACGGCCCATTTCGGGTTGGACAGGGTGACGTCCGCCGCGTCGACCTTCTCCACCACGGAGGCGGGGACCGGCTGTACGGTCGGGTCGCTCTGTGCGTTCAGTCCGTTGTTCATGCGCGGCTCCGGGTGATCGTGATGGTCACGTCGTCAAAGGGGACGGTGATGGGCGCGTCCGGCTTGTGGACGACCACCTCCACCTGCGCCACCGCTTCGTGCTTGAGGCACTGCTGGGCGATCCGCTCGGCGAGCGTCTCGATCAGGTCGACGGGCTCTCCCTGGACCACATCCACGACCTCCTCGGCGACGACCCCGTAGTGCACGGTCTTCGCCAGGTCGTCGTCGGCCGCCGCGGGGCGGGAGTCGATGTGCAGCACCAGGTCCACGATGAAGGTCTGGCCTTCCTCGCGCTCCCGGGGGAAGACGCCGTGGTGCCCGCGAGCCTTGAGGCCGCGCAGCGCGACACGATCCACGCGAATCACTCCTGCTTTCGTAGGTACATCCGGTCCCGGGACTCCCCGGGGCCATGGGCCTACGCCGAGTGCGGTCGGCGTCGTCCGACTTCGAATTTACCCGCGAAACACCCCGGTCCCCGCCGGAGGGGTCACGCGGCGTCGTCCTCGTCGTCCTCGTCGTCCTCCGTGAGGACGGGAGAACCGTGGTGGGACCAGAGGCGCCAGCCCGCGGATGTGCGTCGGAACACATTCGTGGCGACGACGAGCTGGCCGACCAGGGGACCGAGCTCCCCGCCGTCCTCGGCGGGCCCGCCGCTGAGGATGTTCTCCGTACAGGTCACCAGCGCGGTGTCACCCATGACGGCCACCTTGGTGTCCGTCAGGAAGAACTGGATGTAGTCCGTGTGGGACATGATCAGCGCGTACGAGCGCAGCACCTCGCCGCGGCCCGAGAGCACCGGCCAGCCGGGGTGCACGCAGGAGATCTCGTCCTCCAGCCAGATCGCCGACAGTGAGTCGAAGTCCCCCTCCTCCATGGCCTCGTAGAAGGCCGTGTTGATCTCTTCGACCGCTTCGATGTCGGTTCTGCTCACTGGACTCCTTCTCGGTCGGTGCGGATCACAGTGCCCCTTCCACGGCGCGGGCCACCCGAACCGCGTCCGCGGTCGCCCGTACCTCGTGGACCCGTACGGCCCAGGCGCCCTGGTGGGCGGCGATGGCGGAGACGGCGGCCGTGGCGGCGTCGCGTTCCCGGGCCGGCGGCGGGGCGGTGTCGTCGGCGCCCGCCAGGATCCGGCCGAGGAAACGCTTCCTCGACGCGGCGACCAGCAGCGGGAAGCCCAGCGCGCGCAGCTCGGGAAGATGGGCGACCAGGGCGAGGTCGTGCTCGGCCTGCTTCGCGAAGCCGAGGCCGGGGTCCACGATGAGGCGTTCGGGGGTGATCCCGCCGGCCACGACGGCGTCGATGCGCTCCCGCAGCTCGGAGGTGACCTCCGCGAGGACGTCCTCGTAGTGGGCGAGGCTGTTCATGCCGGCGCTGAAGCCGCGCCAGTGCATGACCACGAACGGCACCTCGGCGGCCGCGACGGCCGCGACCATGTCCGGATCGGCGAGTCCGCCGCTGACGTCGTTGACCAGCAGCGCGCCGGCGGCCACGGCCCGGGCGGCGACGGAGGCGCGCATCGTGTCGACGGAGACGGCGATCCCCTCGGAGGCCAGGCCGCGCACCACGGGGACGACCCTGCGCAGCTCCTCCTCCTCGTCCACGCGGGAGGCGCCGGGGCGGGTGGACTCGCCGCCGACGTCGACGAGGTCGGCGCCCTGGGCGACGAGGTCGAGGCCCCGCTTGACGGCCGCGGTGGTGTCGAACCAGCGTCCGCCGTCGGAGAAGGAGTCGGGGGTGACGTTGACCACGCCCATGACGGCGCAGCGGTCCCACTCCGGCAGACCTGCGACCCGGCCCCTGCTGGTGGCTCCGCGCTTCGTGTTCATGGCTCCAAGGGTAGGGCTGACCTGGATACGGAAGGGCCCCGGCGCCTTTCGGCTGCCGGGGCCGGTCCCCTTCGTACGGGTGGTTACGCGGCCTGGACCTCGCGCTCCTGCTGCTTGGGCACGGTCGTCATGTGGTGGTGGGCGCAGGCGCGGACCGGCTTGGGGCGGCGGCGTCCGGCGAAGAGCCGGGGCAGGGCCAGCGTCACGAAGCCCTCGGCCTGCATCGCGGCGAAACCGATGCGGGGAAGGTCGCGGGTGGTGCGGAAGACGACGAAGCGGGGCTCCCAGCGGGGCCGGAACTTCGCGTTGAACTTGTACAGCGACTCGATCTGGAACCAGCGGGACAGAAAGATCAGCAGGCCGCGCCACATGCGCAGGACCGGGCCCGCACCGATCTTCTCGCCGCGGGCGAGGGCCGAGCGGAACATCGCGAAGTTCAGGGAGACCCGCTCGATCTTCAGGCTCGGGGCGGCCTCCAGAGAGGCGACGATCAGCAGCTCGTTCATGCCGGGGTCGGCGGCGCGGTCGCGGCGCATCAGCTCCAGCGACATGCCGTCCGTACCCCAGGGGACGAAGTGGAGGACGGCCTTCAGGTCGCCGAAGGGGCTGGTGTCGCCCTCCTCCACCCGGTGGGCGGTCGCGATGAAGCAGTCGCCGTCGCCCGGGTCGCCGACCCGGCCGAGCGCCATGGAGAAGCCGCGCTCGGTGTCGGTGCCGCGCCAGGCCGCCGCGGCCCCGCGCACCTGCTCCAGCTCCGTCTCGGTGAGTTCGCTGACGCGGCGGACCTTGGTGGTGTAGCCGTTGCGCTCGATGCGCTTCACCATCTGGCGGACGTTGCGCATGGCACGGCCCGAGAGGGAGAAGTCTTTGACGTCGACGATGGCCTCGTCGCCGAGTTCCAGGGCGTCCAGGCCGGTCTCCCGGGTCCAGACCTCGCCGCCGGTTTCGCTGCAGCCCATGACGGCCGGGGTCCAGGAGTGCGCCTTGGCCTCTTCCATGAACCGCTCGATGGCGCCGGGCCAGGCCTCGACGTCACCGATGGGGTCGCCGGAGGCGAGCATCACGCCGGAGACGACGCGGTAGGTGACGGCGGCCTTGCCGCTGGGGGAGAAGACGACGGCCTTGTCGCGGCGGAGCGCGAAGTGGCCCAGGGAGTCGCGGCCGCCGTGCTTGGCGAGCAGCTCGCGCAGCTTGGTCTCGTCCTCGGAGGTGAGCCGGGCGGCCGGGTGTTCGGGGCGGAAGGCCAGGTAGATGGTGGTGAGGGCGGTCAGCATGCCGAGGGCGCCCAGGGAGTAGCCGACGGTCCAGGACACGCGGCCGGCGTAGTCGACGGGGCCCTCGAAGCCGAAGAGGCCGTAGACGACGTGGGTGATCTGCTCGTACAGGCCCGGGTTGCCGACGACCTTGCCCGGATGGACGTTGACGATGACCAGACCGAGCCCGATGGAGCCGGCGCTCATCAGGACGAAGTTGGCGAGCGCCTTCCAGCGGCTGCGCGGGTCCGGCAGTGCCTTGAACTCGTTCTGGTGGCGCAGCAGCAGCGCGAGGAGCACCGCCCCGAGGATGACCCCGAGGATGGAGTGCCGGTACGCGAACTGCGCCGCCGCGCCGGCCGGCAGCAGTACGACGGCGGCCCGCCAGGCGCGCCGCTTGCGGCGCTTGAGGCCGTGGGCGAGCAGCAGCAGCAGTACGCCCACGCTGATCGCGAGGGCTGCCGCGAACGGGCCCAGGGAGAACGGCAGCACCTCGGTGACCGCGTGGATCCGGCTGTGCCGGAAGCGGGGGAACACCCCCGCCGCGATGTCCAGAAGGCCGACGATCATGACGGCCGTGCCTACCAGGCCGGGCACCGACTCCGGCTGTGGGCCTCGGAGGATTCGGCGGACCCTGCTCGGAACCTGTCCCGACTTATCGCCATCTATCCTGCTAGACATCGCTTCCCGTTGCTCCGCGAGAGATCATGTGGGCCGAAGGCTGCGACAGCCTCCGGTGTGTGGTGCGTCCATTAGGACGACATCGAGGAGGAGCGGGTTCACTCTTCCGTCGGAAAAAACAGTCCTGCCATCAGAAAGTCGACTGACTGCTCATGGGTCTCACCAGTTATACGGTTCTGGCGCTCGCCATTCTCGCCGGTGTGCTGCTCTTCGCGGCCACGGTCTGGTTCTGGCCCAAGCTTTCGGGCCGCACGTGGCGCGCGGTCGCCGGGCGGATCGGCCTCCTGCTGGCGACCCAGCTGGCGCTGTTCTCCGCTGTGGGTCTCGCGGCCAACAAGTCCTTTCTCTTCTACGGTTCCTGGGCCGACCTGTTCGGCCAGGAGACGTCGATCGGCAAGGTCGTCGACCACTCCATGAGCAGCAAGGACATCAAAGTCGTCGACAAGCAGGCGCTGGACGTGCCCGGCGGGAGCAAGCCCCAGGTGGGCGGACAGATCCTGAAGGTCTCCATCGAGGGCCGCAAGTCGAAGATCACCAGCCCGGGTTACGTGTGGCTGCCGCCGGAGTACTTCCAGCCCGCGTACAAGGAGCAGAACTTCCCCGCCTCCGTCGTCCTCACGGGTTACCCGGGTACCGCCGAGAACCTGATCAAAGGACTCGACTACCCCATGAAGGCCTTCAGCATGTCCAAGGCCGGCAAGATGAAGCCGATGATCCTGGTCATGCTGCGCCCGACCGTCGCCCCGCCGCGTGACACGGAGTGCGTGGACATACCCGATGGACCGCAGACCGAGACCTTCTTCGCGGTGGACCTCCCGCAGGCCATCACCGACACCTTCCGGGTCGGCAAGAAGGCGGAGAACATGGGCTTCATCGGCAACTCCACCGGCGGCTACTGCGCCCTGAAGATCGCCGCGCACTACCCGCAGACCTTCGGCGCCGCCGCGGCACTGTCCGCGTACTACGAGGCCCCGGAGGACCCGACGACCGGCGACCTCTTCCACGGCGACGACAAGCTGAGGAAGCGGGCGGACGTGCTCCACAGCATCGAGAACAAGAAGCCCACCGGCACCTCCTTCCTCGTCACCAGCAGCGAGAAGGGCGAGCCGAACCTCGGCGACACCAAGAAGTTCATCAAGAAGGTCAAGGGCCCCGACCGGGTCTCCTCGATCATCCTCGACAGCGGCGGCCACAACTTCAACACGTGGCGTCGCGAGATCCCGCCGATGCTCACCTGGGTGAGCGACCGCATCAAGGCCTGACGGCCGGTGCACCGCCGTCCGCGTGCGCGGCGGCATGGACGCGAAGAGAAGGAAGGGCCCGACTCCGGTCGGGCCCTTGCGCGTTGCGCCTCCTGGAGCCGGGCTCCTGCGCGTTGCGGTTCTGGGAGCCGGGTCCTCGCCTGTTAAGCCTCCTGGAGCCCGGCCCGGCGCAGCGCCCGGTGCACGCCCTCCGGGGTCAGTACGCCGACCAGCGCGCCGGAGTCCGGGTCCGTGACCCCGATCCGCCCGGAGTCCTGCTGGAGCAGGGCGGAGAGGGCTTCGCGCAGCGTCGCCCCCAGGGGTACCGCGGCGGCCGGAGCCCGCCCGTCCGCCGCGGCGAGGTCGGCAGCCCCGACCGGGGTGACGGCGAGCCGCTTGAGCCCCCGGTCGGCGCCGACGAAGGAGGCCACGTACGCGGTGGCCGGCGCGCCGAGCACCGCGGCCGGGCGGGCGAACTGCTCGATGGTGCCCGCCCCGTAGACCGCGATGCGGTCGCCGAGCCGGATGGCCTCCTCCAGGTCGTGCGTCACCAGGAGAATCGTTTTGCGCACCGTCTTCTGCAGCGTCAGGAACTCGTTCTGCAGCCGCTCGCGCACTACCGGGTCCACGGCGCCGAAGGGCTCGTCCATCAGCAGCACCGGCGGATCGGCGGCGAGGGCGCGGGCCACGCCGACGCGCTGGCGCTGCCCGCCGGACAGCTGCTCCGGGTACCGGCCCCCGTAGACGGCCGGGTCCAGGCCCACCAGTTCGAGCAGCTCGGCCGCCCGGGCGCGGGCCTTGGCCTTCGGGGTGCCGATCAGCTGCGGGACGGTCGCGGTGTTCTCCAGCACCGTCCTGTGCGGGAACAGTCCCACCTGCTGGATGACGTAGCCGATGCGGCGGCGCAGCTCGACCGGGTCGGCGGCGGCGATGTCCTCGCCGCCGAGCAGGATCCGGCCCGAGGTCGGCTCGATCAGCCGGTTGACCATCTTCATGGTGGTGGTCTTGCCGCAGCCGGACGGCCCGACGAGCGTGACCAGTTCGCCCTCCGCCACCTCGAAGGACAGGTCCTCGACGGCGGTCGTCCCGTCGGGATAGCTCTTGGTCACGTGCTCGAATCGGATCACGGGCCCATCCTTCCGTACGGGCCCCCGGGTTTCGCGAAGGGTGCGCCGGCCGCCCGCGAAGCCTTCCGGGCATTGTCGGTGCCGGGGGATAGGGTCGCTCTCGGCCGTGTCGTCGCAAGACCGTGCGGTCGGAGGAACGCGTGTTCGATGAGGGGGTGGGGGGCATGGCCGGGCAGAACTGCCTGGTGGCGAACGACTGGATTTGCTGGGAGTACGTCACTTCCCGCTCCCGGGAGCTCACCGACGCCACCCTCGAACACGTCTGGATCACCGGCGTATCGGTCCTGATCGGTCTCCTCGTGGCGGTTCCGCTGGCCCTGCTGGCCCGCCGGGGCCGCCGCTGGGCGGCGCCCGTGCTGGGCCTCACCACCTTGCTCTACACGATCCCCTCGCTCGCCATGTTCTCCCTGCTGCTGCCGGTGTTCGGCCTCTCGGCGTCGCTCGTGGTGACCGGCCTGGTGCTGTATTCGCTGACCATCCTGGTCCGCAATGTGCTGGCCGGGCTGGAAGCCGTCCCCGAGGAGGTCCGGGAGGCCGCGCGGGGCATGGGGTACGGCCCGCGGCGGCTGCTGTGGCAGGTCGAACTGCCGCTGGCGCTGCCCGCGGTGCTCGCCGGCGTGCGGATCGCCACCGTCTCGACGGTCGCGCTGACCACGGTCGGGTCCATCGTCGGCAAGGGCGGGCTCGGCAATCTCATCGCGCCCGCCGTCAGCAGCTCCTTCAAGGCGCAGGTGCTCACCGCCTCCGTGCTGTGCGTGCTGCTCGCCCTCGTGGCCGATGTGCTGCTGCTGGGCGCCGAGCGGCTCCTCATGCCGTGGACCCGGGCCGCCACCCGCTCCGGGAAGGGGGCCTGAGGCCGTGGGAGTGCTGGCAGGGGCATGGGAGTGGCTGGCCGACGGCGCCAACTGGTCGGGCGAGAGCGGCGTCTGGCACCGGCTGGCCGAGCACGCGTACGTGAGCGGCACCGCCCTCGGAATCGCCTGCGCGGTGGCGCTGCCGCTCGGCCTGTGGCTCGGCCACCTCGGCAGGGGCGGCGCGCTCGCGGTGAATGTGTCCAACGCCGGCCGGGCCGTCCCCGTCTTCGCGGTGCTGGCGCTGTTCATGGTCTCGCCGCTGCGCAACGCGGGCCATCTGCCCACCATCGCCGCGCTGGTGCTGTTCGCCGTACCTCCGCTGCTGACCAACGCGTATGTGGGCATGCGCGAGGTCGACCGTTCGGTCGTGGAGGCGGCGCGCGGCATGGGGATGTCCGGCGTCCAGCTCTTCTGGCGGGTCGAACTGCCGCTCGCGCGCGCCCTCGTGATGACGGGGCTGCGCTCCGGCGCCGTCCAGGTCATCGCCACGGCCACGATCGCGGCGATGGTCGGCCAGGGCGGCCTGGGCCGGATCATCACCGCCGGCTTCAACACGTACAACACCGCGCAGGTCGTCGCGGGAGCCCTGCTCGTGGCGGCGCTGGCCCTGCTGGTGGAGGGCGCCCTGGTGGTGGCGGACCGGCTGCTGCCGCGGACCGCGTCCCGCGCGACGCCCTCCCGCGGCCTGCCGCCCCTCTGAGGGTGTGCTGTGAGCGCCGCGCCGCTGAGCGGCGTCCCCGCGGATTCCTGTCCAACGGTCCTGTCCATCGCCTTGAACGGAGTACCCCCATGAGCAAGACCACGCGCGCCCTCGGCGCGTCCCTGGGCGCCCTGGCCCTGACGGTGTCACTGGCCGCGTGCGCCGGCGAGAGCCTGGAGAAGAGCAAGGAGGGCGGCTCGTCGTCCGCTCCCTCCGCCTCCGGCGCGGGGGCCAAGGGAAGTCTGGTGATCGGCGCGGCCGGTTTCACCGAGTCCAACGTACTGGCCGAGCTGTACGCGCAGCTGCTCAAGGACGCCGGCTACGGCACGTCGGTCAAGACCGTCAGCAACCGCGAGCTGTACGAACCGTCGCTGGAGAAGGGCGAGATCGACGTCGTCCCCGAGTACGCGGCCACCCTCGCGGAGTTCCTCAACGCGAAGGTGAACGGCCCGCAGGCGGCGGAGGCGAAGCCGGTCGCGTCGAGCGATGTCGCCGCGACGGTGGCGGCGCTGGAGAAGCTCGCGGCGCCGCTCGGACTGAAGGCCCTGCCGGCGGGGGAGGCGGTCGACCAGAACGCTTTCGCGGTGAGCAGGGAATTCGCCGAGAAGAACAACCTCAGGACGCTTTCCGATCTTGGCAAGTCCGGACTGAAGGTGAAGATCGCGGCAGGTGACGAATGCGCCGTCCGCCCGTACTGCGCACCGGGATTGAAGAAGACATACGGAATCGACGTTTCCGGTATTGACCCGAAGGGCGTCGGCACCCCGCAGTCCAAGCAGGCGGTCAAGGACGGCGCGGACCAGCTCGTCCTGACCACGACCACGGACGCCACCCTCGACGGTTTCGGCCTGATCCTGCTGGAGGACGACAAGAAGCTCCAGAACGCGGACAACGTGCTGCCGGTCGTCAACGCGCGGGAGGCGGGCGCCTCGGAGGTCGCCGCGGCCCTGGAGAAGCTCACCAAGGTGCTCACGACGGCCGATCTGGTGGGCCTGAACCGCAAGGTGGACGCGGAGCGCGCCAAGCCGGCTGACGTCGCGAAGGCTTACCTGGAGTCCAAGGGACTGCTGAAGAAGTAGCGGCTACGCGATTGATGGAGAAATGACGGGTAACTGTCCGGGAAGAGATTGCCGGGCAGTTACCCCACTCGCCGTCCACGCCCTGTAAATTTCAAGCCATGCCCCGTGGACGCCACCGCAATCCCGAACCTCTGCACCGGCTGCTCACGCCGACGACCGTCGCCGGTGTCTCCCTGACCAGTGCCGTCGCGGCCTGGCTGCTCGCGGGGCCCGACGACGGTACTGCCCTGCGCCTGCTCGTCTCCCTCGCGGCGGCGTCCGGTGTCACCGGGGCCGTCGTGATGCGCGCCTGGGACCGCTCGGCGGGCCGCCGGGTGGCGGAGCTCGCGCGCGAGCGGATCAGAGACGAGTGGAAGACGGACGAGCGGATAGCCGAGCTCGAATCCGAGCTGGAGGAGGCGCGCGCCCTGCGCGCCAAGCTCGACACCAAGCTGCGCGCCAAGCGGGTCGAACTGGCCGGGCTGCGCGGCGAACACGCGGCGCTGCTGAGGCGGTACGCGACGGCCGAGACCGAGCGCGCCAGCGCGCTGGAAGGCCGGCGGCTGCTGGCCATCGAGGCCTCCGCGACCCCGGCCCCCGCGCCGAAGGAACTGCCGGCGGTCTCCCCGGAGCGCACCTCAGCGGGCGCGCCGACCCCGGTCGGCTACGCCCGCGCGCACGCGGCGCTGCGGGAGCTGGCCCGCAAGGCGGCGCTGCCCGCGACCCCTGCGGCGCTCACCGCGGCCGACGGCCGCGGGCGCCCCGCGATCGGCGGCGCTCCCGCGGCAGCGGTCCCGGCGCGCCGGCCCCCGGCCGCGGTGGCCCCGTACGCGTCCCAGCGGCGTACGGCCTCGCGTGTCGAGGGCGGCTTCGACTTCTTCGGTACGCAGAACGCGGCGCGGGCCCGTGCGGCCATCGAGGCGGTCCAGAACGAGGACCTGGCCGACGTGGTGGGCGAGGAGGCCCTCGCGGCCCACAAGGCGGAGGAGTCGGGCCGGCCCCCCGCCGAACCGGCGCGCGGCGCGGAGGCCACGGAGCCTGCGGCGCCCGAGAGCCCGGAGGGCGAGGAAGCCCCGCAGAGCCCCGAAGCCCGTGAACCGGGTGGCCAGGTCATCGACCTGACGGCCCACGACGAGACGGAACCGGCCGAGGTGGTCCGGCTCCGCACCGCGATCTCGTAGGTCCTGTCCGGGCGATCTTCGTGGATCAGGCCGCGTTGTCTCGCCCGGACAGGCCTAGCTCGGCCTGCGCCAGAACCCCGTCCTCCGGGGTTACGCCCGACAGCCCTCAGGCCACTGCAGGGGGCGCGTCGGGGAAGCCCCGGTCGGCGGAGATGAGCCGGGCCAGGTGGCGGCCCGCCACGAGGGTGCATTTTGCGGGCTTCCGCGCCGACAGCAGCTCGCGGCTGATCGACCTGCTGGGCGGCGGGGGCCCGGCGCAGCGCTCGTAGGGGTCGTAGGGGTCGGCCGCCGGGGAGGTGGCCCCGGCCCCCTAGGCGTCCTTTTCCTGTGCCTTCTTTTCCTTCATCTCCTTGATGCGCACCGCTTCCTTGCGGACCTCGGCCTGCGTGGCGCGCTCCTTCTGGAGCCACTCGGGAGACTCGGCCTTCAGGGCCTCGATCTGCTCGGTGGTGAGGGGCTCGGTGATTCCGCCACGGGCGAGACCCGCGATGGAGATGCCGAGCTTCGACGCGACCACGGGCCGGGGGTGGGGGCCGTTGCGCCGCAGCTCCTGCAGCCACTCCGGGGGATCGGCCTGGAGGGCGTTCAGCTCGGCGCGCGAGATGACACCCTCCTGGAACTCGGCGGGGGTGGCCTCTAGGTACACACCCAGCTTCTTGGCAGCCGTGGCGGGCTTCATCGTCTGGGTGGTCTGGTGCGACGTCATGGTGCCAAGGGTATCGAGCGTGTGCGAGCGTGCCGACCACGACCGGTAACCTGGCCACGTGACAGGCTCGGAAGTATCCCCTTCGTTCCGGCTCGCGTACGTCCCGGGCGTGACGCCCACGAAGTGGGTGCGGATCTGGAACGAGCGGCTGCCGGGCGTCCCGCTGACCCTCGTGGCGGTGCCCGCCGCGGAAGCGGCCGGGCTGCTGCGCGGCGGTGGCGCCGACGCCGGTTTCCTGCGGCTGCCGGTGGACCGTACGGACCTCAGCGCGATCCCCCTGTACACCGAGACGACCGTGGTCGTGGTCCCCAAGGACCACGTCGTGGCGGCCGTCGAAGAGGTGTCCACCGCGGATCTGGCCGACGAGATCGTGCTGCACCCCCTCGACGACACCCTCACCTGGGAGCACCTGCCGGGGCGGCCCGCGATCGAGCGCCCCGCCACGACGGAGGACGCCGTGGAGCTGGTGGCGGCCGGGATCGGGGTCCTCGTCGTGCCGCAGTCGCTGGCCCGCCTGTACCACCGCAGGGACCTCACCTACCGGCCGCTGTCGGACGCCCCCGAGTCGCGCGTCGCCCTGTCGTGGCCCGAGGAGGAGACCACCGACCTGGTGGAGGAGTTCATCGGGATCGTCCGCGGCCGCACCGTCAACAGCACCCGCGGCCGCCCGCCGACGCCCCCGCAGCCCAAGGGCGGGCGCGCCGGTACGGGTGGTGGCGCGCGGCAGAAGCCGGCGGCCGGAAAGGCGGCGGGCAAGGCGGGCGGCCAGGCGGCCGGGAAGGGCGCCCGCGGCGGTTCGGGCGGCGCGAAGGGGGCTGCCAAAGGCGGCGCCAAGGGCGGCCCCAAGGGCGGCGCCAAGCGGGGGAAGCCGCGCGGCCGGTAGGACCGAACAGGCCTAGAACAGCGGGAGCTGTCCGGGGTGCTCGGGCAGGACGTAGCCGTCCAGCGTCGGCGTCGACGCGCCGAGCACCACCCGGGCCCGGGAGCCCGGGCAGGACACCAGATCACCGCGGCCCCGTCCGGCGGGAGGGTCGTGGCGGGCGATCCGGCCGGCGGTGACGGCGCAGTCGCGGCCGCAGGCGGGGCAGGCCCGGCGGGGGGAGTGGGACATGCCCCAAGTCTGCCCTGCCGCACCGACATCAGCCCTCCTGGCCGGCCCTCCACGCCTCGTCGGCCCGGCAGACGCGGGCCCACAGCGCGGAGCGGTCCACCGGGGTGAGGTCGTCGAGCTCCCGCCCGAAGAGGCCGCCGACGACCTCGTAGAACTCCTCCGGCGTGGTCAGCTCCCGCTTGCTCGTCCCCTTCGCCGGATCGATCCGGGACAGCACCCGGCCGCGCAGCACGTCGAGGCCGTCCGCGTCGCGGCGCAGCAGGGCCAGCGTCCGGATGAAGGGCGAGTCCTCGGCGGTGGACAGGTGCAGGTGTTCCGCCGCGAAGTCGTCCATCGAGGCGGGCGCGGACCAGAAGTTCATCACGGGGAAGGGGCCGCCGGCGTTGCGGTAGGTCCAGCCGGGCTCCGGGCCCGCCAACGGTTCCAGGTGGTAGGAGAAGCCGCCCTCCTCGTAGTCGCCCTCGCGCAGGGGCAGGGGGTCGAACGGCCCGTCGCCGAGCCCCACGTCCACGAGGTAGGCGGCCGAGTCGACCCTCACGGTCAGCGCGAGGTGGTTTCCGTTGACGCCCAGCGCGTCGGCCTCCTCGTACACGCCGCCGAGGTGGCGGGTGACGTCGTAGCCGAGGTGGCCGAGGAGCGCGGCGAAGGCCCCGTTGAGGTGGAAGCAGTAGCCGCCGCGCCCGGCGGCGAAGCGCCGTACCGACAGCTCCGGGTCGATGCCGGGCGGCCGGCCGAGGTGGATCTCGATGTTCTCGTACGGGACGCGCTCCAGGTGGGCCCGCTGGAGGGCGAAGAGCGCCTCGGTGGAGGGGGAACCGGGATCGGTGATGCCGAGGCGCCGCAGATAGCCGTCGAATATGCCAGAGGTCATGCGCTCACCCTAGGGCGCGACCGCGCCGTGCCGACCGGTCCTGGCACATCCGCTGATCCGGGTGAACCGCGCCTACGGGAAGGCTACTTGTCGATGTCGCCGACCACGAAGAACAGCGAGCCGAGGATCGCCACCATGTCCGCGACGAGCTGCCCCGGCAGCAGCACCGCCAGGGCCTGGATGTTGTTGTACGAGGCGCTGCGCAGCTTCAGCCGGTACGGGGTCTTCTCGCCCTTGGAGACGAGGTAGTAGCCGTTGACGCCGAGGGGGTTCTCCGTCCAGGCGTACGTGTGGCCCTCGGGCGCCTTCAGGACCTTGGGCAGGCGCTGGTTGACCGGCCCCGGCGGCAGCTGCGCCATCCGGTCCAGGCAGGCGACGGCGAGGTCGAGCGCGTTGTGCGTCTGGTCCAGCAGGACTTCGAAACGGGCCAGGCAGTCGCCCTCGGTGCGGGTGACCACCTTGAGGACGTCCTGGAGCTCGCCGTAGGCCAGGTACGGCTCGTCGCGGCGCAGGTCGAAGTCGACGCCGGAGGCGCGGGCGATGGGGCCGGAGACCCCGTACGCGTGCACCGCCTCGGCGGACAGGACGCCGACGCCCCGCGTGCGGCCGCGGAAGATCTCGTTCCCGTGGACCAGCTTGTCGTACACGTCCATGCGGGTGCGGACGTCCGCGATCGCGGCGCGCGCCCGGCCGAGCCAGCCGGCCGGGAGGTCCTCCTTGAGGCCGCCGACGCGGTTGAACATGTAGTGGATACGGCCGCCGGAGATCTCCTCCATGACGGCCTGGATCTCCTCGCGCTCGCGGAACGCGTGGAAGATCGGGGTGATTCCGCCCAGTTCGAGGGGGTAGGAGCCCAGGAACATCAGGTGGTTCAGCACCCGGTTCAGCTCGGCCAGCAGCGTCCGCATCCACACGGCCCGCTCGGGGACCTCCATGCCGAGCATCCGCTCGACCGCCATGACCACGCCGAGCTCGTTCGAGAAGGCGGACAGCCAGTCATGGCGGTTCGCGAGCATCACGATCTGGCGGTAGTCGCGCGCCTCGAAGAGCTTCTCCGCACCGCGGTGCATGTATCCGACGACCGGCTCGGCGCTGACGATCCGCTCGCCGTCCAGGACGAGGCGCAGGCGCAGCACGCCGTGCGTGGAAGGGTGCTGGGGTCCGATGTTGAGCACCATGTCGGTGCTCTCCGCCGCACCGCCGATGCCGACCGTGGTCTCCGTCATGCTGGCATTGTCTCAGCCGCGGGGCCCGGGGTGGCGCCCAGGCCGGGCAACGCGGGCCCGGCAAGATCCGAAAGGCACGCCCTAGGGTGGACGTATGGAAACGGGGACATCGGGCGGGACGGGCCGGACCGAGTGGGTCGGGCTGCCGGGCGGGCTGCTCACCCTGCGGCGGCTGCTGCTGGTGATCTGGATGACGCTGTTCGCCGTCGTGACCGGGGTGGTGGCGGGGCTGACGGCCGGACCGGCGTGGGCGGCCCTCGGCGCCTTCTGGCTGGCGGTCCTGGGCTGGGGCTGGGTGCTGCTCGGCCGCAACTGGCGCTCCTGGCGCTACGCCGAACGCGCTGACGACCTGCTGATCAGCCGCGGTGTGCTGTGGCGGGAGGAGACGGTCGTCCCGTACGGGCGGATGCAGCTGGTCGAGGTGACCTCGGGCCCGCTGGAGCGGCGCTTCGGGCTGGCCTCGGTACAGCTGCACACGGCGGCCGCGGCGACGGACGCCAAGATCCCGGGGCTGGTGCCGGCCGAGGCGGAGCGGCTGCGCGACCGGCTCACCGAGCTGGGCCAGGCAAGGTCCGCGGGCCTGTGAGCGACCCGGTGACCGAACCCGTGCGCGACAGGGAGCCCGTGGGCGAATCCCCGAGCGGTTCCCCGGGCGGTTCGCCGGGCGGTTCCCCGGGCGGGGCCGCGCGGGTTCCCGCCACGGAATCCGGTACGGAGCCCGGCACGCCGATCGGTGCGCCGCCGATCTACGCCCCGCCCGTTGTGGGGCAAGGTGGCGGGCAGTCGGTCGTCATGGAGAGCCGGCTGCACCCCTTCACTCCGCTGCGCCGCGCCTGGGTGCCGATCGCGGCGACCGTCGGAGTGATCGCCCAGCAGGGCGACAAGGTGGGGGAGTGGATAGCGGACCTGTCCGCCCTGTTCCGCGCCGCCGGGCTGGCGGGGCTGGTCCTGGTCTTCGGCCTGTACGGATTCCTCAGCTGGTGGGTCATGCACTACGCCGTGACCGACACCGAGCTGCGCATCCGCAGCGGCGTGCTCTTCCGCCGCACCGCGCACATCCGGCTGGACCGCATCCAGGCGGTGGACGTCACCCGGCCGCTGCTGGCGCGGCTGGTCGGGGTCGCCAAACTGCGGCTGGACGTCATCGGAACCGAGGACAAGGACGAACTGGCCTTCCTCGGCGAGAAGGAGGCGGTCGCCCTGCGCGCCGAACTCCTGGCCCGCGCGGCCGGTTTCGCCCCGGCCGAGGCGGTTCAACTGGGCGAGGCGCCCGAACGGGAACTGCTGCGCGTGCGCCCGCGCGACCTCGCCGTATCGCTGCTGCTCAGCCTCGGCGTCTGGACCGCGCTGATCAGCGGGCTCATCGGGCCGGCGGTCGTGTGGTGGCTCAGCGAGAACCTGTGGGCGGCCGCCGTGACGCTGCTCCCCGTCCTCGGCGCGGTCTGGGCGGGCACCGCGGGCCGCTTCCTCGCCGAGTACGACTGGACGGTGGCCGAGTCCCCGGACGGGCTGCGCCTGGACCACGGACTGCTGGACCGGGCCCACGAGACCGTGCCGCCGGGGCGCGTGCAGACCGTACGGATCGTGGAGCCGCTGCTGTGGCGGCGGCGCGGCTGGGTCCGGGTGGAGCTCGCGGTGGCCGGCTCGAAGAACGACGTCCTGGTGCCGGTGGCCACGCGGGCGGCGGCCTACGCGGTGGTCGCGCGGGTCCTGCCGGGTGTGGACCTGGCCGGCCTCACCTTCGCGCCGTCCCCGCGGGCGGGGTCGCGGTGGGTGGTCCCGGTGTGGTGGAAGGGCTACGGCCTCGCCGTCTCCCCGGACGTGTTCGCGGCCCGGCGCGGACGCCTGTGCCGCCGTACGGAGATCGTCCCGCACGCCAAGGTCCAGAGCGTCCGGCTCAGCCAGGGCCCCTGGGAACGCGCCCGCGGCGTGGCCGACGTCCACGTCGACACCGGCGCGAACGGCACGGTCACGGCCCGCCTGCGGTCGGCGGCCGAAGCCGCCGAGCTGCTGCCGGCCCAGGCGGCCCGCTCCCGCACCTCACGGGCGGCGGCCCGACCGGACCGCTGGATGACCTGACGCGGGCGCGGGGGCCGGCGTCCGCAGGGGGTCAGCGCCCGCCGGCGCGGACCAGGCCCGTCTCGTACGCGAGGACCACCACCTGGACGCGGTCGCGCAGGCCCAGCTTCGTCAGGATCCGGCCGACGTGGGTCTTCACGGTCGCCTCGGAGAGCACCAGCCGGGCGGCGATCTCACCGTTCGACAGGCCCTGCGCCACCAGCAGCATCACCTCGCGCTCGCGCTCGGTCAGCCGCTCGACCTCCTTGTTCTGCGGCTCCTGCGCGCTCGACGGCAGCATCGGGGCGAAGCGGTCCAGCAGCCGCCGCGTCGTGGAGGGGGCGACGACGGCGTCACCGCTGTGCACGGAGCGGATGGCGGAGAGCAGCTCGCCCGGCGGGACGTCCTTCAGCATGAAGCCGCTCGCGCCGGCCTTCAGACCCGAGAAGGCGTATTCGTCCAGGTCGAAGGTGGTCAGGATGATGACCTTCGGATGTTCCGGCGGCTCGCAGATCCGCCGCGTGGCCTCGACCCCGTCGAGCTTCGGCATCCGGACGTCCATCAGCACCACGTCCACCTTCGTGGCCCGCAGCACCTCCAGCGCCTCCAGGCCGTTGCCGGCCTCGGCGACGACCTCCATGTCCGGCTGCGCGGCGAGCACCATCCGGAAGCCGGTGCGCAGCAGCACCTGGTCGTCGACCAGCATCACGCGGATGGACATCGGTTACCTCGTCCTCGTCGGTTCTTCGTCGGTTCTTCGGCAGGTCTTCGTCAGGTCTTCTTGAGGGGGAGCAGGGCGCTGATCCGGAAGCCGCCGCCCGGGCGGGGGCCCGCGTCCAGGGTGCCGCCGACCATGCCGATGCGCTCGCGCATGCCGATCAGGCCGTGTCCGGCGCCGTCCGCGCCGCCGTCCTCGTACAGTTCGTGGGCCGCGCCCCGGCCGTCGTCCTCGATGAGGAGACCGAGCCCGTCGTCGAAGTAGACCAGCCGGACGCTGGCCCGCGCATCCGGGCCGCCGTGTTTGCGCGTGTTCGTCAGCGCCTCCTGCACGATGCGGTACGCCGTCAGCTCCACGCCGCTGGGCAGCCGCCGGGGGGCGCCCTCCACCTCGAAGTCCACCGGGAGGCCGGCCGCCCGTACCTGCTCGACCAGGACCTCGATCTGTTCGACGTCCGGCTGCGGTACGTAGTCCTCGGACTCCTGGGGCTCGCCGGTGCGCAGTACGCCGAGCAGCCGGCGCATCTCGGCGAGCGCCTGGCGGCCGGTGCCGGAGATGGTCTGGAGGGCCTCCTTGGCCTGCTCGGGGGCCACGTCCATGACGTACGCCGCGCCGTCCGCCTGCACCACCATCACCGAGACGTTGTGCGCCACGACGTCGTGCAGCTCCCGGGCGATCCGGGCGCGCTCGGCGGCGACGGCCACCTTGGCCTGGGCCTCGCGCTCCTTCTCCAGCCGCTGGTTCCGCTCGATCAGCTGGGCGTAGTAGGCCCGGCGGGTGCGCAGTGAGTCGCCCAGCACCCAGGCCAGGGCGAAGGGGACCACGACGAAGGCGGCGAAAAGGGCGCTCTCCACGGCCCCCAGGCCCTTGTCCACGCCGAAGCGCAGGAAGTAGAGCGGGGAGGCCAGGAGCCCGACGCCCAGGGCGGCGCGCGAGACCCAGCGCGGGACATCGCTCGCGGCGACCGTGTACAGCATCACGAGCATGGCGACGTCGCAGAACTGCGCCTCCAGCCCGAGGACCAGCTGGTAGACGCCCGCCCCCACGGCCAGCCAGAACATCGCTTGCGTCCACTTGCGGCGCAGGGCCACGGCCACGCTGAGGGCGATCACCAGGGGGACGGTGGCCAGCCGCAGGGCCGGGCTCACTTCGGCGGCCGCCACGTTCATCATCGAGAACCCGAACAGGAGGACAGCCCAGAAGCTGTCGACGCCCGTCGGGTGTCTGCGGAGGAAGTCGTAGAGGCGCTGCACGTAACCCAGAGTAGGAAAGGAAGATAGGTGCTGGAGTCAACCACAGGTGCGATCCGTGGCCCGGGGGTGTACTCCGCAAGGTGGAGCTGAGCATAGCCTTCGTGTGATGAGTGCTCAGGGCGAAGACGCGGGTCCGGTCCGGTGGCGGGCGGCGATGGAGGCCGCGCTGTACGGACCGGGCGGCTTCTACGTACGTCCCGGCGGGCCGGGCCCCGCTGGGCACTTCCGCACGTCGGTGCACGCCTCGCGGCTGTACGCGGGCGCCGTGGCCCGGCTGCTGCGGTGGGTGGACGGCCGGCTCGGGCACCCGCGGCGGCTGGACCTGGTCGACATGGGGGCCGGGCGGGGGGAGCTGCTGACCGGGGTCCTCGCCGCGCTGGAGCCGGAGATCGCCGCGCGGGTGCGCCCGTACGCCGTGGAGCGGGCGCAGCGGCCCCCCGGCCTCGACCCGCGGATCCGCTGGGCCTGCGCCCCACCCGAACGGACGACAGGCCTCCTCTTCGCCAACGAATGGCTGGACAACGTCCCCCTGGAGGTCGCGCAGGACGGGCACTACGTCCTGGTCGCGCGGGACGGTACGGAGAGCCGGGGCGAGCGCGTGGACGGCGCGGACCGGATGTGGCTGGACCGGTGGTGGCCGGGCGGGGGCCGTGCGGAGATCGGGCGCCCGCGTGACGAGGCCTGGGCGGCGGCCGCCCGGACCCTGGAGCGGGGGCTGGCGGTGGCGGTGGACTACGCGCACACCCGGGGGACGAGGCCCCCGTACGGCACGCTGACGGGTTTTCGCGGGGGGCGGGAGGTCCCGCCGGTGCCGGACGGCAGCTGTGACGTGACGGCCCATGTGGCCCTGGACGCCTGCGCCGCCGCCTGCGCGGACGCCTGCGCCGGGCCGGGCGGGGGCGCGAGGCTGATGACCCAGCGCGAGGCGCTGACCGCCCTCGGCGTGTCCGGTGCGCGCCCGCCGCTGGCGCTGGCGTCGACGGACCCGGCCGCGTACGTACGCGCCCTCGCCGCGGCGGGCGAGGCGGCGGAACTCACGGCCCGCGGCGGCCTCGGGGACTTCGGCTGGCTGGTCCAGTCGGTGGGCATCGCACCGTGGCCGGACGGGAGCGGTTAGGGGGCGTCTTCGAGAAACACCCCCTTCAAGCCGGTCGGCGCCGTCCCCGCCCCCGTGACGCGAGAAGCCGGCGGGGCTGGTGTCAGCCCCGCCGGCGGTCTGGCATCCGTGGCTCCGGTCGCTCCGGTCGCTCCGGTCGCTCCGGTCGCTCCGGTCGCTCCGGTGGCCTCGGCGGGTGCGGTCGCTGCCGCTGCCGCGCCCGGTCGGTGGGCCCGGTTACTCCGTCACGTCGTGGTCGTGGCCCTCGTGCAGGCCGCCTCCGCTGCCCGTGCCGTCGGACGGAACGGAGACGACCGGCTGCGACAGCGGGGCCAGGTCGTGCGCGTAGTGGCCGACCGCGTCCGCGATGACGTCGACGTTGATGTCGAGCGCCTTCTGGTCGATGTTGGTGATGTCGTCACCCGCGCCGTGGTAGTTGACGTCGTAGGCGACACCCGCCTCGCCGCCGAACTTGGCCGCCTGCGCCGCCGTCTTGATGCCCTCGGCGCCCGTGAACGTACCGCCCGACGGGATGCCCACCTCGATGAACGGGCCGTAGTCCGAGCGGCCCGAGAAGTCGGTGCCCTCGTGCGGGATGTTCTTCGAGTCGAGGAAGCTGGTGATCCCCTTCTCCAGCTGGGCGGAGCCCTCCGGGCCGGGGCCCGCGCCGGTGCCGTCCGAGTCGTCGCCGTCGTAGACGAAGTACGCGGCGTTCGGCGAGGCGATCATGTCGAAGTTCAGGTAGAGCTTGATCTGCTTCTTCTGCACGTCCGTCAGCCCGGCGACGTACGCCTCGGAGCCGAGCAGGCCGAACTCCTCCGCCGACCACCAGGCGAACTTGACCTTGTTCTTGACCTTCGTCTGGCTGCTCGCGAGGCGCTGCGCGACCTGGAGGATGCCGGCCGAGCCGGATCCGTTGTCGTTGATGCCCGCGCCCGCCGCGACCGAGTCGAGGTGCGCGCCGAGGAAGACGGTGTTGTCCGCGTCGCCGCCGCGGGTCTCCGCGATGACGTTGTACGTCTTGCGGTTCTCGCGCAGCTGCCGGATGTCGAGGGTGACCTCGACGGGGCCGGCCGCGGCGTCGGCGGCGAGCTTCTCGCCGTCCGCCTGGGTGATGCCACCGGTCGGGACCTTGCCCGCGTTCGGGTCGCCGAGGGTGCCGTTCAGGGCGCCCTCGGTGTTGTTGTAGATGATCGCTCCCACCGCGCCGGCCGCCGCCGCGTTGGCCTGCTTCGCGGCGAAGGGGCAGCCGCCGCGCTTGACGAGGGCGATCTTGCCGGTGAAGGTGCCGGCGGCGAAGTCGCCGGGCTCGCAGCCGTTCGTACCGTCCGCGTCGACCGGGGCGACGGCGATGGGGGCCGTCACGCCGTTCGCCGGTCCGCTCGCGGTGTACGTCATCAGCTTGATGGGGACGTCGCGGCCGGCGGAGCCGTTCACCGTGAGCTTCTCGGCGATCGTCTCGACGTACACGAAGTCGAACTCGTTCTTCGTCACCGTGTAGCCGGCGGCCCGCATCACGGCCTCGACGTACCGGGCGGACTGCTCGTGGCCCTTGGAGCCGGCCACGCGGTTGCCGTTGTTGTAGTCGGCGATCGACTGGAAAACCTTCAGGTGGTTGTAGGCGCCCTTACCGGTCGCCTCCTTGACCAGCTTCCTGGCGAGCGCATCACCCCGGGCGGCGTCGCTCTGCGGGCTCCCGGTGGCGCCGGCGGGCCCGGCGAGCAGCAGCGGGGAGACGAGGGCCGCGGCTGCCAGGGCGGCGGTGGCGGCGGCTATACGGCGTGAGGGCATCAAGATCCTTCCACGACAAGCACGGCGAATAGGTGAGGCAAGACGCGTACGAGGAGCGCGACAAGCGGGATGAGTACGACTAATAGGAGCAGACGGGCGGAAGAAGTACGCCCCCGCGTACGCCGTCCGCAGTACGCGGGAGTGGTGGACGCACGTTAAACAGCGGATGGCCGCTCTGACCAGAGTTTTCACTGATTCCGGTGTACGAATTCCGCATATCGGTGCCGAACGGCCGTCCGCCTAACGGAGGATGCCCTCGATGAAGTCCGATCCGATCCGGGCGACCGCGCCCAGGTCCAACTGGTGCTGGACATAACGCCCCTGGCGGCGCGTATGCAGCAGACCGGCCTTCTTCAGCACCGCCAGGTGCCGGGAGACCTCCGGCGCGGTGATCCCGTACAGGGTCGCCAGTTCGCCCGTCGTGTACGGGGCCCGGGCCACGCTCCGGCACAGCTTCATCCGCACCGGATGCGCCAGCGCCTCCATCCGCAGCCGGAGCAGCTCCACCGAGCCGGACCCGGAAGCCAGTTCGGGGGAGCCGAGCGGATAGTGCACCACCGGCCGCCAGCCCGGTGCGTGCAGCACCAGCAGGTGCGGCCAGCCGAAGTGGGTCGGTATGAAGACCAGTCCGGCGCCTGTGCGCGGATCGGTGGCGGTCGCCGACCCGTTGACCATCTTGTCGGCGGTGATGGTGGTGAGTCCCTCGTCCACGCTCAGCGCGGAGGAGACCTCCTTCAGCGTGGCCCCCAGCCCCTTGTGGCGCAGCATCCGCGTCTTGTGCCGGGCGTCGGCGCTCTGGCCCGGCTCCACGCGCTTCCAGGTCTCGGCGAAGAAGGCATCGTCGCAGTCCTCCAGGAGTCGCCGCAGCCAGACGCGGACGGCGGCGGGATCCTCCAGCAGCCGCACGGAGAAGTCCAGCTGCCGGGGTCCGCGGGCGGCGGCCGCCCCCAGCGCCTTGGCCCGGGCGGCGGGGTCCGTCAGCGGGGAGGGTCCGCCGCCCTCGTCGTACAGCGCCATCCAGCAGTGCTCCAGGGCCGCCATCACGAACGTCTCGTCGTCCATCCGGTCGAGTACGTCGAGCTCCTCGGCCAGGGTCGCGGCCGGCAGCCCGCTCGCGCCGGCGTGGGCGAAGGCCATGAAGATGTCGGAGAACGAGCTCCGCCACATGAACTCGGCCTCCAGCAGCCGGTCCGCGAGGCACGGATCGAGACCGGCGGCGGTGGCGGTGGTCCAGGAGCTGAGCCGGGGGTGGTGGGCGGGCTGGGACAGGGCGTGCAGCGCCATGCAGAGCTCCGCGAGCGGCGAGGGCGCGAAGGTGATCCGCTCGGTGGGGAGCCCGGCGATGTCGATGGTGACGCTCATCGCCCCATTCTCCGGGGGCCCCATCCGGGCCGGACCGGTGCCCCGTGGCCGGTGGCCCTGGCCTGGTGCCGCCGACGGGGTGAGGCTGGGGGTATGAGCGCGATCGAGCAGTACCTCCTCGACACCTACCGGGCGTCCCGGCTGGGCGCTCCCATGCCTCCGCCGCCGGGGCGGGACGATCTGGCCGTGCTGCGGGCGGCGCGGTCGTACGAGCAGTTCCGGGCCGTCCTGGAGGGCCGCCCGGCCCGCCACCCCTGGCGGGCCGCCCTGCGCCGGCTCCTGGGGCGCGCGGCGGCCCGGACCCGCGGGTCCTGACCGCCCCACCCGGACCCGCCCCCGCCCCCGCTACGCGAAGTTCGGCGCGTTGCGTTCGTAGACCAGCCGCAGCCCGATCAGGGTCAGCCAGGGTTCGTGGTCGTCGATCACCGAGGATTCTCCGAGGACCATCGGGGCCAGCCCGCCGGTGGCGATGACGCGGACGTCGTCCGGCTCCCCGTCCGGGCCCGCCAGCTCCTTGGCCATGCGGGTGACGACCCCGTCGACCTGGCCCGCGAAGCCGTACAGCACGCCCGACTGCATCGCCTCGACCGTGGACTTGCCGATCACGTTGCGCGGGCGGGCCAGCTCGATCTTGCGCAGCTGGGCGCCGCGTACGCCGAGGGCCTCCATGGAGATCTCGATGCCCGGGGCGATCACCCCGCCCACGTACTCCCCCTTCGCGGACACCGCGTCGAAGGTGGTCGCCGTACCGAAGTCGACCACGATCGCCGGACCCCCGTAGAGCTCGACCGCCGCGACCGCGTTGATGATGCGGTCCGCGCCGACCTCCTTCGGGTTGTCCATGAGGATCGGCACGCCCGTCTTGATGCCGGGCTCCACGAGCACCGCGGGCACGTCGCCGTAGTACCGGCGGGTGACCTCGCGCAGCTCGTGCAGGACCGACGGCACCGTCGAGCAGATCGCGATGCCGTGGATCCCGTCGCCCAGCTCGTTGCCGAGCATCGGGTGCATGCCCATCAGGCCCTGCATCAGCACGGCCATCTCGTCGGCCGTGCGGCGCGGGTCGGTCGAGATGCGCCAGTGCTCGACGACCTCGTCACCGTCGAACAGGCCCAGGACGGTCTGGGTGTTGCCTACGTCGATGGTGAGGAGCACCGGTTACACCGCCTCGCGGAGATCGAGGCCGATGTCCAGGATCGGCGAGGAGTGGGTCAGGCCGCCGACGGCCAGGTAGTCCACCCCGGTCTCCGCGTACGCCCGGGCGGTGTCCAGGGTCAGCCGGCCGGAGGACTCCAGCACCGCCCGGCCGGCCACCAGGGCGACGGCCCGCGCGGTCTGCTCGACGGTGAAGTTGTCCAGCAGGATCAGGTCGGCGCCGGCCTCCAGGACCTCCCCGATCTGCTCCAGCGTGTCGACCTCGACCTCGATCGGGACATCCGGGAAGGCTTCCCGTACGGCCTTGAAGGCCTGCGCGACGCCGCCCGCGGCGACGACGTGGTTGTCCTTGACCAGCGCCGCGTCGGAGAGCGACATGCGGTGGTTGACGCCGCCGCCGCAGCGCACCGCGTACTTCTCCAGGGCGCGCAGGCCGGGGGTGGTCTTGCGGGTGTCGCGGACCTTCGCCCCGGTGCCGTCCAGGACGTCGGCCCAGCGGCGGGTGGCGGTCGCGATGCCCGACAGGCGGCACATGATGTTCAGCGCGCTGCGCTCCGCGGTGAGCAGGTCGCGCGTGCGGGAGCGTACGGAGAGCAGCACCTGCCCGGCCTGGACGGCGTCGCCGTCCTCCGCGTGGCGCTCCACCTCGAAGGTGTCCGTGCAGACCACGGAGAAGACGGCCTCCGCGATGCGCAGCCCGGCCACGACGCCGTCCTCGCGCGCGATGAAGTCGGCGACGGCCTCGGCCTCTTCGGGCACCGTGGCCACGGTGGTGACGTCCACGCCGCCGTCCAGGTCCTCGGACAGTGCCATGTGGGCGATGTCCTCGACCTCGATGGGGTCCAGGCCGGCGTCGGCCAGCAGCTGGGCCAGCGCCGGGTCGAGGCCGCTCTCCTCGCCGTCGCCGCAACCGCAGTCGTCGCCGCAGCCGCCTTCGTTCTGGTCGATCAGGGGGAGTTCGGGGGTGCTCACGGTCGCTGCTCCAGGCTCGGGGTGCTCGGGGTGGGGGTGTTCGGGGTGCTGGGGGTGCCGAGGGGGACGCGTACGGACGGGAACTGCGCGGACTCGGTGGGGGTGACGACCAGCGCCCGCTTCCGAGTCGCGGAGAGCCGGACGACGAGATGCCGGCGCCACGCCGCATCGTCCCGGTCCGGGTGGTCCTCGCGCCAGTGGCAGCCGCGGGTCTCCACCCGCCGCTCGGCGGCGGCGACGAGCACCCGGGCCACGCACAGCAGGTTCGTGGCCTCCCAGGTGTCCACACCCGGTTCGGCGGTCTTGCCGTGCGCTTCGAGCTCGTTCAGGGCCTTGGCGTACAGGGCTTCGAGGGATTCGGCGGCCGTGCGCAGGGACTCGGCGGACCGCAGCACGCCCGCGCCGTCCGTCATGATCCGCTGGATCTCGAAGCGCGCCTCGGCCGGTTGCAGGGGGCCGGTCGCGGGGACCGGTACGCCCGGGCCGCCGCCGGACGGCGCGTGCCGGGCGATGTCCTCGGCGATGCGCTCGGCGAAGACCAGGCCCTCCAGCAGGGAGTTGGAGGCCAGCCGGTTCGCGCCGTGCACGCCGGTGCAGGCCACCTCGCCGCAGGCGTACAGGCCGGGGACGGTGGTGCGGCCGTGCAGGTCGGTCCGTACGCCGCCGGAGGCGTAGTGCGCGGCCGGCGCCACGGGGATGGGCTCGGTGACCGGGTCCATGCCGTGGGCGCGGCAGGCGGCGAGGATGGTCGGGAAGCGCTGCTCCCACATCGCGGCGCCGAAGTGCCGGGCGTCCAGGTACATGTGCCGGGTGCCCTGTTCCTGCATGCGGCGCATGATGCCCTTGGCGACGATGTCCCGCGGCGCCAGCTCGGCGAGTTCGTGCTGCCCCACCATGAAGCGGACGCCGTCCGCGTCCACGAGGTACGCGCCTTCGCCCCGGACCGCCTCCGACACCAGCGGCTGCTGCCCCTCGGCGTCCGGGCCGAGGAAGAGGACCGTGGGGTGGAACTGCACGAATTCGAGGTCGGAGACCTCCGCCCCGGCGCGCAGCGCGAGGGCCACGCCGTCGCCCGTCGACACCGCCGGGTTGGTGGTGGCGGAGAAGACCTGGCCCATGCCGCCGGTCGCCAGGATCACGGCGGGCGCGTGGACGGCGCCCACCCCGTCGTGCTGGCCCTCGCCCATGACGTGCAGCGTGACCCCGGCCGTACGGCCCTCCGCGTCCTGGAGGAGGTCCAGTACGAGGGCGTTCTCGACGGTCCGGATGCCGGCCGCGTGGACGGCTTCGACCAGCGCCCGGGAGATCTCGGCGCCGGTGGCGTCGCCGCCCGCGTGCGCGATCCGGCGGCGGTGGTGGCCGCCCTCGCGGGTCAGCTCGATCTCCCCGGTCTCGGCGGAGGTGTCGAAGACGGCGCCGGCCGCGATGAGGCGGCGCACCGCGTCCGGCCCCTCCGTGACGAGGAGCCGCACGGCTGCCTCGTCGCACAGGCCGGCGCCCGCGACCAGCGTGTCTTCCAGGTGCTGCTCGGGGGTGTCGCCCTCGCCGAGCGCCGCGGCGATGCCGCCCTGCGCCCAGCGGGTGGAGCCGTCGTCCAGCCGGGCCTTGGTGACCACGACCGTACGGCGGCCAGCTGCGGCACAGCGCAGCGCGGCCGTCAGCCCCGCGACGCCGGATCCGACGACCACGACGTCGGCGTCCAGGGCCCAGCCGGGGGCCGGGGCGTGCAGCCGTATGCCTGTGCCGGTGCCGCCGGCGGCGGGGCCTTCGCCTGGGGTGCTCACGGGTGTGCTCCGAACTGCAATGGGATGTTGTCGATCAGTCGGGTCGTGCCCACCTTCGCGGCGACGGCCAGCACGGCCTGCCCGGTGAACTCCGAGCCGGCGTCGGTGAAGTCCTGCGGGTCCACCAGCGCCAGGTAGTCCAGGACCAGCGGCGGATCGTAGCGGCCCGCCTCCTCCAGGACGTGCAGCGCCGCGGCCCGTACGGCCTCCGGCAGCCCGGCGCCGGCCGCGGAGACGGCGTGCGCGTCGGCGGAGGCGCGGATCTCGCCCAGCCGGGCCAGCGCGGTGGCCCGCTCGTCGCTGGCCGGGGAGGCCTCGGCGCGGGCGCGCAGCGCCGCCTGGGCGGCGAGCCGGTCCCGGCCGGCGAACAGGGCGCGGGACAGGGCCAGGGCGGTGCGCCGCTCGGCCGGGGAGAGGTAGCGGTTGCGGGAGGAGAGCGCCAGCCCGTCCTCCTCGCGGACGGTCGGCACGCCGACCACCTCGACGGGGAAGTTCAGGTCGGTCACCATCCGCCGGATGACGGCCAGTTGCTGCGCGTCCTTCTGGCCGAAGAGGGCCAGGTCGGGGCGGGTGAGGTGGAGCAGCTTCGCGACGACGGTCAGCATGCCGTCGAAGTGGCCCGGGCGGGTGGCCCCTTCGAGGCGCTCGCCCATGGGGCCGGCGCTGATCCGCACCTGCGGGGCGCCGCCGGGGTAGACCTCGTCCACGGCGGGGGCGAACACCGCGTCGGCGCCCGCCCGTTCGGCGATGCGCAGATCGGCGTCGAGGGTGCGCGGGTAGCGGTCGAGGTCCTCGCCCGCACCGAACTGCAGGGGGTTGACGAAGACGGTGACGACGACCTGCCCGCCCGGTCCGGCCTGCGCGCGGGCGGTGCGGATCAGGGTGGCGTGGCCCTCGTGCAGGGCGCCCATGGTCATCACCACGGCCCGCCGGCCCGTGCGCGCCAGCGCGTGCAGCTCCTCGGCGGTGTGCAGCAGCAGCTCGGTCCTCACCGGTCGCCGCCCCCCTTCTCCGCCGCGTCGTCGGCCAGTACGCCGAGCAGGTCCTCGGCGAGTTCCGGCTTGAGCAGACCGTGCGCGAGGGCCCGGTCGGCGGTGGTGCGGGCCATCGCCAGGTACCCGGCGACCGTGCCGGGCGCGTGCTTGCGCAGCTCCGAGACGTGGGCGGCGACGGTACCGGCGTCGCCACGCGCCACCGGGCCGGTCAGGGCGGCGTCGCCGGAGCGCAGGGCGTTGTCGAGAGCCGCGCCGAGCAGCGGGCCGAGCATCCGGTCGGGGTGCTCGACGCCGGCCTTGCGCAGCAGCTCCATCGACTGCGCGACCAGGGTGACCAGGTGGTTCGCGCCGAGGGCCAGGGCGGCGTGGTAGAGCGGACGGGCCTCCTCCGCGATCCACTCCGGTTCCCCGCCCATCTCGATGACCAGGGCCTCGGCGGCGAGCCGCAGCTCCTCGGGGGCGGTGACGCCGAAGGAGCAGCCGGCGAGGCGTTGCACGTCGACCTCCGTACCGGTGAAGGTCATCGCCGGGTGCAGGGCCAGCGGCAGCGCGCCCGCGCGCCGGGCCGGGTCGAGCACGGCGGTCCCGTAGCGGCCGGAGGTATGGACGAGGAGTTGGCCGGGACGGACCGCGCCCGTCTCGGCGAGACCGGCGACCAGGGACGGCAGCGCGTCGTCGGGCACGGTGAGCAGGACCAGCTCGGCCCGCTCCAGGACCTGCGCGGGCGTCACCAGCGGCACGTCGGGCAGCATCCGCTCGGCCCGCCGCACGGACGCGTCGGAGACCCCGGACACGGCGACGGGCCGGTGTCCGGCCTGCTGGAGGGCGCGGGCCAGCGCCGGGCCGACCCGGCCCGCTCCGACGACGCCGACGGCGAGCCGGGCAGGGCGCGGCTGCTGTGATGAGTTCACGCGGGGAAGGCCTTCCGTTCCAGTCCGCGGGGGGTACCGGACGATACGTCGCCATGCTAGCCCCTGGGCCCCGGGGCGGTCGGCGATGATCGGGGGCATGAGCGACGACACGGAGCGTACGAAGCGGCTGGTGGCGGCCTGGCGCGCGGCGGAGCGGACACTGTCCCGCAGCCTGACGGAACCCACGCTGGGGGAACTGCTCGCCTCGCTCGCCGAAGCCCCGTACGACCTGGACGAACCGGCGGACGTGTACGGCGACGGGGTCGTCGCCGAGCTGGAGCGCCGGGTCGCGGAGCTGCTGGGCACCGAGGACGCGGCCTTCTTCCCGTCCGGGACGATGGCCCAGCAGATCGCCCTGCGCTGCTGGGCGGGCCGGACCGGCAACCCGGTGGTGGCGCTGCACCCCATGAGCCACCCGGAGCTGTGGGAGGGCGGCGCGCTGTCGGCCGTGTCCGGGCTGCGCACGGTCCACCCGACGGCCGAGCCGCGCCAGCCGCAGCCCTCGGAGATCCAGGACCTCGCGGAGCCCTTCGGCACGCTGATGCTGGAACTGCCGCTGCGCGACGCGGGCTTCCTCCTGCCCTCCTGGGAGGAGCTGACTGCGCTGGTCGACGCGGCCCGGGAACAGGAGGCGGTGGTCCACTTCGACGGGGCCCGGCTCTGGGAGTCCACCGTCCACTTCGGCAGGCCGCTGCCGGAGATCGCGGCGCTGGCCGATTCGGTCTACGTCTCCTTCTACAAGTCGCTCGGCGGCCTCAGCGGGGCGGCCCTCGCCGGGCCGCGCGCCTTCGTGGAGGAGACCCGTGTCTGGCGTCACCGCTACGGGGGGCAGATCTTCCGCCAGTTCCCGCAGGCCCTCTCCGCGCTGGCCGGCCTGGAGGCGGAGCTGCCGAGACTTCCGGCGTACGTCGCCCGGGCGCGGGTGGTGGCCGGCGCGCTGGGCGAGGCGTTCTCGGCCGCCGGGGTGCCGTGGTTCCGCGTCCACCCGGAGGAACCGCACACGCACCAGTTCCAGGTGTGGCTCCCGTACGACGCGGACCGGCTGACGGACGCGGGTCTGCGGCTGGCGGAGGAGACGGGCACGGTCCTCTTCCGGCGCTGGTCCCCGGACGGGCCGCCGGGGCTGGCGATGACGGAGCTGGAGGTCACGGAGCCGGGCCTGGCCTGGACGGCGGCGGACGTGAGGGAGGCGGCGGCGGGCTTCGTGGCCCGGCTGGGGGACGGCCCGGACGCCGGATGAGGGACAGGCGTGAGGCGGGGGTGTGGGGGCGCGCGGCTCCCGGTTTCGCGGAGGGCGGGGGGCGGGAAGGGCTCCCCGCGGCGCAGCCGGACCGCACCGCATCGGCGGGCCCGGCTACGGTACGAATCACCGAATTCCGCAGAAGTCACCGGCAGGAGCCCATCGCGGCGATACCGTCCCTCCACGGGAATTACCGGCGACCGTGCCCGGAGGAGACACCATGACCGCTGCTCGGCCCACGTGGCAGAAGTCCTCGTTCTGCGGTGAGGGAGACGCGTGCGTCTACGTCGCCGCGGCCCCCGGCACCCTCGTACGGGTGGCCGACCGCGCCGATCCGGCCCACCTCGTCCTCGCGACGACCCAGGCGGCCTGGGCGGACTTCCTGCGGGCGGTGAAGGACAGCGGCTGAGCCTCCGGAGCCACGGGGGGCCTGAGCCTTGCGAGCCGTGAACGGCCTGCTGAGGTTTCTGGGGCCTGTGGGGCCTGTGGGGGCTTGGGACTCGCGTCTCAGCCGGGCCCGCCCAAGTCGGCCCCGGCCTGAGCTGGGCCCGCCCGAGTCGGCCCCGGCCTGAGCTGGGCCCGCCCGAGTCGGCCCCGGCCTGAGCCCGCCCTGAGCCGCGCTGGTAAGCCGGACGGGGGGCGCCGCGCCGGAATCGCTCGCACGCGGGGGGTTATGTCCGATTAGCGCGTATCTTCGGCCCCATGCCCACGCCTTACGGATCCCGCGGCGGCATGGCGTTCAGCGCTGCTGAGCTGCATGTGCTCAGGCGCTCGCTCGCCCACGCCCTTCAGTCCTCCTCGGCCCCCCTGGCCGCCGCGGAGGTCCAGGACTGCCTGCGCCTGGCGCGGTCGGTGGACGACGTGGTCCAGGAGGCGGACCGGCTCAGAACGTTCCTCCTCGACGACCTGGTCCGCTACCGGGACGCCCTGCCCGGCAGCCTCTCCGGCTATCTGGAGCTGCTCCAGTACGCCCTGGCCGCCGACTACGAGCCCGGACCCGACGACCTCGCCGCCCTGCGCGCGCTCCGCGCCAACCCGGCCGCGGCGGGCCTGCTGGACCGGGCCCAGGCGGTCGCGGAGCGCTCCGTACGCCGGCGGCTCTCGACGGCCCCCGCGCCCCGGACGCGGCTGCTGGCGCTGGCCGGCGGGCGGAGCGGCGGCGGACGCGATGGCGGCGGACAGGGCGGTGGAGAAGGCGGCGGACAAGGCGGTGGCAGCCGTGAGGACGAGCCGCGTCCGGAGCCGCGCCCGCAGCGGCGCCCGGAGCCGCGGCCCGAGGAGCCCCCGCGCCCGGAGCGGCCGATCCCCACCCCCGGCGAGGTCTTCCCGCCCCGCCGCAAGCCCACCCCACCGCCCGCGGACGGCCTGGCCGGTGGCCGGGCGCCCTCCGGAGGGTCCTCGGGGGCCCGCGAAGACCGGCACGCCACGGGCTGACCCACGCGGAGCGCCGGGCCGAGGCCTGGTTAGTCTGGAGCCATGGACTATGTCTCCGCGCTCGTGCCCCCCATCGCGATGGCCGCGTTCTTCATCGCTCTCGTCGTGACGATCGTGAAGAGCCAGGGTGGCGCCAACAAGAACAAGGAAGACGCGGCGGTCGACGCCGTGATCGCGCGAACCGAGGGCGCCTCGCAGGCCCAGAAGTAGGGCCACCGGGAACGGCCGGCCGGGTCCGTCTTCCGGCTTTGGCCGGCCCGTGCGCCGATTCCGTGCGCGTTGCCGCCCGAATAGTCGGGCAATTCCACACAATCCGCACTATCGTGCTGTTGTGCCTCGCCCCCTGGGAGAACTCGAAGACGCTGTCATGACACGGGTGTGGCAGTGGAACCGCCCGGTCACCGTGCGCGAAGTACTGGAAGACCTCCAGCAGGAACGGTCCATCGCGTACACCACGGTCATGACCGTTATGGACAATCTTCATCAGAAGGGCTGGGTCCGCCGGGAAGCCGAAGGCCGCGCCTATCGATATACGGCGGTCTCCACCCGCGCCGCCTACTCGGCCGCACTGATGAACGAAGCCTGGTCGACGAGCGACAACCCCGCCGCCGCCCTCGTCGCCTTCTTCGGCATGATGTCCCCGGAACAGCGGGAAGCCCTCCGGGATGCCGTGCGCGTCGTCCAGCACGACGACGAGTCCGCCGCCGAGCCCCTCGCCGCACCGTCGGCCCAGGCCGCACCCGCCGCACCCGCCGCGCCCCCCGCACCCGAGGCCCCGGAGGGCTCCGCCGAGCGACGGGGCGAGCCGGGGCGATAGCGTCCTCGGCATGGGAGAGTTTTCCGCTGCGCATGCAGAAACAGTGACGATCCGCCGTGCCCGCACCGGTGATGTTCCCGCGCTGCGGCGCCTGCTCGACCAGTACGTGCAGCAGCGCATCCTGCTCGACAAAGCCCCGGTCGTCCTTTACGAGGACATCCAGGAGTTCTGGGTCGCGGAACGGGACTCGGACGGCAAGGTGGTCGGCTGCGGCGCTCTCCACGTGATGTGGGAAGACCTCGCCGAAGTGCGCACGCTCGCCGTCGATCGCGAGTTGAAGGGCGCCGGCGTCGGCCATCAGGTGCTGGAGCAGTTGTTGCGCACCGCCCGCGCGCTGGGCGTCAGCCGGGTTTTCTGCCTCACCTTCGAAGTGGACTTCTTCGCGAAGCACGGCTTCGTCGAGATCGGGGAGACCCCGGTCGAGACCGACGTCTACATGGAGCTCCTGCGTTCCTATGACGAGGGTGTCGCCGAGTTCCTCGGTCTCGAACGAGTGAAGCCGAACACCTTGGGCAACAGTCGGATGCTTCTGCACCTGTGATCCGGGACTAGCGGCTTTTTCCGTGCTCCGCGCGGCTGTGGCCTATGTCCGAATCGCGCACGTTTCCCGCCCCGTTGCGGTCTGGAACCTCTCCCCGGGGGTTTGTGTTTTCCAGGCAAAAGCGGTTTCCTTTCCGCGTACTGCTTTTCGATGAAAGGAAATCCCGGTGGCACAGAAGGTTCAGGTCCTTCTTGTCGACGACCTCGACGGTGGCGAGGCGGACGAGACGGTGACGTTCGCTCTGGATGGCAAGACCTACGAGATCGACCTCACCACCGCCAACGCTGAAAAGCTCCGCGGTCTGCTCGACCCGTACACCAAGTCCGGCCGCCGCACCGGCGGCCGTGCCACCGCGGCCCGTGCCAAGGGGCGCGCCGCGGCGACCGGTAACCCGGACACCGCCGAGATCCGCGCGTGGGCGAAGGAGAACGGTTACAACGTGAACGACCGCGGCCGCGTCCCGGCCGAGATCCGCGAGGCCTACGAGAAGGCCAAGGGCTGATCGACGGCGTCTCGCACCCGGGCGCGGGTGGCGGTTCGCCGCAGTCGCGCGCGGTGGCATTGCGTCGCCGCCGCGGCGACCAGGCGCGCGAGATCGGGTCCGCGGGCGGGCGCTGCGCCCTGCCCCGGACCTGGCAGGGCGGGCAGCAGCGCCTCACATCCCCGCTCGGGGGGCCGCAACCACACGGCGGCCCCCCGGGGACTTTCTCCCGGGGGCAGCCCCGGGGGGACCGGAGCGGTGATCCGGCCACCCGCACCCAGGGCGGCGAGATCCAGGGCGACCCCGCCCCATTCCAGCCAGTCGAGCAGTCCCTCCAACTCGTCCGCGCTCCCCGGGGCCACCAGGAACCGCATCCTGCGCCCCATGAGCGCCACGGGGCCCGTGGCGACGGGGCCGCGCAGCAGGGCCGCTCCGGCGTCGGACGGCAGCTCCAGTACGTCGAAGCGGGTCCCGGTGACGAGCTGGGCCGGCGGTCCGCCCGCCACGGCCCAGCCGAGCACGTGCTCGTACCACGAGGCGTACGCGTCGGCCTCGGGCGGGACACGGGGCAGCGGGACGGTGAGGGCCATGCCGGGAGCAACTCTCCGAAGCGGCCGCGGGTTACGCTGACCGTCACTCAGCGCGGCCGGGTCAAAGCGGAGCGTAAACGTCCGGGTGGGTGAAGTCCCGCATTCGGCACGCAATCTTGTTCGCCCGTAGCGGAGGGAACCGCCATCACGGGCATGGAGCGTCGGCCCTTGCGGGTAAGACATTCATAGTGGATCGGGGCGACACGCTGGTTTGACCGGCTTCCGTTCGCCATCGGCGTACACGTGTGACGGGTATCTGCCTGGCCTGCGGGAACATCGTCTCGCACCATCGGGTTGGAGCAGTTGTCGGCTCTTCAAGCCGGTTTTCCTCACCGACGTGGGGGTGAGCCGCGAACGGATGTCGGCAGTTGGAATGAGCTGTCCCGCCCCGCGGGACTAGCATGCGGAAGGACAGGGCGGGGACCGACCCCGAACTGCCCGACCGCTCTGAGGAGCGATAAACGATGTTCGAGAGGTTCACCGACCGCGCGCGGCGGGTTGTCGTCCTGGCTCAGGAAGAAGCCCGGATGCTCAACCACAACTACATCGGCACCGAGCACATCCTCCTGGGTTTGATCCACGAGGGTGAGGGTGTCGCCGCTAAGGCCCTGGAGAGCCTCGGGATTTCGCTCGAGGCTGTTCGCCAGCAGGTTGAGGAGATCATCGGTCAGGGGCAGCAGGCCCCGTCCGGTCACATCCCCTTCACCCCGCGGGCGAAGAAGGTCCTGGAGCTTTCGCTCCGAGAGGCCCTCCAGCTCGGCCACAACTACATCGGCACGGAGCACATCCTGCTCGGCCTCATCCGCGAGGGCGAGGGCGTCGCCGCCCAGGTCCTGGTGAAGCTGGGCGCCGATCTCAACCGGGTCCGGCAGCAGGTCATCCAGCTGCTCTCCGGTTACTCCGGGGGCGGCAAGGAGTCGGCCACGGCGGGCGGACCGGCCGAGGGCACGCCCTCGACCTCGCTCGTCCTGGACCAGTTCGGCCGCAACCTCACCCAGGCCGCTCGTGAATCCAAGCTCGACCCGGTCATCGGGCGCGAGAAGGAGATCGAGCGGGTCATGCAGGTGCTGTCCCGCCGTACGAAGAACAACCCCGTCCTCATCGGCGAGCCCGGCGTCGGCAAGACCGCCGTCGTCGAGGGCCTGGCGCAGGCGATCGTCAAGGGCGAGGTGCCCGAGACCCTCAAGGACAAGCACCTCTACACCCTCGACCTCGGTGCCCTGGTCGCCGGCTCCCGCTACCGCGGTGACTTCGAGGAGCGCCTGAAGAAGGTCCTCAAGGAGATCCGCACCCGCGGCGACATCATCCTGTTCATCGACGAGCTCCACACCCTCGTGGGTGCGGGCGCCGCCGAGGGCGCGATCGACGCCGCCAGCATCCTCAAGCCCATGCTGGCCCGTGGTGAGCTCCAGACCATCGGTGCCACGACGCTGGACGAGTACCGCAAGCACCTTGAGAAGGACGCGGCTCTTGAGCGCCGTTTCCAGCCGATTCAGGTGGCGGAGCCTTCCCTCCCCCACACGATCGAGATCCTCAAGGGCCTGCGCGACCGTTACGAGGCCCACCACCGCGTCTCCATCACGGACGAGGCCCTCGTCCAGGCGGCGACGCTGGCGGACCGGTACATCTCGGACCGCTTCCTCCCGGACAAGGCGATCGACCTGATCGACGAGGCCGGATCACGGATGCGCATCCGCCGGATGACCGCGCCGCCGGACCTCCGCGAGTTCGACGAGAAGATCGCGAACGTGCGTCGCGACAAGGAGTCGGCCATCGACTCCCAGGACTTCGAGAAGGCGGCTTCGCTCCGTGATTCGGAGAAGCAGCTGCTGGCGGCGAAGGCCAAGCGCGAAAAGGAATGGAAGGCCGGCGACATGGACGTCGTCGCCGAGGTTGACGGCGAGCTCATCGCCGAAGTCCTCGCGACCGCGACCGGCATTCCCGTCTTCAAGCTCACCGAGGAGGAGTCCTCGCGGCTCCTGCGCATGGAGGACGAGCTCCACCGCCGCGTCATCGGCCAGAAGGACGCCATCAAGGCGCTCTCCCAGGCGATCCGGCGTACCCGTGCGGGTCTGAAGGACCCGAAGCGTCCCGGTGGCTCGTTCATCTTCGCCGGCCCGTCCGGTGTCGGTAAGACCGAGCTCTCCAAGACGCTCGCCGAATTCCTCTTCGGTGACGAGGACGCGCTGATCTCCCTCGACATGTCGGAGTTCAGCGAGAAGCACACGGTTTCCCGTCTCTTCGGTTCGCCCCCCGGCTACGTGGGCTACGAAGAGGGCGGCCAGCTCACCGAGAAGGTGCGCCGGAAGCCGTTCTCCGTCGTCCTCTTCGACGAGGTCGAGAAGGCCCACCCGGATATCTTCAATTCCCTTCTCCAGATCCTGGAGGACGGTCGCCTGACTGACTCCCAGGGCCGGGTCGTGGACTTCAAGAACACGGTCATCATCATGACGACCAACCTGGGTACGCGGGACATCTCCAAGGGCTTCAACCTCGGCTTCGCGGCCGTGGGCGACACGAAGACCGGCTACGAGCGGATGAAGGCGAAGGTCAACGAAGAGCTCAAGCAGCACTTCCGGCCCGAGTTCCTCAACCGTGTGGACGACACGGTCGTCTTCCACCAGCTCACCGAGGAAGACATCATCCAGATCGTGGATCTGATGATCGCCAAGGTGGACGAGCGCCTGAAGGACCGCGACATGGGCATCGAGCTGAGCGGTGACGCGAAGCTCCTGCTCGCCAAGCGCGGCTACGACCCGATCATGGGCGCCCGCCCGCTGCGCCGGACCATCCAGCGCGAGATCGAGGACCTGCTCTCGGAGAAGATCCTCTTCGGTGAGCTGCGCCCCGGTCAGATCGTGGTCGTGGGCAAGGAGGGTGAGGGCGACGAAGCCAAGTTCACCTTCCGCGGCGAGGAGAAGTCGGCTCTGCCGGACCTCCCGCCGATCGAGGCCACGGGCTCCGGCCCGGACCTCTCGAAGGGCGCATAACCGCCGAGGGCGGTAGCGGCACGCAAGGGCGGCCCCGGGACCGGAAGGTCCCGGGGCCGCCCTTTGCCGTCTTCGTGCCGCCGCCGTCCTTCTCCGCCCCTCCTTCCCGTGGGATGGGGTGTGGCGGGCCTGTGGAGGGGGCGCGGGAGGGGCGAAGGCCTTTGGTCCCGAAACGGACATTTCCGAAAGGGCGCCGGTGACAAGCCGCACAGGACAAAACGGACCTACTAGCAGGTTTCGTAGATCCAGTTACCCGATTTGTCACTCAACGGCCCAGTAGGCGCCTGGTCAACGGAGTACGTCACACACCCCGTCCCTACGAGCCGGGGTAGTAAGAGAGGGGTTTGGGGAAGCCGGGGGGCGCGGGTTACCAAGGATGAGCCAACCCGGCACCCGTTCCACGGTGCCGGGTCACTTCATGCCCCTGACGGGCGTGAACCCTTCCTCGTCCCCGGCCCCGGAGGTCTGCTTCATGTCCGCGAAGCGCGTCAGCACCCGTCGTACCCGTACCGCCGTCGCCACCGCCCTCGGCGCGGTGCTGGCCCTGGGGGCCGGGACGACCGCAGCCTTCGCCGACGCGCCGCGCACGGCCCCGGCCGCCACGGCCGAGCTGGTGGCCCAGCAGGCCTCCGCCCAGGCCGCGGCCGCCGCCGCGAAGAAGCCCTCCCTCTGGGAGAAGCCGGTCGACAAGTACACGCTGTCGGCGACCTACGGCAAGGGCGGCAGCATGTGGGCCCGCAAGCACTCCGGCCAGGACTTCGCCGTCCCGGTCGGCACCCCCGTCCACGCGGTCCACGCGGGCGTCGTCGTCAAGGCCGGCCCCAACGGCGGCGGCGACGGCCCGGCCTACGGCAACGCCATCGTGATCAAGCACGCGAACAACACGTACTCGCAGTACGCGCACCTTTCGCGGATCCAGGTCAAGATCGGCCAGAAGGTCGCCACGGACCAGCGGATCGCGCTGTCCGGCAACACCGGGAACTCCAGCGGCCCGCACCTCCACTTCGAGATCCGGACCACCCCGAACTACGGCTCGTCCATCAACCCGGTCGCCTTCCTGCGCAAGGCCGGCGTCAGCCTCTGATCACGCCTGTGATCTCGGCTCTGAGCACGCCTCCGATCAGGCGTCTGCTCAGCCGCTGATCCGCCGCCCCCGCGGGCCGGTCAGGTGAGCAGCCAGGAGTGGGCCGGCTTCGTCGCCGCTCCGAGCTTGCCCTCCTTGTACGAGGAGGCCTGCTCCGGCGTGAAGGCCGTGTCGTAGATCCGTATGTTGTGCATGGCCCCCTGCCACGCGCCGATCCAGATGTTGTGGTGCTTGGACCGCCCCAGCTGGAGCGGGCCGGGGGCCTGCCAGATGCCCGGAACCTGGGCCTCGCCGGCCTTCTTGCCCTCCACGTAGAGGGCGATGGTCTTCTTCTCGGCGTCGTAGGTGGCCATCAGCATCGTGGCCGTCTTGAAGGTGTTGACCCCCTCGGCGACGACCGTCCTGGTGGTGGCCGCGGCGCCCTTGTCCCCGCTCTGCACGCGGAAGAACCAGGCGTGCTTGCCGTTCACCTCGTCCAGGCCCAGCTCGTACGAGAACGACTCCCCGTCGCCCTGGCTCACGGCGATCCGCCCGCCCTTGGCGGCGGAGTTGTAGAGGCGGGCGGTGACGGTGAAGCTCTTCGTCACGTCCACGGCCGGCTCCGCGGCCTGCGCGTAGGAGTTCGCGGTGCCCTTCATGACGATCTGGAACCGCTTGCCCACCGGTGTGACCTGCACGTCCGGTCCCAGCCGGATGCCGAGCTTGCCGTTGCTGTCGCGCAGCTGGGTCGCGTCGCCCTCGACGGTGGGGCTGTAGGCGGGCGCCTTCGAATCGTCGGGCTTGGGTGAGGCGGACGCCGAGGACTGTTCGTCGGCCACGACCTTCGGGTCCTGCCCGTCGCCCTTCATCATCAGGAACGTTCCGCCGCCGGCCAGCAGTGCCAGCACGGTCACCCCGCCGACCACGAGCCACAGCCGCTTCTTGCGCCGTTCCGCCGCCGCCCGGTCGGCCAGGGCGTCCCAGTCCGGCTGATCCCCGGTCCCGCCGAGCGGCGGGAGCGGCTCCGCGGCCGGCGGCCACGCGCCGGGTGCGGCCGGGCCCGGCCCGTACGCCTCCTGCTGGTACGGGTTCGGCTGGCCGGCCTGCGGGAAGCCGTAGCCGCCCGGCGCGGGCGGGCCGGAGGGGTAGCCGTACCCGCCGGACGCGGGCGGCCCCGGCGGGAACCCGTAGCCGCCGCTCCCCGGGGAGGGCTGCTCGGGCTGCGGACTGCTGGGGGGATTCGTGCCGTCGGTCATGCCACGGATGCTAAGTCACGCACCCCGCGCGCCGTACGGCCCGGTACCGATCCGTAGCCCGGCCCGCTCGAGGGGACCTTCTGGATCTTGTCGGGCGGCGCGGGCCCGGCACGATCCGCAAGCAGGCTCCTACGGCAGCTTGAGGACGGGGAAGCTCCCCGTCGCCGTCGGCGCGTGCTCCGGCAGCCAGAGCACCGCCACCGCGCCCGCCGCCGCGCCCTCGCGGTCGGTGCCGCCCGGGGCCGCCACGTTGCGGAAGGTCAGCCGGGCGCCGAGCACCCGCGCCTGCCCCTCCGCGATGGTCAGCCCCAGCCCGTGGCCCACGCCCGCGCGGTCGGTGGAGCCGGTCCGGAACCGGCTCGGCCCCTCGCGCAGCAGCGCCTCCGGGAAGCCCGGCCCGTGATCGCGGATCCGTACGACCCGGCCCTCGACGTCGACCTGGACCGGCGCCCGCCCGTACCGCGCGGCATTGGCCAGGAGGTTGCCGAGGATCCGCTCCAGCCGCCGCGGGTCGGTGCTGACGATCTCGTCCGCGACGACCCGTACGGAGGCCTCGGGCATCAGCGCCTTCACCCGGCGGCTGACGAACTCGCCCAGCGCCACGTCCTGGAGCTCCGCCCGCTCCGAGGCGCTGTCGAGCCGGGCCACCTCCAGTACGTCTTCGACCAGCGCCCGCATCGCCTGCGCCCGGTCCCGCACCAGCTCGGTCGGGCGCCCCGGAGGCAGCAGTTCCGCAGCGGTCAGCAGGCCCGTCACCGGGGTCCGCAGCTCGTGCGCGATGTCCGCGGTCACCCGCCGCTCGGCCTCCAGCCGCTGCTGGAGGGCGTCCGCCATGGCGTCCACCGCCCGCGCCAGGTCGTCCGTCTCGTCCCGTACGACGCCGCCGACCGCGTCCCGGACCCGTACCTCGGGATCCCCGTGCGCCACCCGCTGGGCGGCCGCCGCCGCCTTGCGCAGCCGGCTGGAGATCTGGCCGCCGATGAGCACGCCGAGCGCCGAGCCGCCGATCACCACGGCGAGGGAGCCGACGACGAGGGCCCGGTCCAGGTCGCGCACCATGTTGGCGCTCTCCCGGAACCGGTGGTGCAGCGACAGCACCTGGCCGTTGGCGAGGGGTACGGCGGCCCACACCTCCGGGAGCCCCTTGGGGTTCTCCTGGATGTAGGTGCCGCGCCGTCCCGAGCGCACCTTGTCCCGCAGCGCCGCTGGCAGCTCGGGGTCGTTGAGCTTGGCGCCCATGATGGGCTTGCGTCCGGCCTCGACGTTGAGCGCGATGTACTGGACCTGACCCAGTTCCGATTCGCGCGCGCTCTCCAGCATGGACGCGCGGGCAGCACTGTGCACGACGAGGCTCAGCGCGACGGCGGTGAGCGCCCCCACGGCGGCGATGGCGAGGGTGATCTTCCAGCGGATCCCCGTGCGCAGGGTGAAGCGCCTCATCCTCTGAGCTTGTATCCGAAGCCCCGGACCGTCTCGATCCGGTCCTGCCCGATCTTCGTCCGCAGTCGCTGGACGTGGACGTCCACGACGCGGGTGTCGCCGCCCCAGTCGTAGTCCCAGACCCGCTCCAGCAGGCGGTCACGCGACAGGACGGTGCCGGGAGCGGAGGAGAACTCCAGCAGCAGCCGCATCTCCGTCGGCGTCAGGGCCACGGCGGCGCCCGCCTTGCGCACCTCCATGCCCTCCGTGTCGACCTCCAGGTCGCCGAAGGTGAGGACGCCGCGCTCCCCGTCGTCCGGTGCCCCGTCGGAGCCGCCGCCGTTGCGGGGACCGCCGGCGTGGCCGAAGCGGCGCAGCACGGCGCGGATCCGGGCGACGAGGACGGAGCCGTCGAAGGGCTTGGTGACGTAGTCGTCGGCGCCCGCTTCGAGGCCGAGGACCACGTCGATGGAGTCGGCGCGCGCCGACAGCATGATGACGGGGACGGTGGACTCGTCGCGGATGCGGCGGCACAGGCTGACGCCGTCCATGCCGGGGACCATCACGTCGAGCAGCGCGATGTCGGGCCGGTCGGCCCGGAAGGACTCCAGGCCGGACAGGCCGTCGGGCATGGCGGTGACCACGAACCCGTCGCGTTCCAGCGCCAGGGTCGTGGCCTCGCGGATGACGTCGTCGTCCTCCACGAACAGGACATGGGTCTCGGCCATGCGGAAGCCTCGCCTCAGTTCTTCGGTACTCGGTTCTGCGTGCTTCAGTCTCGGTAGGTCGCGGCCGGGGCGGGCTGGCCGGCGCCGTCCACCACGTTGCTGTACTCGGAGTGCACCCGGTCGTGCTCGGTGAACTTCCCCCCGTCCCAGCGGTACGTGATCACGTCCTCACCGGAGGGGTAGGCGAGCGTGTGGCCCTTCGAGAGGACCGGTTTCGTCACCACCAGGTCGCCCCGGTCGATCTCGGCGTAGACGGGCGGCTGTTCGTCCGCGAAGACATTCTCGTACGCCCCGCCGTCCGCGCGGTACACGTACGAGCCGCGGCCCAGCGCGTCGGCGCAGGACAGGACGTTGACCACGATGTCGACGACCGGGCTGCCGGTGACCTTCCCGTAGCTCACGTCGACGGGGTAGTCCTTGCCCGTGCAGGGCTTGAGGTCGCGCTTGACCTCGGCGCTGACCTTGGGGTCCGCCTTCAGGAGGGCGACCAGGTCCACCTTCTTGGGGGGCTTGCCGGAGGCGGCCGCGGAGGCCGAGGAGGCGTCCGGCGACGGTTCCGACGAGGGCGCCGCCGGCTGTCCGGCCTTGGCCGCGGACTCGTTGCGCGCGGGTCCGCCGTCGCGCAGGCCCGTGCCGCCGGTGTCGGCGCATCCGATGGCGAACAGCGCCGTGCCGGCGAGGACGACCGTCCCCGCCGACATCACCACCAGGGGGTACCTCCCGGCGGTAGCCGGGGGAGAACCTCTGCCGTCCGGGCTTCGGCCGCTCAGGCCGCGCACCGCTCACGCCCCTCGTACCGCGTGGTGTGGTCACCGCGTTCCAGCGCGCGCATGTCGAGGTCCCGGCTCTCCAGTTCCTGCCGGAGGCGGGCCAGTGCGCGGTGCAGGGTGCTCTTCACGGTTCCCGCCGACATTCCGAGCGCCGCGGCCGTCTCCTCGGTGCTCATCTGCTCCCAGTGTCGCAGCACGACCACGCTGCGCTGCTTGGGCGCGAGCACCTTGAGGATGTCCATGAGCAGGGCCCGGTCGGCGCGCTGGTCGGAGCCGTCCTCGACGGAGGCGTCGGGGAGCTGCTCGGTGGGGACCTCGTCGAGCTTGCGGGCGCGCCACCACTCGGTACGCGTATTGATCATGACCCGGCGGAGGTAGGCGTCGGCGAGGGACTTGTCGGCGATGCCGTCCCAGCGGCCGTAGGTGCGCACGAGGGCGGTCTGCAGGAGGTCCTGCGCGTCGGTGGGGTCCGGGACCAGGCGCCGGGCGCTGCGCAGCAGCGCGTCCTGCCGAGTGCGTACGTACTCCTCGAATTCGAGTACCTCGCCGTGCGCCATCTCAGACCGCCTCCGTTCCGTGCAACCGCTCTTCCGCTGCCTTACGGGGACCGACGCTACGGAGGCGTTGTCACGAGCTTGTGCGGGCCAGCCTTCGGTGGGCGCACGGACACCCATAGGTTGTGTAACAGCGGCCGTGAGCTGCGGTTTCGTCCCCCGGATGCGGAATAGGCGCCTCAGCTTCCGGTGCTCCGACGCGGGGGCGGATCACCCCTGCGGGAGCCGGTACATACCGCCCGCGAGCGGTTCCACCAGACCGTCCGAGACCAGCCCGTCCAGGGCGCGGGCCCGCTGCACCGGCTCGTCCCAGACGGTGTCCAGTACGGATTGCGGAACGGCTCCCACCGCCTCCCGGAGCACCGCGAGGAGCTTGCCGCGCACCTGCCGGTCGGTGCCCGCGTACGTCTGCCCGCGCCGCGGCGGCCCTTCGTGCGCCGGTTTCCCGGCGAGCCGCCACGCGCACAGCCCCGCCACGGGGCAGCGCCCGCAGTCCGGGCTCTTGGCCGTGCACACCAGCGCCCCGAGCTCCATGGAGGCCGCCGCCCAGCGGGCCGCGGTGTCCTCGTCCGCCGGGAGCAGGGCCCGGGCGAGGCGCCGTTCGGCCGCGGTGGTGGCGGTGGGCGGGTACTCGACCCCGGTGGCGGTGCGGGCGAAGACCCGCCGGACGTTGGTATCGAGCACCGGGTGCCGCTGACCGTAGGCGAAAGAGGCCACCGCCGCCGCCGTGTACTCCCCGATGCCGGGCAGCGCGAGCAGCTGCGCGTGATCCCGTGGTACGTCGCCCCCGTGCCGCTCCGTTATCGCGACGGCCGCGCCGTGCAGCCGCAGGGCCCGGCGGGGGTAGCCGAGCCGCCCCCAGGCCCGTACGGCCTCGCCCGGGGCCTCGGCGGCCAGGTCGGCCGGGCGCGGCCACCGGGCGAGCCACTGCTCGTACACCGGCAGGACCCGGCTGACGGGGGTCTGCTGGAGCATGAACTCGCTGACCATGACCCCCCAGGGGCCGGCCTCGGGGCGGCGCCAGGGCAGGTCGCGGGCGTGCTGGTCGAACCACGCGATGACGGGGGAGTGCAGCGCGTGCGGGACGCGGCCGGCGCCCCCCGCGGCGGACTCGGCCGACTCGGCGGATTCGTGGGACGCGGGGGATACGGATGCGGATGCAGTCATGGCAGACGGCATCCTGACATGTTTCGGGCTTACCGTGCCCGGCCTGCCCCCGTGATCCAGACACCGGCGCGCGCCCCGCTCGCCCGGATGGCGGCGGCCCTGCGCCCGACCGGCCCGGTGAGGGCGAGGACGACCAGGGCGGCCAGCGAGGCGCCGAGCAGCAGCCCCGTCGCCACGTCGTGCGGATAGTGCACGCCGACGAAGACCCGGGAGAAGGCCATCAGCAGCGCGAGGGGCACGGTCAGCAGCGCGAGGCGGCGTACGGCCATGGCCAGCGCGACGGCGGCGGCGCCCGCGATGGCGGCGTGATTGCTGGGCAGCGACCAGTCCCCGAAGGGGGGACACGGGATCAGGGGAGCCGCCGCTCCGGCCACGGCGCGGCAGGGCCGCTCCTCGTCCACGGCGGACTTGACCAGCTCGGAGACGACGTACGCGACGGCGGTGGCCACGGGGGCGAGGACGGCGAGCGCCACCGCCCGCGGGTCGGCCTGCCGGCGCGAGCGCCACCAGACGGCTGTGAACAGCGCGCCGAACAGCAGCAGGCCGTACTCCGTCCAGTGCTCGAACACCGACTGCACCCAGAGGGGTGTGGAGTGGGCGAAACCGATGATGTCGCGGTAGAGGCCGGAGCTGTCCATGGTCACCCACGGTACCCAAGACTGATCTTGGCCCCGGCGGGGCCCCTGGCCTGTTCTCGTCGCTCCCGGGGGCGCCCGCAGACCGATCATCGGCAAATCCAGCCCGCTTGGCGGCATGTGGGGCACGGATCGGGCCGCGAACTCTCGTAAAGTTCCGTCCGTGGGATCTCTGCGCAATCCGGTCGGGCCGCTCCCCTCCTCCATCTACTGGCGACGGAGGGCTGTGCTGGCGTCCGTCGTCGCGCTCCTCGCGCTCCTCGCCGTATGGACCGTCAGTTCCGGCGGGGGGAAGTCGAGTACGAACGGGAAGGGCGAAGGCGGGCCTGATCCCATCGCCTCCATCACCCCCGGCCCGTCCGGCTCGGGGCCGGCGATCAGTCAGGCGCCCGGCGGACGCCCGGACTCGGGCGCCGGCGGCACGGGCTCCGAGGGCGGCGGCTCCACCGGCACGGGCAAGAACGGCGAACCGGGCGGCGCCGCGGGCTCCAACGGCGCCGGATCCGGCTCCGGTTCGGGCTCCGGCGGCGTGGACGGCGGTCCGGCGCAGGTCCCGGCGGACTCCGCGCTCCCCGCGTGCGCGCCGAGCGCGCTGCAGTGGGAGGTCAAGAGCGTGAAGAACGAGTACGAGGCGCGTGAGAAGCCCCGCCTCGAACTGATCACCCGCAACGTCTCCGGCACCACCTGCAAGGTCGATCTCGGCCCGAAGCAGGCCGTCGTGACCATCCTTCAGGCGAGCGCGAATAAGGCGGTCTGGTCCTCGGGGGACTGTCCGGCCGGAGCGGGCAGCGCCTTCTTCCGCCTCCCCGCGCAGGGCGAGACGAAGCAGCAAGTGGAATGGGACCGCGGGTTCAGCGCCCCCGGCCAGTGCCAGTCGCCTCCGGCGGGCACCGCGGCCCCGGACACCTACGTGGTCGAGGTGAAGTTCCCGGGCCTCCCGGTCGCCCGCACCTCATTCGTCCTCAAGCCGGAGTAGCCGCCCGCCCCCTGGGGAACCGGGCCCCGGCCCGCGCCCGGTTCACGTAGGGGCCGGGCCGGTGCGGGGCCGTCGTCTCAGACGTACCGCTCCAGGATGGAGGACTCCGCCAGCCGGGACAGACCCTCGCGGACGCTGCGCGCGCGGGCCTCGCCGACACCGTCCACGGTCTGGAGGTCGTCGACGCTCGCGGCGAGCAGCTTCTGCAGTCCGCCGAAGTGCTCCACGAGCCGCTCGATGATCGCCCCCGGCAGTCTCGGTACCTTCGCCAGCAGCCGGTACCCGCGGGGCGACACCGCCGAGTCCAGGGTCTCCGGCGAGCCGGTGTAGCCGAGCGCCTTCGCCACGATCGCCAGCTCCAGCAGCTCCGGATGCGTCAGGGCGTCCAGTTCCGCGAGGGCCTCGTCCACGGTGCGGGAACGCTTCGCCGTCGGCTCCGGCACGTAGTCCCGGATGACGAGCTCCCGCTCCTGTTCGATCCCGACCGTCAGCTCGTCCAGCTGGAGCGACAGCAGCCGCCCGTCCGTGCCGAGCTCGACCACGTACTCGGCGATCTCGGTCGCGATCCGGCGCACCATTTCCAGCCGCTGCGCGACCGCCGTCACGTCGCGGACCGTCACCAGGTCCTCGATCTCCAGCGCCGACAGCGTGCCCGCGACCTCGTCCAGCCGCAGCTTGTACCGCTCAAGGGTGGCCAGCGCCTGGTTCGCCCGCGACAGGATCGCCCCGGACTCCTCCAGGACGCGGCGCTCGCCGTCCACGTACAGCGCGATCAGCCGCATCGACTGCGACACGGACACCACCGGGAACCCGCACTGCTTCGAGACCCGGTCCGCGGTGCGGTGCCGGGTACCGGTCTCCTCCGTGGGGATCGACGCGTCCGGCACCAGCTGCACGCCGGCCCGCAGGATCTTGGTGATGTCCTTGTCGAGGATGAGCGCGCCGTCGAGTTTGCACAGCTCGCGCAGCCGGGTCGCGGTGAACTCCACGTCCAGGACGAAGCCGCCGGTGCACATCGCTTCGACGCTCTTGTCCATCCCGAGGACGAGCAGGCCGCCGGTGTTGCCGCGGACGATCCGCTCCAAGCCGTCACGCAGCGGCTGACCAGGTGCGACCGCGCTCAGCGAGGCGCGCATCAAGGCCTCCTGCTTGGAGCTCGCGCCCGACTTCCCGGATGCTGCTGCCCCGTCCTTGGCTGCCACTGCACTCCTCCGGTCGCGGTTGCGCCGCCAGTGCCGCGGGCACGGATGACGTGCGTACGGCCGGGCGGACCAGCCCAAAGTCTACCGGCGCGCGCCGCGGCCCCGCCGTGGCTTGGCCAGGTACGGCCTCCGGGGACCCCGTACGCACCCCCTGACCAGCGGCGCGACCGCGCTACTCGCCGGTCCGCTCGCCGGTCCGCTCCTTGGCCGGGGTCCGGGACCGGCCGCGCGGCAGCACCCGGAGCGCGTCGCCCATGTCGGCGACCTCGATGACCTTCATGCCGGCCGGGACCTTGCCCGGATCCGACGGTACGAGGGCGTGCGTGAAGCCCAGCCGGTGCGCCTCCGCGAGCCGCCGCTGTACGCCGGTCACCCGCCGCACCTCACCGGCCAGCCCGACCTCGCCGATGGCCACGAGGTTCTTCGGGAGCGGGACGTCACTGGCGGCGGAGGCCAGGGCGAGCGCGATCGCCAGGTCGGCGGCCGGCTCGGTGAGCTTCACGCCGCCCACCGTGGCGCTGTAGATGTCGCGCTTGCCGAGCGCCGTGATCCGGCCGCGCTGCTCCAGGACCGCCAGCATCATCGACACGCGGGAGGTCTCCAGGCCCGAGGTGGTGCGCCGCGGGGAAGGGATCTGGGAGTCCACCGTGAGCGCCTGCACCTCCGCGACCAGCGGACGCTTCCCTTCCAGGGCCACGGTCAGGCAGGTCCCGGGCACGGCTTCGGCGCGGCGGGTCAGGAAGAGCCCGCTTGGGTCGGCGAGCCCGGTGATGCCCTCGTCGTGCAGCTCGAAGCAGCCCACCTCGTCGGTGGCGCCGTACCGGTTCTTGATGCCGCGCACCAGCCTGAGCCGGGCGTGCCGGTCGCCCTCGAAGCTCAGGACGACATCGACGAGGTGCTCCAGGAGGCGGGGGCCGGCGATGGCCCCGTCCTTGGTCACGTGGCCGACGAGCAGGGTGGCCATCCCGCGCTCCTTGGAGGCCCGGATCAGCGCCCCGGCCACCTCGCGCACCTGGGCCATGCCGCCGGGCGCGCCGTCGATCTCGGGGGAGGCGACGGTCTGTACGGAGTCCAGGATCAGCAGCGACGGCTTCACGGCGTCGAGGTGTCCCAGTACGGCGGACAGGTCGGTCTCGGCGGCGAGGTACAGGTGGTCGCTCAGGGCGCCGATCCGGTCGGCCCGCATCCGGACCTGGCTCGCCGACTCCTCGCCCGTGACGTACAGGGTGCGGTGCTCGTCGCTGGACGCCTTCGCCGCCACGTCCAGCAGCAGGGTCGACTTCCCGACGCCCGGCTCCCCGGCGAGCAGCACGACGGCGCCGGGCACGAGCCCGCCGCCGAGCACCCGGTCCAGCTCGTCCACGCCGGTGCCGCGCGCCGTCGCCGACCGGCCGTCGACCTGGGCGATCGGCAGCGCGGCGGTCGACACCCGGCCGGCGGCGGTGGTCCGCACGGCGGGCGCGCCCATCTCCTCGACGGTGCCCCACGCCTGGCACTCGGGGCACCGCCCCAGCCACTTCGCGGTCGTCCAGCCGCACTCGGTACAGCGGTAGGACGGCCGGTCCTTGGCGGATGAACGAGATGTACGGGCTGCCATGCGGGCCACGGTAGCCCCCGCCACTGACAGCCCCGGCCGCGCGGTGGGGCTTGGGGCGGGCGGGGGTGCTGCGAATCGGCGCGCGCGGGTGCGGGCGGTCGGGCGGGGCGGGCGAGCGGTGCGGTCGGGCGGTCGGGCGGTGGCGGTCGGGCGGGGCGCGTGCGGGTGCGGGTGGGGCGTGCGCGGGTGGGGGTGGGTCGGGAGCCTGTCGCCGCGCCGGGGCCCGCCACGGCCGGGCTTTCGTCAGGGCGGCCGTCAGTGTCCCACCGATCTGTTCACCCGTAAGGGCTAAAACTGCGGAAGGCTTCCGGAGCCGCGGCGGCGTGCCGCCTACGGTCGCGAGGTGAACAGCAGCAACCAGCCGCAGCCCGCATCGCGCTCCGGCGCACACCGGGCGCACGGGCGCACGCCCCTCGAAGAAGAGCAGCCGCCCCCCTTCCGCCACGAGCCCTACCTCGACGGCCTGTTCACGTACTGCCTCTCGGTCCTCTGCGACCACGACACCGCCACCGACGTGCTGGGTGACGTCCTCGCCGTGGCCGAGCGGTACCCCGGCCGGTGTCCGGACGAGGGGGACCGGCGGGCCTGGCTGTATGCCCTCGCCCGCTGGGGCTGCCTGCGCCGGCTCGGCGAACAGCGGCGCGCGCCAGGGGGAGCGCATTCCGCCCGGCGTGCGCCGGAGCGCACGGATTGCGACCGTGCGCCGGATGCGGGCGACGGGACTCCCGGTGCCGCGCGCGGGTCCGCCACCGGCTACGGCGCGGGCGCCCGCCGCGTCCTCGACGTGAACGCCTACCGCCGCACGGAGCTGGCCCGGCTCGCCTGGCCGGAGGCCGCCGGGACCACGCCCGAGCAGCGCGAGGCCCTCGAACTCGCCGTCCGCCACCGCCTCGGCGTGCCGGAGCTCGCGGCCGTCCTCGGCACCCCGGCGACCGCCGCCCGCGAGCTCCTGTCCGCCGCCGCCTGCGAGGTGGAGCGGACCCGCACCGCCCTCGCGGTGGTCGAGACGGGCAACTGCCCCACGGTGTCCCGCCTCACCAGTGACGGCCAGGTCCTGCTGTCCACCACCCTGCGCGCCGAGCTCGTCCGGCACGTCGACGACTGCCCGCGCTGCCGCCGCGTCGCCGAGCGCGTGGGCGCCGCGGCCCCCTGGCCGGGCTGCGGCGGCATCGAGACGGCGGCCCTCCCACTGGTGCCGGCCCCCCGTACCGCCGTCCACGCGGCGATGCTCCGCTCCGGCGGCCGGCGCCGCGGGCCCGGGCCCAGCTTCCACCGCACCGGCTTCCCGATGGACCCCAAGGACCGCGCGGCCCGCCGCGAACGGCTGCGCGCCCGGGCCGTGACCACCACCGTGGTCGCCACCGTCGTCGCCGCGCCGGTCCTGGCCCTGTGGGCGGCGTACCGGGGAGCCCCGACCACCGGTGAACCCACCGGCGGCGCCGGGACCCGTATCTCCGCGAGCGACGCCGAGATCCCCCTGCCCGGTACGGACGGCAGCCCGCTGGCGGCCTACGAGAACACCGGCAACGCCACCACCACCGGCGGGCCCGGCTTCGCCCCCGGCAGCGCCGCCCCCGACGTCTCCGTCGAGGTGATCAGCAGCGGGCCCCCGGCGGTCCGCGACCGCGTCGGCGGCCCCGGCCGCCTCACCGTGGCCGCGTCCTCCCACGGCACGACCACCCTGCTCACCCTCACCGCGTCCGGCGGCGCCCCCGTGCACTGGCGGCTCTGGTCCGACGGCCCCTGGCTGCGCGCGAGCCGCACCGCGGGCACCCTGGCTCCCGGAGAATCGGTCACCCTGCGGATCGCCGTGGACACCGAATCACAGCCCGTGGGGGCCTGGACGGCCCGGGTCGGGGTGGATCCGGGCGGCGCGGTGGTCTCCATCCGCGGCCGCGGGCGCCCGGCCCCGGAGCCGACGCATCCCGCGCCGCCGCCGCCGTCCCCGGACCCGACGCCCACGCCGAGCCCGACCCCGCCGCCGACGCAGCCGACGACCCCGCCGCCGTCGCCCGCACCGACGCCGACGCCGTCGGGCGGGCCAGGAGGAACGGTTTCCCCCGACCCGGGGCCGGGCCCCGGCTCGGACCCGTCGCCGTCGGCCTCCCAGGTGGCGTAGGCGTCGCCGGACTCGGGTGGAGCCGGGTGCCCGGTGCGGGCGCCGGTTTCCGGCTTCGGGCCTACGCCGGGTCGGCCGGGTGCGGGGCCATCGGCAGCAGGGAGGCCAGTCGCGCCTCGCACAGCTTCACGAGCGCCTCGTACCCCTCCTCGCCCATCAGCTCCGTCAGCTCGGCGCGGTACGACACGTACACCGGCTCGCCGGCGCCGTGCGCGGAGGTGGCCGAGGTGCACCACCAGTGCAGGTCGTGGCCGCCCGGGCCCCAGCCGCGGCGGTCGTACTCGCCGATCGAGACCTGGAGCACCCGGGTGTCGTCGGGCCGGTCGATCCAGTCGTACGTGCGCCGGATCGGCAGCTGCCAGCAGACGTCGGGCTTGGTCTCCAGCGGCTCGCGCCCCTCGCGCAGCGCGAGGATGTGCAGCGCGCATCCGGCGCCGGCGGCGAAACCGGGCCGGTTCTGGAAGATGCACGACCCCTCCCACCGCCGGGTCTGCCGCTCCCCGTCGTCGTCCTTCTGCACCCAGCCGGAATCCGTACCGACGTCGTGGAACTGCCACAGGTCGGGTGTCAGCCGGGCGACGTTCTCCGCGACCCGCTTCTCGTCGTCCTCGTCGGAGAAGTGGGCCCCGAGGGTGCAGCAGCCGTCGTCCGCCCGGCCGGCCTGGATGCCCTGGCAGCCGCTGCCGAAGATGCACGTCCAGCGGGAGGTCAGCCAGGTCAGGTCGCAGCGGAAGACCTGTTCGTCGTCGGCGGGGTCGGGGAACTCCACCCAGGCCCGGGGGAAGTCGAGCCCCTTCTCGTCGGGCGCGACCGCGACCGCTGCCGGAACCTCGGCCGGGGTGTTGCCCTTGGCTTTTTTCGTCCGGGACTCGTTGGCCTTCTTCGTATGTGGCACAAACCCAAGCCTAAGCGCCCCTTCCGTAACCCCCGCGCGATCGCCGCAGTAGCGTTTCCCCCTATGAGACTCGGTGTCCTTGATGTGGGTTCGAACACCATCCATCTGCTGGTGGTGGACGCGCACCCCGGTGCGCGTCCGCAGCCGGCGCACTCCCACAAGGTGGAATTGCGGCTGGCGGAGCTGCTCGACGAGCACGGCGCCGTCACCCCGGAGGGCGTCGAGCGCATCGTCTCGGTGATCGGCGAGGCGGTGCAGGCAGCCGAGGACAAGGGCTGCGAGGACGTGCTGCCCTTCGCCACCAGCGCGGTGCGCGAGGCCACGAACGCGGACGAGGTGCTGACCCGCGTGAAGCTCGAAACGGGCGTCGACCTCCCGGTCCTCAGCGGCGAGGACGAGGCCCGGCTGACCTTCCTGGCCGCGCGCCGCTGGTTCGGCTGGTCGGCCGGGAAACTGCTGGTGCTCGACATCGGCGGGGGCTCGCTGGAGATCGCGTACGGCATGGACGAGGACCCGGACGCGGCCGTCTCCCTGCCGCTGGGCGCGGGCCGCCTCACCGCCGGCTGGCTGCCGGGCGACCCGCCGGACCCGGCGGACGTGCGGGCGCTGCGGCGCCACGTACGGGCCGAGATCGCCCGGACCGTCGGCGAATTCCGCCGCTTCGGCGCGCCGGACCACGTGGTGGCGACCTCGAAGACCTTCAAGCAGCTGGCCCGTATAGCGGGCGCGGCCCGCTCGGCGGACGGCCTGTACGTCCAGCGGGACCTGACCCGCAAGTCCCTGGAGGAATGGGTCCCGCGCCTGGCCGCGATGACGACGGCGGAGCGCTCGGCGCTGCCGGGCGTCTCGGAAGGCCGCGCGAGCCAGCTCCTGGCGGGCGCGCTGGTCGCGGAGGGCGCGATGGACCTCTTCGGCGTCGACGACCTCGAAGTCTGCCCGTGGGCCCTCCGCGAGGGCGTCATCCTCCGCCGCCTGGACCACCTCCCGACGGGCTCCGGGGCCTGAGGGGGCGTACGGCGTACGGCGTACGGCCCACTACGTACGGGAGCCTCGGCGCGGGCCGCCGCGCGGGCGCGGGCCTGTCGCTCGGCGGATGTCCGGGTGGGGCGCCGCCTTCACCCCCTCGGCCACGTCGGGCCCGGGCGGTGGTTGCCCACCGCCCCCTCGGCACCGGGGCGGAGCCCCGTCCTGCGGGACGGGGCTGCGGTGGGCGGGGCCCAAGCCGCCAACATCGCTACGCGCTCCTCCGTGACGGCGTCTCTTCCTGCCCGCTGAGCCGCACCGCTCAGCCGGCTGGCTCGATGTTGTCGACGGCGGTGGAAAACTCACGTCCGGACCCGCCCCGGATGTAGGCGAGCTCCATCCAGTGCTCGACGCCTGTGTCCGACACGTTCTCGTTGATCACGGCCATCAGCTCACCCTCGACGCCGGACGCGATATCGCGTACGCGGCGACGCAGGAGTCGGTGCGGCACGTATTCGTAGACCTCAGCCACCGGACGGCTCCTGAGCTACGCCGATGAAGCGCTCCCAGCCGACGAGCGCGCGGTCGAGGAGATCCCGGCTGGGCTCGGGCATGGCCTCCAGCTCAGGCCAGGCGCCCTCCGGGATGTCGATGCCGAGCACGCCATGGGCGCAGCTGTGGATGATTCGGTTGATCATGACCACTCCCTACCGTCGTCAGCGAGCGGGTCGCTCACCAGGGCGACCTTGCGGGTCGCGAGGTGCTCGCGCAGCCCAAGGGGTGCGCGAGCACCTCGCACTGTTCCCCCGGTTCAGGGCTCGGGCCCCTCAGTGATTGACGAACCTACGGTCGCGCTGAGTGCGATAGGACTGACTGTGGGTAGGCGTTAAGACGTCGCGTGGGGAGCGTGTAAATGGTCGCAAGATCAGTCACTGGCACGGTCGCGGGGTTTGTGCTGCGCACAGCCCGGGAGTCGGTCCCCCGCACGCAGGCCGCGATGGCCGAGGCGCTCGGCGTCGATCTGGCCACAGTGCAGGGCTGGGAGTCTGGCCGGAGGCCGGTCGCACACATACGGGCTGTGGATCTCCTCGGCCTGCGGCGTCGGCTGGCCGCACTTGGTGCGGATGCGACGATCGTGGGGATGCTGGATGCGGCGATGGATGCGGACCGGATCATCAGCGCCACTCTCAGCGGCACCGACGGGCCGCACCCTCTCTCGGAGTGGGTGCACACCCGGGACACTGCGCACATGCTCGCCTGGGCGCTCACCGGGACCCGCCCACCCTCCCTTACCGGTATTCCATCCCAGCGCCGGAGGGGGCCGGTAGCGGCCTCTCCGCTCCTCCCCGTGCCGGAACGGGCCCAGTTCTTCGAGCAGTTGCGGACTACGGCGGAGGCAGCACCTCGGAGCGACCCTCAGGGTGTTCTGTTGCACCGCCAGGCCCTATATCTGACCTCGTATGACAAGAGCCCGGAGGCGGCGGCGTGGACCGCACAGGCTCTGCACGCCCGGCGGGATCTGCTGGCTCGGAGGGGGTGGACACCGCAGTGGGCCGAGGCGAGGTCGACGGCGACTGCCCTGGCCCGCCTCGGTGATCCCGTGCCGCTGCTGGACTTCATCGAGCGGGCGATGGTGGACGACGACGCGGGTGAGGCCGCGAATCTGAATTACTGGGCCTACTGGCTGGGCAGCACGCCGCTGCCGCAGTCCGATGACCTGTTTATGCGAGACCGGCGGCTGACCGGCTGGGACCCCGTCACGCTGCTGCGGGGATTGACCTACGGCCTGCACCACGCGCCCGGTTACGTCGACCTGTACGCACACACGATGTGGGCCCTGCTCATGGCCCATCCGTGGCTGCCGCAGGCCTCGGGCGTCCTGGTGCGCGAGCTGGCGGAGCGTACCGAGCACCTGTTGGACGGGGGCTGCGTCTCGGAAAGATCCCGCCGTGAACTGAGCACCGTGAACTACGTTCTACGTGATCGAACCTGAACCGGAGGTCCACCGCATGGCAGACGAGACGGCGAACGCGCAGGGGACAGCAGGGTTCCTCTTCGAGATGGGTGTGCTCAAGAACGCCAAGCGGACCGGTTGGTGGTTCACCGGGAACAACAACCCCGAGTCGATCGCCGAGCACTCCTTCCGCGTCGGGATCGTCGGCGCCGTACTGGCCATGATGGAGGGGGTGGACCCGGCCAAGGTGGCGCTGATGTGCCTGTTCCACGACACCCAGGAGACCCGGGTCGGGGACATCCCGCACATCGGCCGCCGGTACATCGACGCGGCGACGAACGAGACCGTCACCGCCGACCAGGTCTCGGCCGCGCATCCGGCGGTGAGGGCCGGAGTACAGCGGGTGGTGGGTGAATACGAGAACGGTGACACCCCCGAGGCGATCGTGGCCAAGGATGCCGACAAGTTGGAGTGCCTGGTGCAGGCGGTCGAGTACCGGGCCCAGGGCTACAGCCTGGTGCAGGACTGGATCGACACCTCACTGAGCAGCCTCAAGACGGCGTCGGCGCAGGCCCTCGCCGAGGCCGCGCTGACCATGTCCCCACTGGAATGGCGGCAGACCTTCCTCGGCGAATGACCCGTCCAGGCGCGCTGTACACCGCCGCGGTCAGGGCTGCCCGCGGGCAGGGCGGGCGAAGGGGTGGCGCTCGCGTGGTGGTCGTCACGTTCCGGGGTGGGTGTGGGCCCGTACCCTGTCTGCGTGGCAGAACCAGTCCGTATTCCGACCGCGAAAGTCGCCCTCTCCACCGCCTCCGTCTATCCGGAGTCGACGGCGACCGCCTTCGAGACCGCCGCGCGCCTCGGCTACGACGGCGTCGAGGTCATGGTCTGGACGGATCCGGTCAGCCAGGACATCGACGCCCTGCGCCGCCTGTCCGACGACCATCAGGTGCCGGTCCTGGCCGTGCACGCCCCCTGCCTCCTCATCACGCAGCGCGTCTGGTCCACCGATCCGTGGACCAAGCTCCGTCGCGCCCAGGCGGCGGCCGAGCGGCTCGGGGCGAGCGCGGTCGTCGTGCACCCGCCGTTCCGCTGGCAGCGCCAGTACTCCCGCGAGTTCGTCGCCGGCATCTGGCGCATGGCTGACGAGACCGACGTCCGCTTCGCCGTCGAGAACATGTACCCCTGGCGCTACCGCGACCGCGAGATGCTCGCGTACGCCCCCGAGTGGGACGTCACCAAGGACGATTACCGGCATTTCACGGTCGACCTGTCCCACACCGCGACCGCCCGTACGGACGCCCTCGCGATGATCGACCGGATGGGCGACCGGCTCGCGCACGTCCACCTCGCCGACGGCAACGGATCCGCCAAGGACGAGCACCTGGTCCCCGGCCGCGGTACGCAGCCCTGCGCGGAGCTGCTGGAGCGGCTCGCCCGCACCTCCTTCGACGGCCACGTCGTCATCGAGGTCAACACGCGGCGCGCGATGTCCTCCGCTGAACGCGAGGCCGATCTCGCCGAGGCCCTCGCCTTCACCCGGCTCCACCTGGCCACCGCCACCGCCACCGCCCCCGGTCCCACGGCCCCCGGCACCCCGCTGCGGGTCCCGCGCCCATGACCGATTCCGCCCGGCCGCGCCGCCGCCCCGGCCGGCCCCGCCAGGACGAGGCCGGGGAAGGCCCCGGCACGCAGGAGCGCATCCGCCTCGCCGCGCGCTCCGAGTTCGCGGCGCGCGGCTACGACAAGACCTCCGTCCGCGGTATCGCCAAGGCGGCCGGTGTGGACCCGGCGCTGGTCCACCACTACTTCGGCAGCAAGGACGACCTCTTCGCCGCGGCCATCGAGCTGAGCATGGAGCCCGCCCTCCTGGTCCCCGCGGTCATCGGTGAGGGCCCCGAGGGCATCGGCGAGCGCCTGGCCCGGTATTTCCTGGGCATCTGGGAGAATCCGGCGACCCGCGCTCCCCTCCTCGCCGTCATCCGCTCGGCGCTCACCCACGAGGCCGCGGCGAAGGTGCTGCGCCGCCTCGTGCTGCGCCGGGTCCTGGAGCGGGTGGCCGCCGATCTAGACGTACCCGATCCGACCTTCCGCGCCGAGCTCGCGGCCTCCCACATGGTGGGCATCGCGATCCTGCGCTACGTCGTCCAGGTCGAGCCCCTCGCCTCCGCGGACCCGGAGGACATCATCGCCCTGGTGGCCCCTACCCTCCAGCGCTACCTGACCGAGGAATGAGGCGCGGTGGCGGCCCAGGGTCCGTCCCCGGAGCGCCCAGCCGAGCCGCCCGCCTGCCCGCGCCGCGCCACCGGGCGCGCCACCGGGCGCGTGACCGGAGAGCGAGCCGCGCGTCCCGGCATGCGGACGCACTGTCCGGGTGGCGGGCAGGAGGCGTAGCCTCGTAACTGATTCCTATCCACAGCCGCGGCCGCGTTCGCGCGTGGCCGCACCCCATGGGGAGTGAACCGATGCCCGAGCTGAGGTCCCGCACCGTCACCCACGGCCGCAACATGGCGGGCGCACGCGCCCTGATGCGTGCGTCGGGCGTAGCGAGCGCGGACATCGGGAAGCCGATCATCGCGGTCGCCAACTCCTTCACCGAGTTCGTCCCCGGCCACACCCACCTGGCGCCGGTCGGCCGGATCGTCTCCGACGCCATCCGCGCCGCGGGCGCGATCCCGCGCGAGTTCAACACCATCGCGGTGGATGACGGCATCGCCATGGGGCACGGCGGGATGCTCTACTCCCTCCCGTCGCGCGACCTGATCGCCGACTCGGTCGAGTACATGGTCGAGGCGCACTGCGCCGACGCCCTGATCTGCATCTCCAACTGCGACAAGATCACCCCCGGCATGCTGATGGCCGCCATGCGCCTCAACATCCCGGTCGTCTTCGTCTCCGGCGGCCCGATGGAGGCCGGTCAGGCCATCCTCGAAGACGGCACCGTCCGCAAGCTCGACCTGATCGACGCCATGGTCGACGCCTCCAACGAGAACATCTCCGACGAGGACGTCCTGCGCATCGAGGAGAACGCCTGTCCGACCTGTGGGTCGTGCAGCGGCATGTTCACCGCCAACTCGATGAACTGCCTCGCCGAGGCCATCGGCCTGGCCCTCCCCGGCAACGGCTCCGTCCTCGCCACCCACACCGCCCGCCGCGCCCTGTACGAGGACGCCGGCCGGACCGTCGTGGAGATCACCAAGCGGTACTACGAGGACGGCGACGAGTCCGTCCTGCCCCGCGCCATCGCCAGCCGCGAGGCCTTCGAGAACGCCATGGCCCTCGACATCGCCATGGGCGGCTCGACCAACACGATCCTGCACCTCCTCGCCGCCGCGCAGGAGGCGGGCCTGGACTACGACCTCACCGACATCGACGCGGTCTCGCGGCGGGTCCCGTGCCTGTCGAAGGTCGCGCCGAACGTGGCGCCCGGCGGCACGTACTACATGGAGGACATCCACCGGGCCGGCGGCATCCCCGCCATCCTCGGCGAGCTGCACCGCGGCGGGCTCCTGAACAAGGACGTCACCACGGTCCACTCGGACAACCTGGAGGACTGGCTGGCGAAGTGGGACGCCCGCTCCGGCACCGCCTCCGCCGAGGCCATGGAGCTGTGGTACGCGGCCCCCGGCTGCAAGCGTTCCGCCACCGCCTTCTCCCAGTCCGAGCGCTGGGAGACCCTCGACCTCGACGCCGAGGGCGGCTGCATCCGCTCCGTGCAGCACGCGTACTCCAAGGACGGCGGCCTCGCCGTCCTGCGCGGCAACATCGCCGCCGACGGCTGCGTCGTGAAGACGGCGGGCGTGGACGAGTCGATCTGGACCTTCGAGGGCCCGGCGGTCGTCTGCGAGTCGCAGGACGAGGCCGTCGACAAGATCCTGCGCAAGGAGATCAAGCCGGGTGACGTCGTCGTCATCCGGTACGAGGGCCCCCGCGGCGGCCCGGGCATGCAGGAGATGCTCTACCCGACCTCCTTCCTCAAGGGCCGCGGTCTCGGCAAGGTCTGCGCCCTGGTCACCGACGGCCGTTTCTCCGGCGGCACCTCGGGCCTCTCGATTGGCCACGCCTCCCCGGAGGCGGCCTCGGGCGGCACCATCGCCCTGGTGGAGGACGGCGACCGCATCCGCATCGACATCCCGAACCGCTCGATCGACCTCCTGGTCGACGACGCCACCCTGGACGCCCGCCGTGAGGCCCTCGGCGGCGTCTACGCCCCGAAGAACCGCGAGCGCAAGGTGTCGGCGGCCCTGCGGGCCTACGCCGCCATGGCCACGAGCGCCGACAAGGGCGCGGTCCGCGACGTCTCCCTGCTGGGCTGAGGCCGGGATCCCGGGCCTGAGCCCCTGTGCCTGCGCCGTACGCGCCCCTACGCCCCGTACGCGCCCCCACCGCACCCGCGGCGGGGGCGCGGCCTGTTCACCACCCGCCGGGAGCTGCGGCGTCCACCGTGAACACCGTCCCGTCGGGCGCGGTCCCGAACACCCGCCCGTCCGCCACCACGGGGGCGGGGATCGTCCCGCTGTACTGTCCCGAACCCATCCGGGCCTTCGTCTGGCCGATGAGGCGGCCCGCCCCGGCGTCCACCGCGAGCAGCCGCCCGTCGACCGCCGTCAGGTAGACCCGCCCGCCGCCCGGTACGGGGCGCGAGGTGATCGCCGCGCCCGTCTCCAGCCGCCACAGCTCCGCGTCCCCGCCGACCGCCGCCAGCGCGCCCGAGGCCCCGGCGGCGTACACCACGCCCTCGGGGCTCACGGCCGCCTCCGCTTGCAGCAGGGGAACGGCGAGCGGGGTCTCCTTCACCGACCGGGTCGCCAGATCCACCCGGAGCACGCCACGGGCCCTCGCCGCGTTGTCGCTCCGCAGCAGGTGCAGGGCCCCGTCCGACACGCCGACCGGCTCGGCCGTCCCGGCGGTGCGCACCCGCCACCGGACCGTGCCGTGGGCGGCCTCGACGGCCGTGATCTCGGTGGTCCTGCCGTCCCCGGAGGGGGTGGCGGCGTACAGGAGTGCTCCGTCCGGTCCTTCGGGGCCGGCGGTCCACAGCGATCCCACGCCACCGATCCGCTTGGTCCACCTGACCGCTCCGGTGGCCGCGTCGAGGGCGGTGACCTCACCGTCCCCGCCGGCCAGGAGGACGGCCCCGGCAGCCGGTACGACCCTGGCGCCTGCCGGGAGTTCCTTCTCCCAGCGCCGGTCACCGGTTTCCGGATCGAGGGCCCGCACGGCCCGGCCTCCGGCGGCCTCGGTCAGGACGAGTCCGCCGACGTGCAGCGGGGCCCGGCCGCCGGCCCCGGGGGCGGCGGCCCGGACCGACCAGGAGACGGAGCCGTCGGCCGGGTCCAGCCGGGCGGCGGCCAGCTGGGGCGTCGAGCAGTACAGGGCGCCGCCGGCTCCGGAGCAGGACACGATGCGGTTCCCCGCCCCCTGGCTCTCCAGGGGCGTCACCCACGGGCTGAACGGCGGGGCGGGCGGCGCCGGTTCCTGCGCGGCCGTGTGCACGGCGGGCTCCCGCTCCCCCCGGAGCTGCAGATATCCACCGGCCGCCCCACCGGTCAGCAGGAGTCCGGCGGCCAGCGCCCCGGCGGCCCGCCATCGCCATCGCCCCCGCCCCCGCCCCCGCCCCTGACCGGTGGCCGCGCCTGATGCGGCCGCCGCAGGGCGTACGTCCACCCGGCGGTGCGTGAGCTCGTCGGCCACCGGCTCCGGCCCGGACGGCTCCGGCCCGGACGGCTCCGGCCCGGACGGCAGCGGGCGGCGCGGGTGCGGGTGGCGCGGATGCGGGAAGACCCGGGTGTCCTCGCCGGTCGGATAGGCGGCGGCCCGCAGCTCACCGAGCAGGGCGTCGGGAGTGGGCCGGTCGGCGGGGTCCTTCGCCAGGCAGCGGGCGATGAGGGGGGCGAGAGCGGCCGGCACCCCCGTCAGATCCGGCTCGCTGTGCACCACCTGGTAGGCGACGAGATAGTGGCTGTCGGAATCGAAGGGTCCGCGGCCGGTCATCGCGTGCGTGAGCACGGCGCCCATCGCGAACACGTCCGCGGCCGGTCCCACCTCCCGGGGCCGCTGGAACTGCTCCGGCGCCATGAACGGCGGTGTCCCGATCAGCTTGCCGGTCTCGGTGCGCAGATCGCTGTCCGTCGGCCGCGAGATCCCGAAGTCGATGACGCGTACCCCGTCGGGCGCCATCAGCACGTTGCTGGGCTTCAGATCCCGGTGCACCACACCGGCCCGGTGGATGTCCCGCAGGGCCTCCGCCAGTCCGGCGCCGAGCCGCGCCGCCTCGGCCTCGTCGAGCGGCCGCTCCCGTACCCGCTCGGCGAGGGTCGGCGCGTCGATGAACAGGGTGGCCATCCAGGGCCGCTCGGCTCCGGGATCGGCGTCCACGACCGGCGCCGTGAAGGCCCCGCTCACCCGCCGGGCGGCGGCGACCTCCTGCCGGAACCGCGCCCGGAACTCCGGATCCACCGCGTGCTGCGGGTGCACGACCTTGACGGCCAGCCGCAGCCCGGATCCCGAGGTGGCCAGATGTACGACCCCCATGCCGCCGGAGCCCAGGACGGATTCCAGCCGGTACTGACCGGCGTACTCCGGAAATCCGGCTCGCTCCGCGCGCGGTGAATGCACTGCCGACCACCCCCGCCGGAGCCTAGCGGATGGCTCATATGGACCGGTAAGGTCCTGCTACCCTGCGCGAGTTGCGGAGCGTCATGCTCAAGGGGGAGATTTCTCATGTCGGTTGAAAGCGTTCCGGACCAGGTCGAAAGCCTTTCCGGAGAATCCGGATACCAGTCGTATCCGGTCGCCCCGGGATACCGCGTCAATGTCCGCAGTGGTCCGGGCACCCATTATTCGATCATGAAGGTCCTGCCCTACGACGCCGTCGTGTCCATCCGCTGCCAGTGCCCGGGCACCACGGTCACCGGCCCGTACGGCACCACGAACATCTGGGACTGCATAGGCAACGGGCTCTACGTGTCCGACGCCTACGTGAAGACGGGCGCAGACGGCTACGTCACCAACCGCTGCGGCTGACCTCCTGCAAGCCGCTCACGTCCAGCAGGTCCTCTGTCCCGCACGGCCGTTCATCCCGCACGGCCCGTACATCCCGCACAGCCCGTACATCCGCACGGCCCGTCTGACACGTGAGACACGCCCTGGCCCGGCCGGACCGACGGGGGATAATCGCTGATGTGAGCGACGACCAGCGAGACCAGACCCCCGCCGGCCCGGCCCCGGCGGCCCCGACCGGCCCGGAGCCCGAAGCGATCCGTTTCTTCGGTACCACCTGGGTGAACCACGACGGCGGCTACGCCCTGCGCCGCGCCGGCGCCGCCCTCGGCTCTCTGGCCGCCGCCGTGCTCGGCGCCTTCGTCCTCCGCTTCGCCTACGAGGGCCTGGAGATCGGCGACGTCGGCCCGTTCCTCAGCATCTCCGTCGTGGTCCTCTTCGCGATCGCCAGCTCCATCGCCTTCGCCAAGACCTGGGACTCCTTCAGCCGCCGCCCGGCCCCCTCCTCCGACGAGGCGGCCCTCAAGGGCCTCAAGGCCATCGGTTTCATCGGCTCCCTCATCGCGTACTTCCTGCGCTGCCTGGTCGAGGCTCCGGGCGAGAAGCTGCGCCGCGCCGAGTACGAGCGCGCCTCGGCCGAGTTCGTCCGCCGCCGCACCTCCCGTACGGGCAACCCGGCCGCTCGCCGCCCCAAGCGCAAGAAGTAACCCCGGCCGCCGAGACCCCGGCCGAGACCCGCCGGACCCGCCCGGCCTCCGTGTCTCCTCCCCCCGGTTGACGTCCCGGCACAGCCGGGAGCATTATTCATCACATGATGAATAACCAGTCCGAAGGAGTCACGACCGCCGTGCACGCCCGCGGTCTGACCGTCCGCCGAGGCACCGGCCGCGCCCCCCGCACCGTCCTCGACGGCATCGCCTTCGACGTGCCGCGCGGCCGTATCACCGGCCTCCTGGGCCCCTCCGGCTGCGGGAAGTCCACTCTCATGCGCGCCGTCGTCGGCACTCAGGCCCACGTCACCGGCACCCTCGAAGTCCTCGGCCGCCCCGCCGGCCACCCCGACCTCCGCTCGCGCATCGGCTACGTCACCCAGGCGCCCTCCGTCTACGACGACCTCACCGTCCGGCAGAACCTCGACTACTTCGCCGCCGTCCTCGACCCCGGCCGCGCCGCCGCCGACCGCCGTGCCGGCACGGTCACCCGCGCCATCTCCGACGTCGACCTCACCACCCACGCCGACGCCCTGGCCGGCAACCTCTCCGGCGGCCAGCGCAGCCGCGTCTCCCTCGCCGTCGCCCTGCTCGGCGCCCCCGAGCTCCTGGTCCTCGACGAACCCACGGTCGGCCTCGACCCCGTCCTGCGCCGCGACCTGTGGCAGCTCTTCCACGAGATCGCCGCCACCCGCGGGGCGACGATCCTCGTCTCCTCCCACGTCATGGACGAGGCCGAGCGCTGCCACGACCTGCTGCTCATGCGCGAGGGCCGCATCCTCGCCCAGGACACCCCCGACGCACTGCGCGCCCGTACGCACTGCGCCACCGTCGAGGAGGCCTTCCTGCGCCTCGTCGACGAAGCCAACGCGACCGCCCCCCGGGAGCAGAGCCGATGAACCCCCGTCCCTCACCCGCCACCGCCCGAACGTCCGCCGCCACCCCCGGCCCGGCGCCCGCACCCGGCCTCTCGGGCGCGCGCCTGGCGCCCTCCCTCTCCCGCACCGCCGCCACCGCCGCCCGCGTCTTGCGCCAGCTCCGCCACGACCCGCGCTCCATCGCGCTGATGCTCCTGGTTCCCGTACTGATGCTCACGCTGCTGCGCTTCGTCTTCGACGCGAACCCGCGCACCTTCGACAGCGTCGGCGCCAGCCTCCTCGGCATCTTCCCGCTGATCACGATGTTCCTGGTGACCTCCATCGCCACACTGCGCGAGCGCACCTCCGGCACCCTGGAACGCCTCCTCGCCATGCCCCTCGGCAAGGGCGACCTCATCGCCGGCTACGCCCTCGCCTTCGCCGCCGTCGCCGCCGTCCAGTCCCTCCTCGCCACCGGCCTCGCCCTGTGGCTCCTCGGCCTCGACGTGGTCGGATCCCCCTGGCTGGTCCTGCTCGTCGCCCTCCTCGACGCGCTCCTCGGCACCGCCCTCGGCCTCTTCGTCTCCGCCTTCGCGTCCTCCGAATTCCAGGCCGTCCAGTTCATGCCGGCCGTGATCTTCCCCCAGCTGCTGCTCTGCGGCCTGTTCACGCCCCGCCACACCATGCATCCGGTCCTGGAGGCCATCTCCGACGTCCTGCCCATGTCCTACGCCGTCGACGGCATGACCCAGGTCCTCACCCACACCGACATGACCGCCGACTTCGTCCGCGACGCCGTCGTCGTCGCCGCCTGCGCCCTGCTCGTCCTCGTCCTGGGCGCGGCCACCCTCCGCCGCCGCACACCCTGAGCCCGTGCGGACCGCGCGGCGCCCACGGACCGGACAACCGCTCTCCGGCACCGGCCCGGGTGCGAGGATGAGGACGTATACGGAGCGCACGCGCAGCAAACGTTCGGCGAGGTGGATCGGGCATGACCCAGACAGTCGCAGTCCTCGGTACCGGCAAGATCGGTGAAGCCCTGCTCAGCGGCATGATCCGGGCGGGCTGGCCCGCCTCGAAACTCCTGGTCACCGCCCGCCGCGCCGAACGGGCCGAGGAGCTCCGTACGCGCTACGGCGTCGAGGCCGTCAGCAACGCGGAGGCCGCCAAGCGCGCCGACACCCTCATCCTCACCGTCAAGCCGCAGGACATGGGCAAGCTCCTCGAAGAGCTCGCCCCGCACGTCCCCGCCGACCGCCTGGTCATCAGCGGCGCGGCGGGTGTCCCCACCTCCTACTTCGAGGAGCGGCTCGCGGCCGGGACCCCCGTGGTGCGCGTCATGACGAACACCCCCGCCCTCGTCGACGAGGCCATGTCGGTCATCTCGGCCGGCAGCCACGCCACCGCCGACCACCTGCTCCACACCGAGGAGATCTTCGGCGGGGTGGGCAAGACCTTGCGCGTCCCCGAGTCCCAGCAGGACGCGGCGACCGCCCTCTCCGGCTCCGGCCCCGCGTACTTCTACTTCCTCGTGGAAGCCATGACCGACGCGGGCATCCTCCTCGGCCTGCCCCGCGCCCAGGCGCACGACCTGATCGTGCAGGCCGCGATCGGCGCCGCCGTGATGCTCCGCGACAGCGGCGAGCACCCGGTGAAGCTCCGCGAGGCCGTCACCTCCCCGGCCGGTACGACGATCAACGCCATCGTGGAGCTGGAGAAGCACGGCGTGCGGGCAGCGCTGATCGCCGCCCTCGAAGCGGCCCGCGACCGCAGCCGCGAGCTCGCCTCCGGCAACGGCTGAGAAGGGGGGGACGGCCCGCCCCGGCCGCACCCCATGCCGGTCCGAGTCCCTCAGGGTTCGAGGAGGCCGATCGCCCGGTACGCCCGGTCCACCAGCGGCCGGGCCAGCGCCCGTGCCCGCCCGGCCCCCTCCCGCAAGACCTCCTCCACCGCGCCCGGATCGGCCGCGAGCTCGGCGTGACGCTCCCGCACCGGCCGCAACAGCTCGACCACCGCGTCGGCGACGTCCCGCTTGAGCGCGCCGTACCCCTGGTACCCGTCCGCCAGCGCGGCCGGATCACCCCCGGTGCAGGCCGCCAGGATGTCGAGCAGGTTCGCGACTCCGGGCCGCGCCTGCCGGTCGTGGACCACGGCGCCGTCGGCGCTGTCGGTGACCGCCCGCATCACCTTCTTGCGCACGGCCCCGGGTTCGTCCAGCAGGTAGACGATCCCGGCTCCGCTCGCGTGGGACTTACCCATCTTCGAGGTCGGCGCCTGCAGGTCCATGACCCGCGCGGCCACCGCCGGAAGCGTCGCTTTCGGGACGGTGAAGGTGTGCCCGTACCGCTGGTTGAACCGCACCGCGAGGTCCCGGGTCAGCTCGACGTGCTGCCGCTGGTCCTCACCCACCGGCACCTCGTCGGTCCCGTACGCCAGGATGTCGGCGGCCATCAGCACCGGATAGGTGAGCAGGGACAGCCGTACGCCGTCCCCGGCGGACCGCGCCTGCGCCGTCTTCTCCTTGTACTGGATCATGCGCCGCAGCTCGCCGTCGGTGGCGGTGCACTCCAGCAGGTACGCCAGCCGGGTGTGCTCGTCGACATGGCTCTGCACGAAGAGCGTGCACCGCTGCGGATCGAGCCCTGCGGCGAGCAGCAGTGTCGCCGCCTGCCGGCTGAGCCGCCGCACCCGCGCCGGCTCGTGCGCCACGGTGAGCGCGTGCAGGTCCACGACGCAGAACAGCGCCTCGTCGGCCTGCTGGTCGGCGGCGACCCACTGCCGCACGGCCCCCAGGTAGTTCCCCAGGGTCAGGTGGCCGGTCGGTTTGACCCCGCTGAAGATCCTCGTCATGTCCTGCTCTCCCTTGTGTGTGAGTGGGTACCGGGCCACCGCGTCGGGCGACCGGGCCCTCCCGGAGGGGGGAGAAACAAGAACGGCCGCCGTAAGCGGCGGCCGTGAGCGCATGCGTGCTCGCGTGGAAGGAGGGCCGCCGTCAGGCGGCCCACCAGCGAAGGCTGAGCGTGAGCGCATGCGTAGTCATGGGCCCAGCGTAGAGGGAGGCGCGGGAGAACGGGGGGAAGTTAGGGCGTCCCGCGCGGCTCGGGTGGACGGAGGTTGACACACCCGTACCTGCTCCGTAAGGTTCTTCGAGTTGTCCGAAGTGAGCGCCGGCCCCGGTCGGTCCCCGGACAGCCATTCCGCACTACCCACTCGAACGAACGACGCACTTCGTCGTCTCGTTTTCATGCGTATTTGCGAATGAGGAATCCGTGTCCGAAGGGCGCGGCCGCCGATTGGTTCGGTGGCGAGGAATCCGCTACTGTCTCACTCGCCGCAAGGGCCCAACGGCCCTCAAGGCAAAGCCCGCTGACTGGGATCAGGCCCGATAAGGATCTGATAGAGTCGGAATCGCCGGAAAGGGAAACGCGAAAGCGGGAACGCTGGAAAGCGAAACCCGCTTCGACCGGGAATCGGACGCGAAAGAGTCTGATAGAGTCGGAAACATAGAACGAAGCCCGGAGGAAAGCCGCAGCCGATGTGCTGAGGTGAGTACAAAGGAAGCGTCCGTTCCTTGAGAACTCAACAGCGTGCCAAAAATCA